>OMUV01000135.1 GCA_900314335.1 uncultured Prevotellaceae bacterium | reverse complement strand
CTAATGCGGTGAAGCGGGCCGCGCTGCAGCGGCCCTCCCAGCTAACGCCGCGCAAAACCGTATCGCGAATCTCGTATTCCATGCTAACTGCGCGCAAAACATTGGCGCGCGTCTCTGCTCCAAGTCAGCCTTCGCGAAAAACGATACAAGCTTTTCGCTTATCAAAGTCCTCATTCCCCGGCGCCGCCGATATAACTTCGCCATCCGAAACAACTGGCGCTGCCCCAGTTTTTGGAAAAAGCATTCCCCACTCTTCAAAAAACCTTCCGCAAAACTCAAAAACTACATTTGAGATGAGGAAAAACATGTTTGAGGTAGTTCTCCTCATCTCAAATGTAATTTTGGCCTTCAGGAGAAGCTGATTTTCAATACGTTGCAAAGGGCCAAAAACTACCCTTCGGGGCGTCGCGAATGCGGGCTCGGAGATTGTAGTGCGCGGGGTATTCCGGGAGGGACGCAGCCCTTCCCAGTTAGCTTCGCCTTATGTCACATTCCTCATTCCGCCGCGCCACGCCCCGAGACGGGAAGCTGGCAATATACCTTCATCTGCCATTCGTTCCGTGCGGCGGGCGGCGCAGCATCTATAGCGGAGCAAGGCGGCTTTGAGGGAAATTTATTACTTTTGCACCAGAGAGGAATAAATATGAAAGAATACGTATACAGCGACCGCAAGGCCGAGACAGCCATTCTCGTCGGCTTGATCACAGAGCATCAGACCGAGAAGAAGACCAACGAATATCTCGACGAACTGGAATTTCTCGCCGAGACGGCCGGCGCGCATACCATCAGGCGCTTCACACAGCGCATAGCCCACGCCGACTCCGTGACCTACGTGGGGAGCGGCAAACTCATTGAGATACGCGACTACATCAAGCAGCGCGCCGACGAGGGCGAGGAGACGGACATGGCCATCTTCGACGACGAGCTCTCCGCCCGCCAGATACGCAACATCGAGAAGGAGATAGGCATCCGTGTTCTCGACCGCACATCGCTCATCCTCGACATCTTCGCCATGCGGGCCAAGACCGCGACGGCCAAGACGCAGGTGGAGCTGGCGCAATACAAATACATGCTGCCGCGACTGCAGAGGATGTGGACTCACCTCGAACGCCAGGGCGGCGGCAGCGGCGGTGGCGGCGGCAAGGGTTCGGTGGGCCTGCGCGGCCCGGGCGAGACACAGCTCGAGATGGATCGCCGCATTATCCTCAATCGCATGTCGCTGCTCAAGCGCCGCCTCGCCGAGATAGACCGCCAGAAGGCCACACAGCGCAGCGGCCGCGGGCGCCTCATCCGTGTGGCCCTCGTGGGCTATACCAACGTGGGCAAGAGCACCATCCTCAACATGCTGGCCAAGAGCGACGTGTTTGCCGAGAATAAGCTCTTCGCCACGCTCGACACTACCGTGCGCAAGGTGGTCATAGACAATCTGCCATTCCTGCTCTCGGACACCGTGGGCTTCATCCGCAAGATCCCCACCGACCTGGTCGACTCCTTCAAGAGCACCCTCGACGAGGTACGCGAGGCCGACCTCCTGCTCCATGTGGTGGACATCTCCCACCCCGACTTCCCCGAGCAGATAGACGTCGTAAACCGCACCCTCGGCGAACTGGGCTGCAGCGAGAAACCGGTCATCATGGTGTTCAATAAGACCGACGCCTACCGCTGGGTGGAGAAGGACGCCGACGACCTCACGCCCGCCACCGAGGCCAATGTGTCGCTCGAGGAGCTCCAGAAGACATGGATGGCCAAGACGGGGCCGGACTGTGTGTTCATCTCGGCGCGCCACAAGGACAACATCGAGGGCTTCCGCCGCCTGCTCTACGAGCGCGTGCGCTACCTCCATGTGCAGAAATATCCCTACAACGATTTCCTCTATCCCATAAGCGACGATTAGTCTGCCGCACCGCTGAGCCGTAGCCATGACAGCCTATCTGATATACCGCATCGTCTCTCTGCTCTACTTTCTGGTAGTGGCAGCCGCCATCATCGTGGTGATACTGGAGAAGCGGCAGCCGGTCAAGACGATGGCGTGGACGCTGGTGCTCATTGCCCTGCCGGTGGTGGGGCTGGTGCTCTTTTTCTTCTTCGGCCAGGATGTGAGAAAGGAGCGCCGCTTCCAGAGGCGCGAGATCAATATGCTCAAGCGCAAGGCGCTCTCCCGCTACCTGCCCTATGACAAGGCCAATGTGCCGGACGGATACTTCCGTCTGGCCTCGTTCTTCACGCTGGGCACCTACGCGCCGCCCTTCACGCTGGGCGAGACGGAGCTCTACACCGGCGGCGAGGACAAGATGATAGCCCTCCTCAGGGACATAGCCGCGGCGCGCGAGCACATCAACATCGAATATTTCATTATCGAGGACGACGCCATCGGGCGCCTGTTCCGCGACTTCCTGCTCGACGCCGTGAAGCGCGGCGTCAGGGTGCGCCTCATGTACGACGACGTGGGATGCTGGTCGGTGAAAAACAAATACTTCGCCGAGATGAGCCGCGGCGGCGTGATGGTGAGCAACTTTATGCCCGTGCGCTTCGCCAGGCTCACGAGGCGTGTCAACTATCGCAACCACCGCAAGATAGCCGTGATAGACGGCAAAGTAGGCTACATCGGCGGCATGAACATCGCCATGCGCTACCTCTACGGCACCGACGGCGAGGGATGGCACGACCTGCACATGCGCCTCACGGGCAATGCCGTCTACGGCCTGCAGCAGACCTTCGTCACGGACTGGTATTACAACAGCGGGGAGCTCATCGAGGCCGGCGACCTCTACCCGCCCTCGCCCGAGACGGAGGCGGAGAACCGCGGCGCCGTCCAGATAGTGCCCGCCTCGCCCGCCTCGTCCCAGCCCTACATCATGGCCGGCTTCGTATGGGCCATCCTCAACGCCCACCACTATTTCTACCTCTCCACGCCCTACCTCATGCCGACGGAGCAGGTGCTCTGCGCCCTCCAGATGGCCGCCACCGCCGGCGTGGACGTCAGGATCATGGTGCCCCGCGGCTCGGAGCACTACTGGATCAAGGTGGCCAACGAGTCGTACTACGGCGACATGCTCAAGGCCGGCGTGCGCGTCTATGCCTACGGCCCCGCGTTCCTCCACTCCAAATATTTCGTATCGGACGACATGCTCTCGACCGTCGGTTCGACCAACACGGACTTCCGGAGCTTCGAGGAGGACTTCGAGGTCAACGCGTTCATCTACGACCGCCCCTTCGCCGAGCGCCTGCGCTCCTGTTTCGAGCGCGACATGCTCTCCTGCGAGGAGATCGACGCCGAGCGCTGGCGCCACCGTAGCGGCTTGCAGAAGGTGGCCGAGAGCTTCGTGCGCATCGTCTCGCCCGTGATGTAGAGCCGCCCCAGCGCCGCGCCGGCAATTATACTGCGCAGCGCCGCACCGACATTTCTACTGCGCAGCGCCGCACCGACATTTCTACTGCGCAGCGCCGCAGCGGTGGGGCTTATGATAAATCCGACGCCGTTTCCAAGCTTGTTCTTTATCCATTAAATCTACCTTCTTCCCCGCCTCAGAAACCGGTTTTTCATCGCAGGAAAAGTCACCGTGAGAGAAGACGAAATTCTACTCGCAGATAAAATAATTTAGCTCGCAGTAGACGATCGTTCTACTCGCAGAAGAAAAAATTTATCTCGCAGTAGAATTTTCCCCGCTCGCAGGCGCTTATTTCCGCAAGCTTTCAGCGGGTGATTTGAGCCCGTTCCGGGGCGGACGCCGCGCGTCTCCTTCTCTACGGCATTCGTTCCGCCCGGTCTGCTGTTCACGCCGGGAGACATAATGCCGAAGGCCATCCCGCCCAGAAGCGGAATGGCCTTCTCTATAAACTTATACTGACCCGCGCGAAGCGCGGTTTATTCTCCTCAAATACCTGCCTTTGACCCGGCCCTGCGGGAGGGATTTCCCTGAAAGCCTGAAGCAGCTTTCGCCCTGCGGGGCGGGGACGGGTGCGGCGATTTACTTGGTCACAAACTTATAGCGGTTGAAGGCCTTGCTGTGGCCGAGGAACTCCATCAGCTGGCGGTTCACCTCGAGGTGCTTGCTCATGGACATGGTCCTGACGTTGGCGAACTTGCCCGCCTTGGAGAACGTGAGCGAGAGGGCCGTCTTGCCAGGGTTCTCCTCTATCATTGCGAGGAAGTCCTCCACCTCGAGCTCCTCGAGCTCGTCGACGTTGATGTCTATCACGACCTCCTCGATGCCGGTGCTCTTGATGTCGGAGAGGTACTCGACGCTCTTGACCACTGTCTGCGGCCGCGAGGCGTCGAAGCGCCCGGGCTCTACGCTGACCTTGATCATCACGGCGTAGCCCACCTTGAGATAGTTCTGCCACTGTGCCCACGCAGCGCCCCAGAAGGGTATCTCGCCCTCGCCCTCAAAGTCCTCGAAGCGGACGATGCCGTAGGGGTTGCCCTTGCGGGAGATGCCGCCGCGCACATCGGTCACCATGCCGCCCAGCACGAGCTGGCTGCCTATCTGCTTCGACTTCTCGTCGTACTCGCTGAAGTGGGTGTTGCAGAGCTTTGCGATGATGGCGGCATAGGGGTCGAGGGGATGGCCGGAGAGGTAGATGCCCACGAGCTCGCGCTCCTTCTCGAGGCGCAGGATGTTGCCCCAGGTGGGATAGTTCTTGGGCAGGGCGGGATGCGGGATGTCGAGGCCGCCGATGTCGTCGAAGAGAGACGCCTGCACCTGCTGGCGGTCGTTCTGCACACTCAGGCCGTAGTGGATGAGGAGCTCGATATAGTTCTCCTTGCCGGAGCCCGGGGCGAAGTAGGCCTCCCGCTCCAGACCGAAGCTGTCGAGCGCGCCCGAGAGGGCGAGACACTCGATGGCCTTCCTGTTGACCGCGGCGAAGTTGGTGCGCTCCATAAAGTCGTAGATGTCCTTGTAGGGGCCGCCCTTCTCGCGCTCGGCGACGATGGCGCGGGCCGCCGCCTCGCCCATGCCCTTGATGGCGGAGAGTCCGAAGCGTATCTCGCCCTTCTGATTGACACCAAACTCGATGTAGCTCTCGTTGACGTCCGGCCCCAGGGTGTGTATCCTCATCTTGCGGCATTCCTCCATGAGTTTGGTGATCTCGCCGATGTCGCTGAAGCGCCGCGTCATCAGGGCGGCCATGTATTCGGAGGGATAGTGCGCCTTGAGATAGGCCGTCTGGTAGGCCACCCACGAGTAGCATGTGGCGTGCGACTTATTGAACGCGTAGGATGCAAACTTCTCCCAGTCGCCCCAGATCTTCTCGAGCACTGCGGGGTCGTGGCCGCGCTCCTTGCCCTGCGCGATAAACTTGGGCTTCATGGCGTCGACGATGGCTTTCTTCTTCTTACCCATGGCCTTGCGGAGCTTGTCGCTCTCGCCGCGCGTGAAGCCGGCCAGCTGGCGGCTGAGGAGCATCACCTGCTCCTGATAGACCGTGATGCCGTAGGTATCCTTGAGGTATTTCTCCATGCAGGGGATATCATAGGTGATAGGCTCCTGCCCGTTCTTGCGGCGGATGAAGGAGGGGATGTAGTCCATAGGTCCCGGGCGGTAGAGGGCGTTCATGGCTATCAGGTCCTCAAAAACCGTGGGCTTGAGCATGCGCAGGAACTTCTGCATGCCGGCGCTCTCAAACTGGAATGTGCCCACCGTGCGGCCCTCCTGATAGAGCTCGTAGGTCTTGGGATCATCGATGGGAATAGTGTCCAAGTCGATCGTCTTGCCGGTGGTCTGCTTGATGACCTTGCAGGCCTCCTTGAGCTCCGAGAGGGTCTTGAGGCCGAGAAAGTCCATCTTGATGAGGCCCGTCGACTCGATCACATGGCCGTCGTACTGGGTCACGGCCGTCTTGGTGTCGGGGAAGTCGGGGTCGTCGGCCGTGCAGACGGGCACCCAGTCGCTTATCGGGTCGCGACAGATGATGAAGCCGCAGGCGTGGATGCCGGTGCCGCGGATGGTGCCCTCCAGCATGCGGGCGTACTTGATAGTGTTGCGCTCGCGGGGGTCGGCCGAGGCTTCGGCCTCCTGCAGTTCGGGCGTGTATTTGATGGCGTTGGCCAGATTCATCTTCGCGCCGTCGGGCAGGCGGTCGGGGATGGCCTTGCAGAGGGCGTTGGAGCGCGCCAGCGGGAGCTTCTCGATGCGGGCCACATCCTTGATGGAGTTCTTGGTGGCCATAGTGGCGTAGGTGATGATGTGGGCGCAGTTCTCGTGGCCGTACTTGTCCATCACCCAGCGCAGCACCTTGCCGCGGCCGTCGTCGTCGAAGTCGGTATCGATATCGGGGAGGTTGACGCGGTCGGGATTGAGGAAACGCTCGAACAGGAGGTCGTACTTGAGCGGGTCAATGCGCGTGATGCCCAGGCAGTAGGCCACCACACTACCGGCGGCCGAGCCACGCCCCGGGCCCACGATCACGCCGAGCTCGTTGCGCGCCGCATTAATGAAGTCCTGCACGATGAGGAAGTAGCCGGGGAAACCCATCGTCTTCATCACGTGGAGCTCAAACTTGATATGCTCGCTCACATTCTCGGGCAGCGGGTCGCCGTAGAGGCGGCGGGCGCCCTCGTAGGCCAGCTTGGCGAGATAGTCGGCCTCAAACTTGATGCGGTAGATCTTGTCGTATCCGCCCAGGCGCTCTATCACGGCGTCGGCCTTGTCCTTGGGCAGCGGGTTCTCGCCGTTCTCGTCCGAGGTGAATTCCTTGTATAGCTGCTCCTCGGTATATTTCTTGTGCCATTCCTCCTCCGTGCCGAAGCTCTCGGGGATGGGGAAATTGGGCATGATAGGGCCGTGGTCAATGCTGTACTCGCTCACCTTGGAGCACACCTCGCAAGTGTTGGCGAGCGCCTCGGGACAGTCGGCGAATACCTCGTTCATCTCCTCGCGCGTCTTAAACCACTCCTGCTTGGTATAGCGCATGCGGTCGGGGTCGTCGAGGTCCTTGCCGGTGGCGAGGCAGAGCAGATGGTCGTGGGCTTCGGCCGTCTCCTGATTCTCAAAGTGGCAGTCGTTGGTGCAGACCACCTTGATGCCGTACTCGGCGGCCAGTTCGAGGATCACCTTGTTGGCCTTCTGCTGCATGGGGAATGTCTCGCGGTTGGCCACGATGTTGGGGTCTTTGACCTCGTGGCGCTGTATCTCGAGGTAGTAGTCGTCGCCGAACACGCGCCTGTACCACTCGATAGCCTCTCTCGCGCCGTCGATGTCCCCGCGCAGTATCTTGTGGGGCACCTCGCCGGCGATGCAGGCCGAGGTGACTATCAGGCCCTCGTGATATTTCTCCAGGTCGGCCCTGTCGGTGCGCGGCTTGTAGTAGAGGCCGTCCACCCAGGCGCGGGAGACGAGCTTGATGAGGTTCTTGTAGCCCCGCATGTTCTTGGCCAGCACGATGAGGTGATAGCCCGAGGCGTCGCCGGCCTCCTTGAGCTTGTCCTCCTTGCGCCTGCGGGCCACATACATCTCGCAGCCGAAGATGGGCATGAAGTCTATCACCCTCTGCTGCTTCTCCATGTCGGCGGTCAACTTGGCGCGCTCCTCCTCGTCGGTCAGGCCCTCCATCTGCTGCTGCATGTCCTTGAGCTTGCCGCGCGCCTTGCCCTTGAGCGAGGAGACATAGTCGGCAAACTCCTTGATGCCCATCATATTGCCGTGGTCGGTGATGGCCATGCCGCGCATGCCGTTGGCTATGGCCTTGTCTACGATATTCGGTATCTTGCTCTGCCCGTCCAGGAGGGAATATTGTGTGTGGACGTGCAGGTGTACGAAGTCTTGCATTGATTCTCGGGATAAATGGTGAATAGAAAACCGGCTCACGCCTTATGATGCAAATTTACGAAATATTCCCCATTCGGCCCCACTGCCGAGAGACAATCAACGGGTCGGAGAAACAATATTTCCGGTCGGAGAAGCCGCCTCTATGAAGGAATGTTCTCCGCCGCTCCAGGCTCATGCAAGCCGGCCGCTCCTTCTGTGCAAATATCACAAGGCGTCTGTAAAGCAGATTCTCTCATGCGGCGATTATTTCAAGCCTTCGGAAAGCGGGCCGCTCCCACAGGAGAAATTTCTCACGGCGTCTGAAAAGCCGGCGACTTTATCAAGAGAACTTTCTCACAGCACCTGAAAAGCGTTCCAAAGCATCAGACAAAAATCACGAGGCACATAGTTCATGCACGACAGCTGTCATGAATATGCATCGCAGTTGTCATG
>OMUV01000134.1 GCA_900314335.1 uncultured Prevotellaceae bacterium | reverse complement strand
TATCTCAAATGTAATTTCACTCATGTCCTATGTGAGTATCCGCGCATGCGGAAGGTTTTTCAGAAGTGTGGGGAATGCCTTTCCGGACAAGAAGGAAAAGCGAACTCGTGTCGGACGGCGAAATTATATCGGCGGCGTCGGGGAATAAGGACATGAATAAGGGCAAGTCTTATTCGGCTTTGGACAAAGTCAGATGGGAAAAGAAAAGCTATTTCCCGCACACAAGAACCCTTTCCAACTATATGATTCCCGGCATCTGCGAGGCGGGTACTCCCTACTCCCGCGGGGTTTTTATCTTCTCCCACGGGAATCAATTCTTGTCCCCTGAGAATTATTTTCACACCCATGAGAACCTTCCCATCTCCCGGGCTGCGCTTCGGGGCGAGGGAGGAGCGCGTGCGGGAGGGCTTCCCCGCCCTGACGCACGCGGAGTGGGCGAAAATCCGGCGCGAGCGCGCGAAAATGTTAACAACTTTGTCACTTCGGGGAAATATTATAACTTTGCAGCATTGTACTATAATATGGAAGACAACGACAAGTATCCGCTTTTATCCTCAGTCAATTATCCCGATGACCTGAGGCGTCTTAAGCTGGAGCAGCTTCCGCAGCTATGCGACGAGCTCAGAGCTTACCTTATAGACTGTCTGTCGCACAATCCCGGTCACTTTGCCTCGAGCCTCGGAGTGGTGGAGCTCACTGTGGCTCTCCACTATGTCTTCAATACTCCATACGACCGTCTGGTATGGGATGTGGGCCATCAGGCCTATGCCCACAAGATACTCACGGGCCGCCGCAGCCGTTTTGATACCAACCGGCAGTACCACGGGCTGTTCCCGTTCCCCACGCCCAAGGAGAGCGAGTACGACACGTTTACCTGCGGCCACGCCTCCAACTCTATCTCGGCCGCTCTCGGCATGGCCGTCGCCGCCGAGCGCAAGGGCGAGACATCGCGTCATGTCGTGGCCATCATAGGCGACGGGGCGATGAGCGGCGGACTCGCGTTCGAAGGGCTCAACAACGTGTCCTCCACGCCCAACAACATGCTCATCATCATCAACGACAACGGCATGAGCATAGACCGCAGTGTGGGCGGCATGAGGCAGTATCTGCGCCATCTGCACACCTCGACAGGATACAACAAACTGCGCTTCAAGCTCTCGCAGAAGCTCATGAAGCTCGGCTTCCTCAACGACACGCGCAAGAACAGCCTTATCCGGTTCAACAACTCGCTCAAGTCCCTGCTGGCCAATCAGCAGAACATCTTCGAGGGCCTCAATATCCGCTACTTCGGTCCCATGTACGGCCACGACGTGATAGAACTGGTCAAAACGCTCTCGGAGATCAAGGATATGAAGGGGCCCAAGCTCCTGCACGTGCACACGGTCAAGGGCAAGGGCTATCGCCCGGCGGAATTGCAGTCGCCTACGTGGCACTACCCCGGTTGCTTCGACAAGGAGACGGGGCAGATCATCACGGAGGACACCAACGGCAAGGGCCCGCGCTATCAGGACGTGTTCGGCAATACGCTGCTGGAGCTGGCGCGCTCCAACGCGCGCATCCTCGGCATCACGCCGGCCATGCCTTCGGGCTGCTCGATGTGCATCATGCAGAAGGAGATGCCCGACAGGGTCTTCGACGTAGGTATCGCCGAGGGCCACGCCGTCACATTCTCGGCCGGACTGGCCAAGGACGGCATGATGCCCTTCTGTAACATCTACTCCTCCTTCGCCCAGCGGGCCTACGACAACATCATCCACGACTGCGCCATCCTGGGGCTCGACATGTGCATCTGTCTGGACCGCGCCGGCCTCGTGGGGCACGACGGCGCCACCCATCACGGGGCTTTTGACCTGGCTTACCTGCGTCCCATCCCCGGCATCACGGTGGCCTCGCCCTATGACGAGCACGAACTGCGCTCGCTGATGTACACGGCTCAGATACCCGGGCACGGCGTCTTTATCATCCGCTATCCGCGCGGACGCGGACGCCTGCAGGACTGGCACAGCGAGATGCAGGAGATACCCGTGGGCAAGGGGCGGACGATGAGAGAGGGCCGCGACATAGCCGTCCTCACCATTGGCCCCATAGGCAATGTGGCCGCCGACGCCATCGCCGAGGTGAGGGCTCAGAGGCCCGACCTCCAGCCCGCCCTCTACGACATGCGCTTCCTCAAGCCCGTCGACACCGCCATCCTCGACCATGTGGGCCGCCATTTCAGCCGCGTCATCACCATCGAGGACGGTGTCAAGAAAGGCGGACTCGGCTCGGAGGTGGCGGAATACTTTGAGACGCACGCCATGCACCCCTCTCTCACCATCATGGGCCTGCCCGACCGCTTTGTGGAGCACGGCAGTCCCGCCGAGCTCTATCACGAGGTGGGCCTCGACAAGGAAGCTATAGAAAAAGAGTTGCTGAAACAAGAGTAAGAAAGACATGAAAATCCTGATAGCCGGCGCAGGAGCCGTAGGCAAGCACTTGGCCAAGCTCCTCTCGAGAGAGAACCACGACATAGTGATCCTCGACCCCAACGAGGAGCGCCTGCAGAATCTGCAGAACGACTTCGACCTGATGGCCATGGTGGCCAAGCCCACCTCCATCGAGGCGCTTCAGGAGGCGGGCGCTGCCGACGCCGACCTCGCCGTGGGAGTAATGGAGCAGGAGGAGAGCAACATCACATTCTGCATGTTCGCCCGCAGCCTCGGGGCTAAGAAGACCGTGGCGAGGGTCGACTCCTACGAGTATTCCTCACCGCGCTACGCCGACTTCTTTCACAAGATAGGCATCTCCTCGATGATCTATCCCGAGTCGCTGGCCGCCGAGGAGATAGTGGACTCCATGAAGCGCTCCTGGATAAGGCAGTGGTGGGAGGTAAAGGGCGGCGAACTTGTGCTCATCGGCGTGAAGGTCCGCAAGGGCGCCAAGATACTCAACATCCCTCTGCGCCGCCTCTGCGGCCCCGACGCGCCCTATCTCATCGTGGCCATCAAGCGCGGCAGCGGCACCATCATCCCCCACGGCGACGACGAGGTGAAGAGCCAGGACGTGGTCTACTTCATGACCCAGCAGAAATACATCCCCTACCTGCGCGAGATCACCAACAAGGACGACTACCCCGATGTGCGCAACGCCATCATCACCGGAGGCGGCAACACGGCCATGTGCGTCGTCAAGCAGATGCCGGACTATATGCACGTCAAGATCATCGAGCAGAGCGAGGAGCGCTGCGACTATCTCTCCGAGCAGGAGGACATCACCCGCCACGCCATGATCATCCACGGCGACGGGAGCGATATCTCGCTCCTCGAGAGCGAGAGCGTGCGCACCGCGGAGGCCTTTCTGGCGCTCACGAACGACACGGAGTCGAACATCCTGAGCTGTCTGGCCGCCAAGAGGATGGGCGTGAGGAAGACGATAGCCATCGTGGAGAACACGGACTACATCCCCATGGCCGAGAGCCTCGACATAGGCACCATCATCAACAAGCAGACGGTTGCCGCGAGCCACATCTACCAGATGATGCTCAACGCCGACGTCAAAAACGTGAAGTGTCTCACCGTCTCCAACGCCGACGTGGCCGAGTTCGTGGCTTCGCCGGGCTCTAAGATCACCCGCAAACCCGTCAAGGACCTCCGCCTGCCGCCCAACATCAACATCGGCGGCATCGTGCGCGATGGCAAAGGCATGCTCGTCAACGGTTCGACGCAGATAATGGCGGGCGACGAAGTGGTGGTGTTCTGTCTGGGCAATATACAGAAGATCGAGAAATATTTCATATAGCATGCCTGGGCGGGAAGCCGCGCAGCCCAGCGCAGAAATCCGCCGCCGCAGGCATATTACAAAGAGAGGGAAATGAGCTCTGAGCGCGGTAAAAAGACACCGCGATGACAGGGGCGCCATATCAACAGAAAAGGAAATGAACAGAAAGCTGATAATCCGGCTCACGGGCACACTGCTGCTCTTCGAGAGCATCGCCTTCGCCGTCTGCTTTGCCATCTCGGCGGCATACGGCGACAGCGACATTTCGGCGTTCGGATTCTCGGCCATCATAGCGCTCTCGCTCGGCATGCTGCTCCGATACATCAGCCGCGACGCGAGCGCGGTGCTCACGCGCTATGACAGCTATGTGGCAGTGACTGTGGCGTGGCTCTCGAGCACCCTGATCGGCATGCTGCCCTACATCCTGAGCGGCGCGCTGCCCGATGTGAGCGATGCGTTCTTCGAGACAATGTCCGGCTTCACGACCACGGGCTCCACAATGATCGACGACATCGATGTGCAGAGCCACGGCATACTCTTCTGGCGGTCGGTGACCAACTGGATAGGAGGCCTGGGCATAGTGCTCTTCACGCTGGCCATCCTGCCCTCCAACGGCAGCGGCGAGACGAAGCTGTTTGCCGCCGAGATTACCGGCCCGACGAAAAACAAGCTCCACCCACGCCTCAAGACCACCATCCACTGGCTCTGGAGCATCTATCTGCTGCTCACGGTACTCTGCGTCATCAGCCTCTACTTGGCCGGCATGGGGAAGTTTGACGCCGTATGCCACGGGCTGACCACTACCGCTACGGGGGGCTTCTCTACGCACAACGACTCGATAGCCTTCTTTCACAGCCCGACGATAGAATATGTGGAGATCTTCTTCATGTTCCTCTCGGGCATCAACTTCGCCATGCTCTACTCGCTCTTCTTCCGCGGCAAGGTAAAGCTGTTCTTCGGCAATTCCGAGATCAAAGCCTACGCCATCATCGTGGGCGTAGCAACGGCCTTCATCGCCGTCTGCCTCTACAACAAGAACGGCCTTAGCAGCGCGGACGCCGTGAGGACGGCTCTCTTTCAGGTAGTCTCCATCTCCACGAGTACGGGCTTCACGTCCGCCGACTTCATGAAGTGGATGCCGCTGACATGGATAGTGCTGAGCATCCTGATGTTCATCGGCGCCTGCGCCGGCAGCACGAGCGGCGGATTCAAGATAGTCAGGATCATCGCGATGCTCAAGATCACGGGCAACGAGTTCAAGAGCATCCTCCACCCCGCGGCCGTCGTCCCCGTCCGCATCAACGGGCAGGCCGTGAGCCACAAGACATTTCACACGCTCATAGCCTTCTCCACGCTCTACGTCATCACGCTGTGCGCGGGAGTCTTTCTGCTGGCCATCTCGGGCCTTCCGCTGATGGACTCGCTGGGCATGGCGCTGAGCTCGATCAGCAACATCGGTCCCGAGATAGGCCGGGCGTACGGCGAACTGAGCTCGTGGAGCAGCATCCCCGTCATGGGCAAATGGGTGTGCTCGTTTCTGATGCTTTTGGGCCGACTGGAACTGTTCTCAATATTCGTATTATTCACGCCGAGGTTCTGGAAAGACAACTAAATCTAATAAGACATGACCGAAACACCCTTTCACTCCTCCGACTGCGATGCAGTGCCGATACTCCGGTTCGCTCCCATCCTTGTCTCAAAGATATGGGGCGGTGACAAGATAGCCCGCTGGAAAGGCTCCGATGTTTCGCGCAATGACATAGGCGAAAGTTGGGAGATCTCCGGCGTAAAGGGACACGAGACTAGGGTAAAGGACGGTCCCTGCGAGGGCATGACGCCCACACTCCTGCTCAAGCGCTACGGAGAGAGGCTTGTGGGGCGAAGAATCTACGGCAGATGGAGCGATGAGTTCCCTCTCCTTATAAAATATATCGACGCGGAGAAAGATCTGAGCGTACAGGTGCATCCCGACGACCGCATGGCGCAGAGCCTGGGTGAGCGCAACGGCAAGACGGAGATGTGGTATGTCGTGGCGGCCGAGGAGAGGAGCCGCATCCACTGCGGATTCGTGCGCCCCGTGAGCGAGAGCGAGTACCGCGCATCCATCGCCGACGACAGGATAGTCCGCATGATGCAGAGCCACAAGGCCAAGGCGGGGGACTGCTTCTTCATCCCCGCCGGCCGCATTCACGCCATCGGCGGCGGAACCCTCGTGGCCGAGATACAGCAGACATCCGACGCCACCTACCGCATATACGACTACAACCGCCGCGACTCCGCGGGCCACAAGCGCGAGCTGCACACGGACCTCGCCGCACGTGCGCTCCGCTGGGACGACACTGCCGACTCGCGCGTAGCGTACACCGCCCGTGACAATGAGCCCACGCTTCTGGTGCGCTCCGACAAGTTCGTCACCTCCCTCCTTTCCCTCACCTCCTCCGTCACTCTCAGCCCCGCCGGCCTCGACAGCTTCATCATCCTGATGTGCATCGACGGCGAAGCCACTGTCACCACGAGCGGCGCGGAGAGCCTCACGATAAAGCGCGGCGACACGGTTCTGCTGCCAGCCGCCACGCCTTCGGCCACGCTCGCAGCCGGATCTGAGAGCGCGAAACTGCTCGTAATCCATATGTAACACCTCAAAACACCATTTATCATGACAAAGAAAAAATTCCACCTCATCACCCTGCTCTCTCTCCTGCTCCTGCCGGCGCTCATGACGGCCTTCGCCTCGTGCAAGAGCGACTGCATCGGCACGGCGCTCACCACCGACTCCATCAAGATAGAAAACAACGAGGACTCCCTCGCCACCGCGTCGCTCGTCTTCGACTACCCCACCGAGGGCAGGCCCAAGATGCTGGACAGTGTGCGAGCCTATATCAATGAGACACTCTACCACTGCTTCTACCCGGGTGAGAACGGCAAGAGCAAATACGCCGAACTATACAAGGGCGACCTGGAGAGCGGCAAGAAGGTAGGCAAATTCTACGGCAAGGCCTTCGCCGAGGAGATGAAGCAGATGCGCCACGCCGATGGCATGGACAAGACGAGCGCGCCCTACAGCCACTACCTCACGCTGCGCAAGGTGGAGGACACCGACTTTTTCACCTCCTATGTCCTGCACAACTACTGGTACACGGGCGGTGCGCACGGGTCCGACTTCACCGAAGGGGCCACCATCTCCAAGTTTGACGGCCACGTCCTGAGCTACCCCATCGACACCCTCAGGCTCATGGACATACAGCCGCTTCTGGCGCAGGGCATAGCCGACTATCTCAACACCGCCAAGCAGTGGGACGACAACATCACGGCCAAAAACATCCGTGACTACCTCTTCCTCAGCGGCGACACCATTCCCCTGCCCGCCGCGCGGCCTTACCTGACGGCGAAGGGCATCATGATGGTCTACCAGCAGTATGAGATAGGTCCCTACGCCATGGGCCAGCCCTCCTTCGTCATTCCCTACGACAAGGTGATGCCCTTCCTCACCAAGGATGCCAAGAGCGTCATCACCCCGATGCTCGAAATAGAAAAGAAAGAAAACAAGAAATAAAAATGGTACGTCTTAATCTTATCCAATCGCTGCCGCTCATAGCAGCGCTCCTGCTGCCCGCGACGCTCACGGCGCAGGAGCGGGTGAAGCTCACCGTCGAGCAGCCCACCGGCGGCTCAGTCACCGTATCCCCGGAGCCCGGAGCCGACGGCACAGTGAGCAAAGGCTCAACGGTCACCATCCACGCCACACCCGCCAAGGGCTATATGCTGGACGGGATATACGCCACGGTCAACGGCCCGTGGGCATATTATAATGAGTGCTGCGCCCCCGAGAGCCTGCTGGTGATGAGGGACAACATGACCGTCGGCGCCTCGTTCCGCCCGAAGAAAGAATTCGCCGACCTCAACATCACGAACAATGTGGTCTACGCCCGGCCCGGCAAGAAGGCCCTGCGCTATGACGTCTACTCGCCGCGTGGCGCGCGCCGCCTGCCCATCATCATCATCGTGCACGGCGGAGGCTGGTCGTCCAATACGGAGGACATCATGCGCGGCATGGGGCGCACACTGGCCCAGAGCGGGCGATATGTCGTGTTCAGCATCGACTACCGCTTTATCGGCAAGGGCGACGGCGAGGACACGCCGGTCGAGATGTACCAGATCATCGAGGACGTCTACGGCGCCATCGCCCACATTCTGGAGCACGCTGCTCAGTACGGCGGCGACGCGACGCGTGTGTTCATCACGGGCGACAGCGCGGGCGGCCATCTGAGCGCCTCGGCCATCAACTTCGCCGACAGGATAGGCGACGGCGGTTTCGGCCGGCAGGCTGGCGTATGGGAGTTCCGCCCCACGTACATGCCCGCGGGCAAGACAACCGCCGAGGTGCGCGATATGATATGCAGCTCGCTGCTCGGCGCCATCCCCACCTATCCCGTGCTGACGGCAGGCCTCCTCTCGCGCTGGGACAAGTCCGCTCAGGAGAAGATCAAGGCCGTCACGCCACTCTACTACATCCCCGATGCCAAGGTGCGCCGTGTGCCGCAGCTCATCATCCGCGGCATGCAGGACGGCCTCATCAAGGACGAGGACATGCGTCTCTACTGCGACTCGATGCAGGCCAAGGGGCAGGACATCAAGTACCTGCAGGTGGGCGGCATAGGCCACGCCTTCTTCGACTGGCGTCATGACCCGCGCTCGCAGCAGACATTTGACAAATACGCCCGTCCGCAGATCGAGATCATCCTCTCCTTCTGCGACAATATCCTCAAGGAGCGCGCCGCAGAGCAGAGCAAGACCAAGAGCTCACGATAGCGCGGCGCGTAAGACAATGCGTGAAGAATGCGCAATACACATTTAGACGTTTTAACTGGGAGGGCCGCTGCGTTGCAGCGGCCCTCCGCCGCACGAGTAAGTGCGAGGCGTATCGCGCTATACTCACTTTTCGCCGCTTAGCCGCTCATTAGATTTTCCTGGTTCGCTCTTGGCCGCTGAGGGCAGCGGCCCTCCCAGTTAATGCCGCGAAAGCCATTCTCGCATATTACTTCGCGCTTTGCCTTATTGGGCATGCGGCCGCTGAGGCAGCGGCCCTCCCAGTTAACGCCGCGCTCATCGATTCTCCGTGCCCCCGTTCGAGGCGCATATAAAGCCGATTTTTCACCCTTTGCAACTATATGATTTTCAGTGTCTCCGGAAGGCTAAAACTACATTTGAGACGTTTTGAAACATCTCAAATGTAGTTTTCCTCATGTCCTATGTGAGTATCCCAGCATGCGGGACGGTTTTTTGAGTGTCGGGAATGACCTTTTCGAAAAAACGGGAAAAGCGTACGTTATCCGGATGGCGAATATATAATGAAAGGGTGGAAGCTGGGGACTTGAAAAATAGGGAATCTTTCTCAGTAATGCACGAAGGGTAGTTGGGAGGGCCGCTGCAGCGCGGGCCGCCAGCCGCCGCGTAGGTGCGCGAACAAATACTCGATAATGTATATGCGCGAGAAATAACTGGGAGGGCCCCTGCCCTCAGGGGCCGACCGCCGCATAAGAAAGTGCGCGAAGGAATACGCGATACTAATTTTTCACCGCTTAGCCGCTCATTAGATTTTCCTGGCTCGCTCTTGGCCGCTGAGGCAGCGGCCCTCCCAGTTAACGCCGCGAAAGCCATTCTCGCATATTACTTCGCGCTTTGCCTTATTGGGCATGCGGGCCGCGCTGCAGCGGCCCTCCCAGCTAACGCCGCGCTCAGCGATTCACCTTGCCCCCGTTCGAGGCGTCTAGTGAGGCGATTTTTGATCCTTTGTAACGATATGATTTTCAGCGCCCCCGAAAGGCCAAAATTATGTTTGAGATGTTTTAAATTATCTCAAACATGTTTTTACTCATCTCAAATGTAGTTTTTGGGTTAAGCGGGAAAGTTTATTGAGTGTGCGGAAATGAGTATTCTGGTGTTGGGAATATCCATCCTTTGCGCGCACAAAGGTAGCCTCTGGCGGCCGCCCCTGACGACCGGAAGGCGAAACCGCCGTGTTTTGCCCATCCGGGCATTACATTCCCTAACCTCAGCGCCCCGAATACACACATTATAAGCCCCGGGAGGGAAACTATGCGCATTTTCTCGCATATTTTGCCAACAGTAAATATCAAAAAGACGGCTTCTGACCAACTATGTATAAATTAATTCGGAAAATCGGCGTTTTCCTGAATTATTTCAAAAAAATCATTTGGAATATTGTCCCAATCAAAAGAAATGGGTATATTTGCATAGTTAAAGAAAGCGATGGACTACATCAGCACATACAATACTTTAACGCGGTTGCTTTCCACAACCGTCACTACCGTCACTACCACGACCCTTCGGGGTTGAGGGTAATTTTTACGTCTCTACGCGAGACGCGCCTGCAAGAGCAGACAAACAAATCAAAAAACAAAATTTAAAACCAAACCTAAGCCGCACAACAAGGCGGCAACAAAAAAGCGCAGCAATGTGCTCCCCGACGTGTAGGATAATGCGCGCACGGTTCTCAGGAAAAATGAAACATCTGATAATCCTCGGCGACGGTATGGCTGACTGGAAAGAAAAGAAACTTGGAGATAAGACATTAATGCAATACGCTGACACACCCAATATGGACCGCCTGGCGCGGCTTGGCAGGACGGGAATGCTGCAGACGGTGCCCGAAGGATTTCATCCGGGCTCGGAGGTAGCCAACTCCGCCATCCTCGGGTATGATCAGAAGAAAGTATACGAGGGTCGCGGACCGCTCGAGGCCGCAAGCATCGGCGTGGATCTCGCTCCCGATGACCTCGCCCTGAGGTGCAATCTTATCTGCATCGAGGGCAGCAAAATCAAGAACCACTCCGCCGGACGCCTCGAAACGGAGGAAGGCGACGTACTGATCAAGTACCTACAGAGCAAGTTAGGCTCGGAGCGCATCCACTTCTACACAGGCATACAGTACAGGCACCTGCTCGTCATCAAGGGCGGCGACAAACACATCGACTGCACTCCGCCGCACGATGTGCCGGGACAGGAGTTCCGCCCGCTCATGGTCAAGGCGCAGACCAAGGCAGCCGGGCCCACGGCCGCGCTGCTCAACGACCTCATACTGCGCTCCCAGGAGCTCCTCGCCTCTCATCCGCTCAACCTCAGGCGTATGGCCGAGGGCAACGACCCGGCCAACAGCATCTGGCCGTGGTCAGGAGGATTCCGCCCCCGTATGGAGACGCTCGAGCAGCAGTTTCCCGACCGCATACACCGCGGCGCCGTCATCACGGCTGTGGATCTGATACGCGGCATAGGCCACTACGCCGGTCTCGACTGCATCAAGGTCAAGGGCGCAACAGGGCTGGCCGACACCAACTACGAGGGCAAGGCCGCCGCAGCCGTCGACGCTCTCCGGAAGGACGACTTCGTCTACCTCCATGTGGAGGCCAGCGACGAGGCGGGCCACGACGGCGACATCCCCCTCAAGCTGCGCACCATCGAAAACCTCGACAAGCGCATTGTGGGCCCTGTCTGCGAGGCCGTCAAGGACTTCAGCGAACCGGTAGCCATCGCCGTGCTGCCCGATCACCCTACGCCATGCCGCCACCGCACACACACGAGCGAACCGGTGCCGTTCCTGATCTATTACAAAGGTATCGAGCCCGACAGCGTTAAGAGCTTTGACGAATATTCCTGCCGCAAGGGATCATATCACCTGCTCCACGGCCGGCAGTTCATCGAGGAATTTATGAAACACTAACACCCGCGCCCACCATCATGAAATATTACAGCACAAATCATATATCGCCATCCGTTCCCCTGTCAGAAGCCGTAACACGCGGCCTGGCGCCGGACGGCGGACTGTATATGCCGGAGCGCATCTCGCGCCTGCCGGAGGTTTTCTTCAGCGGTCTGGCCGACATGAGCTTCGTCGAAGCGTCGCAGCGCGTGGCGCGGGCCCTCTTCGCCGGTGTACCGGCCGACAAACTCAACTCCATCACCGCCGATACACTCTCCTTTGACACGCCCCTCGTGGAGGTGGAGCCCGGAGTCTATTCCTTAGAGCTCTTCCACGGCCCGACGCTGGCCTTCAAGGATGTCGGCGCGCGCTTCATGGCCCGCCTGCTCGGCTACTTCGCCGCCGGCGGCGACAGAGAGCTCAATGTGCTCGTCGCCACCTCGGGCGATACGGGTTCGGCCGTGGCCAACGGATTTCTCAATGTGCCCGGCATCCACGTCTATGTGCTCTATCCTTCGGGCAAGGTGAGCCGGATACAGGAGAGCCAGTTTACCACACTCGGCCACAACATCACAGCGCTCGAGATCGCCGGCACATTCGACGACTGCCAGCGACTGGTGAAGTCGGCCTTTGTCGACGCCGACCTCAACGCCGCCATGCGCCTCACCTCCGCCAATTCGATCAACATAGCGCGCCTGCTGCCGCAGTCGTTCTACTACTATCGCGCCGTCTCGCAGCTCAGGAGCCGCGGCATCGACCTCGCCCCCGTGGTATGTGTGCCCAGCGGCAACTTCGGCAACCTGACCGCCGGCCTGATAGCCGCCAGGACGGGCCTCGGCATAAAACACTTCATCGCGGCCAACAACGCCAACGACGTGTTCCTCGAGTATCTCGAGACGGGCCACTACAACCCGCGCGCCAGCGTGCAGACCTACGCCAACGCGATGGACGTGGGCGCGCCGAGCAACTTTGCCCGCATCCTGGAGCTCTACGGCTCCTCGCACGACGCTATAGCCGCCGACATCTCGGGCCAGCGCAACAGCAACGAGGACATCCTCGCCACCATCCGCGACGTCTACGACCGCACGGGCTACATCCTCGATCCCCACGGGGCCTGCGCCTACCGCGCGCTCCGCGGCGGCATGAAGAAGGGCGACGTCGGCATATTCCTCGAGACGGCCCACCCGGCCAAGTTCGGCAACATCATCGAGATGGCCATCGGCCACGGCGCGCCGGTCCCCGAGAAACTGAAAGCGTGCATGGGCCGCGAGAAACAGAGCATACCACTGAGCAACAGCTTCGCCGACCTCAAGGAGTACCTGCTCGCACAGAATTAGAACACAATATTCGATTTTACACTCTTCATACTTAATTATTGCCAGAGAGGACACCGCAAGCGTGCGGAATGTCCTCTCTTTTTTATGCGCCCCGACAATTTATTCCGAAAGAGGGAACAGGCTTCTCTTTTGTATGATGCTGGTATTCTTCACGCAGGGAAATCAGCCCTGCGATGTGTATAAACAGGGGGCGCGGAAAAGTGAATATTCATCTTTTACGCTTTCCGGGGGTGCGCCATGAGGCGTGTCATTTTCCGCCAATAAGGGATGCGGAAAATAATGGGCCCGGCTGCGATGCGGGAGAGGGAATCAGTCGTTGGCCATCGGGAATCAGTTGTCGTCGATGGCGAGAAACTGCTTGATGACATCCCCGTCGATGCCGTAGACTACCGTCTTGCCCGCCGCGTGGCGCACTATGTTGAGGCCCACTACCTCGCCGAAGCGGTTGATGACCGGGCTGCCGCTCGCGCCGTCCGTAGAGGGGATGTTGTAGCGGAGACGGCCGTCCTCGGGAGCGGCGGTGAGTTCGCCGGATGTGATGGCGGGCTTCAGCACGTCGGGAAGCGGCCGTCCGGCGCGCACCGTATCGTAGCCTAAGGTGTAGACGCGCATGCCGGCGACGAGACGGCGGCTGGCGTTGTCGCGGCCAATGCGCTTGAAGAGCGTCTCGAGAAGCGTGCGGCGCCCCTTGGCGCCGACGTCGAAGCCGAAGGCGTAATGCCTCTTGGGCGTGCGTTTGCTCCGGAGCTGCAGCACGGCGAGATCCACATCGTCCAGGCCCGAAACACGAGCCATCTCGCATTTGAGGAACGCCGAAGGGTCGCCGCTATGACTGCCCTTGCAGGCCACGGCAAGGTCCGAGACAACGGCCACCTGCAGCTGTGTGCTGTCGGCATCGCTCATCACGCCCGCCGCCACCTCATAGCGCTCATAATCTTCCTGATCGTTGCTGCGGAGAGCGAGCTCGCTGAGAGAGGAGAAGTACTGCGCGGCCGCGGCGAGGATCTGCCCGGACGACCGGCGGAGCTGAGCGCGCGTCAGAGCGGGCCTGGCCAAGGCGCGGTCCGTGAGAATGTAGCCGTCGCGCGAGACGAAAAATCCGGTAGCCCAAAGCCGGCGCTCATGACCGCGGAGCGATGCGGGGCTGTCGGTGAGGCGGAGCGGACGGCCCACGGAGTCGAGGCCGGTAAAATAGAAGGTGAAACCGCCGACGCTGGCGGAATAGTAATAGTTGTTGCGTACCAGCACGACGCCCGAGGAGCGCTGCGCGTAGAGCGTCCGCTTGCCCATGGGCTGCTCCCTGCACGAAGCGAAGGTGAGCATGAGAAGCGTCAGGAGGACGGGCGCGAGGCGGTGGATGGGACGACGTCTGTTCATAAGCGTTGGATTATATGGCAAAGTTAGCGATAAATTCGTTTGCCGGTAACCCGTGATTGTCGAAATCAGCATTACCTTAGCCCGCGGGGACATCTATTTTGTAAAAACAAAGGACGCGAAGGGGATGTGTAGAGAGTTTTTCATATATTTGCAGTGCGGCTGAGAGAAGCTGTGGCCGCACTGACAATTATTCAAAGATGATAAACCGCCAATTAATTAGAATAAAAACAGTACAGCTTGTCTATTCTTTCTATCAAAACGGCAGCAAGACAATCTCCTCGACCGAGAAGGAACTGATGTTCAGCATCTCCAAGGCGTACGACATGTACCGCTACCTGCTCCTGCTGATGGTCAGGGTCTACGAGTACGGAGTCAAGGACATCGGGGTACAGCTCAGCCGCGCCGAGCGCCTGCATCTGGGCAGCAAGATAGACCGCCGCTGGGAGGAGAACCGCTTCGCGCGGCAGCTTCAGGCCAACAAGGCGCTGCTCACCTTCGCCGAGAAGGCCGACGAGACGCTTCTGGACGAGTCGGTCGTGAAAAACCTCTACAAATCCATTCTCAAGAGCGACATCTACGACGATTATATGAACCTCAAGGCCACCACCTACGAGGATGACCGCACATTCTGGCGGCACGCCTACAAGGCCTGCTTCATGCCCGACGAGGACATCGACGCGATGTTTGAGGAGAAGAGCCTCTACTGGAACGACGACCGCGAGACGGTGGACTCGTTCGTCATCAAGACCATCAAGCGGTTTGTGGAGGCCAACGGCGAGAAGCAGCCGCTGCTGCCCGAGTTTGACAGCGACGACGACCGGGAGTTTGCCGAGAGCCTCATCCACGAGGCGCTGACCCACGGCGACGAATATCGCGCCATCATCAGCGAGAATGCCCGTGGCTGGAAGCTGTCGCGCATGGCGACGATGGACGTGGTGCTGGCGCAGTTGGCCATCACCGAGTTTCTCAACTTCCCCACCATCCCGGCAGTGGTCACGATCAACGAGTATATCGGCCTCTCCAAGGTCTACAGCACCCCCAAGAGCTACACCTACCTCAACGGCCTTCTGGACTACATCCTCAAGCGCTTCCGCGCCGAGGGCAAGATAATGAAGTAGCTCATCCCCACCACGAAAACCAATATAGTAACAACCAAAAGAATACAATAGCATTATGACATCACTTATCGCAGTATTAGCAGCGCAGCCCCGCGGCGGCTTTGACATGACATTCCTTATAATGATCATCGCCATCTTCGCCATCATGTATTTCTTCATGATCCGTCCGCAGCAGAAGAGGCAGAAGGAGATCCAGAAGTTCCGCAACTCCCTCGAGCCGGGCATGGAAGTAGTGACGGCCGGCGGCGTACACGGCACCATCAAGCAGGTGGACGACGCCAAGGGCACAGTGACCCTCGAGGTGGCCAGCGGTGTGAAGATCGAAGTGGAGAAGACCCACATCTTCGCCAACGCAGCCGCTACCCAGCAGGCCCGCTAAACTGGCGCCGCTTCCTCAGGCCATGACGGCGCAGCCTCCCGCCCGACAGGGAGAAGGCTGCGGCGCCGGGCGTGACACATATTCTTATCTATACGGATGAACCGCGGCTTACAATTCATCAGATACCTCAGGAAACTGCTCTCCGACATATGGAGCAAGCAGTTTTTGGTGTTTTTATTCTTTGTAGGCCTGTCGCTTGCCTTCTGGCTCTTTCAGAATCTGAGCGGCTACTACGAGAGCGAGTTTGAGATCCCCGTGCGGCTGGTCAATGTGCCGGAGCGCGTGGTGGTGACCACCGAACCGCAGTCTACGCTCCGTGTAACGCTCAAGGACCACGGTTCCACGCTGCTCCAGTACCGCTACCTGAGCCCTCTGAAGCCCGTGGTGATCGACTTCTCGCAGTATGACACACGCAGCGGCCACGTGGTCATCTTCACGCGCGAGCTCATCAAGCAGATCACCCAGCAGCTGTTCTCCTCGACGCGCATCACCGCCTACCGGCCCGACACGCTGGAATACTACTACAGCTTCGGCTCACACAAACGCATCCCCGTGCGCTTCAACGGCCACATCGGCGCCAGCGGCCAGCTCCGTGTCTCGGCGCTCAGCCTGAGGCCCGACTCGGTGAGCGTCTACGCCCTGCCCTCCGTGCTCGACACCATCACGGCGGCCTACACCCTGCCCGTGAGCATCAACGCCCTGGGCCGCGACACGACCTTCAGCGTGCCGCTGAGGCGCATACGCGGCGCCAAGTACTCCCCCACCGCCGTGAGGACTGCCGTGCGCGTCGACCAGATCACCGAAAAGACCGTCCAGGTGCCCGTCGAGATGGTCAACTTCCCCGCCACGAAAGTCTTGCGCACCTTTCCCACGAAGGTCAGCATCACCTTCCAGATAGGCACCTCCAATTACAATTCCATCACCGCGGACAACTTTGTCATCGTCGTGAGCTACGACGAACTGATGAACAATTACTCGGGCAAGTTCACCCCTCGGCTCAAGACCGTGCCCGCCGGCGTATCGCATGTTAGGATCAACCCGCGCGAGGTCGAGTTTATCATCGAGGATATCCCTTCGGACAATTGACCATGCAGAGCAAAGCCATACGACTGGGCATCACGGGCGGCATCGGCAGCGGCAAGACGTATGTCTGCGGCCTGTTTCGCTCGCTGGGCTGCCCAGTCTTCGACACCGACACCTCGGCGCGCCGCCTCATGAGCCACGACGATGCGCTCCGACGGCAGCTGCGCGCGCTCGTCTCGCCCGACGCCTTCCCCGAGAGCGGCCTCAACAAACCCCTCATACGACAGTTTCTCCACGCCTCGCCCGCCAACGCCGCGCGCTTCGACGCCCTCGTGCACCCCGCCGTGCGCGCTGACTGGAAGCGCTGGAGCAAAGAGCGCACAGAGCCCGTCATCGTCATGGAGTGCGCCCTGCTCTTCGAGGCCGACTTTCAGAGCGAGGTGGACCGCGTCGTCGCCGTCACGGCCCCCGAGGACGTCCGCGTCAGCCGCGTCATGAACCGCGACCACATCGAGGCGCCGCAGGTGAGGCGCTGGATAGCGATGCAGATGCCCGACGAGGAGAAGGCCCGCCGCGCAGACTTCGTCATCCACAACGCCCCCGGCGACCATCCCGAGGCGCAGGTCGAAGCCATCCTCCGCCAGCTCGGCGCCCTGTAGCGGGATTTTCCTGGTGCTGTCTTGACAAATAAATCGCTGCCGCCCCGTAAGCTACGGCAGATGCGCCGGCCGCAGCCCGGTGTGCAGGTTGGTGGGGCTCTGAATCGTCTTTCTTTCTCCGCGCTCCATATTTAAGAAATGCCGTAAACCGGCGCCGGTACTTCTAATGATTTGCGGTGTTCCTTAAGACGATTATCATGCATTTTAAAAAGGACGAAACCCTTCTCAAAATGGGCAAAAACTGCTGATGCAAGTACGTAAAAATCGGCCTCCCGCAGAAGCGCAAATTCTACTGCGAGATAAATTTTTTCTTCTGCGAGTAGAACGATCGTCTACTGCGAGATAAATTATTTTATCTGCGAGTAGAATTTCTCCTGCTCCCACGGGGATTTTCTCTCGTCCCGTGAGAACTTTTTCCGGTCGCATAAAAATTATTTTTCGTCTGCATGAGAATTTATTTTCGTCCGCATGAGAATTATTCCGCCTCGCCGGAGGCGATGACCGCACGCATTGCGGAGACGGAGAGAGCCCATGCGCCGCGAGTCCTATATATTAATATGAGTGTGCAGCGCTTCGAGGGAAGAGCATATGCATGTTCCATGCGGGTGAAGCCGTCTTCTGAGAACAATTACAGAATGCCTTGGTATACAAAGAGAATGATATACACCGGAGAGCATGGCACATTCGCCTCGTAAAGCCCGGAAGTCGTCAGGTATAAGTATTTGAAAATCAACGTCTGCAAAAGGCCAAAACTACATTTGAGACGTTTTCAACTACCTCAAATGTAATTTCACTCAGGTCCTATGTGAGTATCCGCATAAGCGGAAGGTATATTTTTACGTCCGCATGAGAATTTCCGCCCGTGCGGGAAGGATAAGACCATGAGGGGACGGGAGATTTCCCGAAGGGTAAAAACCTCAGAGGCGGCCGCGGTGGCGCGAGGAGAAGATGACGTAGAGAATCACAGGGACGCCCCAGAGCGAAGTGACCACATTGAGCGGCAGCATGACGCCCCAGCGCGGCGCGGCGCAGACGGCATTGCTGGCCAGGGCGGTGATGGCGCCAATGAGCATGGTGAGCGGCAGGAGCGTGCGGTGGTCGGCCGTGGCGGAGGCGAAGCGCGCCATGTGGGGCACGGCGAGGCCGATGAAGGCGACTGGGCCGCAGAGCGCCGTGGGGATGGCCGACAGCCCGCCCGTGATGAGCAGCAGGAGGAGGCGCGTGCGGCGCAGGTTGACACCGAGGTTGGCGGCGTAGGCGGGGCCGAGCAGCAGGGCGTTGAGGGGCTTGACCATCAGGAAGGCCAGCAGCAGAAAGGCGACCGAGCAGAGCGAGAACGGGAGCAGGGCCGCCCGGCCGACGCCGGCGAAACTGCCCATGCCCCAGAAGATGAACGAGTGGACGCCCTCGGCCGAGGCCGTCGCGCTGAGCAGCTCTATCACGGCCGACACCAGATAGCCCGTCATGATGCCGGTGATGAGGAGCATGATGTTGCTCCGCAGGATGGCGGCGAAGACGGACAGCAGCAGGAGGATGGTCACGGCGCCCACGAGGGCCGCGGCGACGGTGAGAGTGAAGCCCGTGAGCGTCACACCCGCCGCGCTCATGCCGCCGCCCATGAGCAGTACGGCTACAGCCACGCCGAGGCCCGCGCCCGAGTTGATGCCCAGGATGGCAGGGTCGGCGAGAGGATTGGCGAAGAGTGTCTGGAGCAGCAGACCGGCCGCGGCGAGCGATGCGCCCGCCAGAAGCGCCGTGACGGCGGAGGGGAGGCGCGAGCCGCGCACGATGTAGGCGATGTCTGCGCTGCAAGGGCCGCCGCTCAGCGCCGCCCACACCTCGGAGGGAGCGATGTCCACCGAGCCCGTCAGCACATTGAGCGCCAGCAGGAGCACGGTCAGAGCGGCGGCGATGATGATGCACACCGTGGGGCGGGAGATGATGTTGCGGGACGGGAAGGTCATGGGCGGAGCGGCGAGAAGTAATACATGTGAGGCTTTGCGGCGCGGTGGTAGAAGATGTTCACCATGTCGCTGAGCATACGGTCGGGGTGGAACGGAGAGTCGTCGAAATAGGGCACACGGAGCGTATTGCAGGCGAAGATCCTGTGCTCTCTCCACGGACGGAAGAGGGCGTAGCCGGCATTGTCGGAGAGGAGCGAGGAATAAGTGAGGTCGTATTTGCCGCCGCTGCGGATGATCCAGAAATCGGCGTTGCGGGCCTCGGCGAGCATCTTCTCAAAGGGCACTCTGACCGACCCGCTCCGGCGGTATTCGCTGCCCGTGAAGCGCGCGCCGGCGTCGCTGAGCAGCCGGCCTATGGTGCTCTCGCCACCGGGGATGTACCAGACACCGCTCTCCACCTTGTCCGTCATCACGAGCGGGCGGCGACCGCCCTTCTTCACACTGCGCGCAATGGAGTCGTACCTCTGCTCCACCCGCTCAAAGAGGCTGTCCGCTCTCTCCGCACATCCGTAGAGACGTCCGTAGAGGCGCATCCACTCCGCACGGCCCAGGGGCGATGGCTCCATATAGTCGGCACACTCGATGAGCGGCAGACCGGAGGCGCCGAGGGCGCCGTATGTGCCGCTGCCCTCGAAGGGCGATACGAGCAGGGCGTCTGGATGCGCGCCGATGATGGCCTCGGCGTCGGGATGGAGCGACATACCGAAATCGCGGTACCGCCCCGTCTCCACGAGCCTCCTGACGCGCTTCAGGAGGATGTAGCGGGCATCTGTGACGCCGATGATGGCCCTCTCCATGCCGAGCTCTGTGAGCAGACCGAGATGGACGGACGAGAAGACCACCGTGCGCCTCAGAGGGACGCGCATCACGGTATATCCGGCCGTGTCGGCGGGCACAGTGCGGGCCTCGCGGGGAAGGAGCATGTAGCGGTGAAGCGGGGTGCCTCTGTGCCAGGGATTATCGATGGTGACGAGCGTCACGCCGTCGCCTCCGAGAGCGATGTGCAGCAGGCGGGCATGGCGCAGGGCGAGCGTGTCGCCCGCGGTAAGGGACTTTTGCCCCGTTCTCCCGCCGCAGGAGACCAGCAGGAGGAGCAGGGTGAGAAATGTGAGGGCACGGAGGCGGAAGAAACTGTTCATGATGAATGATTGAGCAAATTTAGCAATATCTTTTACTATGGCCAAGCGCCGGAAGAGCGGGCTTCGCAAGGTCACGCGGGCCGCCGCAGTAACGACGCGCAGGACAGACGGCGGATGGAGAGCCGCCGCAATGCCAGGGCGCGGGCCTCCGGCAGGCGGGAGGGTAGTCATCGCCGCGGCGTTCTCCGCCGCAGCGATGAAGCGCGGGCCGGGAGCGGGAAAGACGTGGGCGGGGCAGGAAAATTCCTTTAAAATAGTTATAAAAGCATAAGCCGGACGGGAGGCGGCCTTCAAAGCGGCGGGGATGCGGCAGCGCAGTCAGAAAGATTTGCTAATTTTGGCAGTCAATTGAGCAATAATTAGTAATAATCAGATAGTAACACCTATGAAGTACATTCACATTCATGGTCTCTGCACGGCGGTCATCAGTCTGCTGACTACCGTGGCGGCCCTGACGTATCCTCTCTGCGCCGGAGCGCAGGGCATCACCTCAGCGCGCAAGCTCAACCCCACCACGGTGGAGCTGACGCTTCAGGGAGGCAAGACCCTTACCGTTGACTTCTACGGCCCGCGCGCGGTGCGCTTCTTCCGCGATGATAAGGGCGGCATAGTCCGCTCGCCCGAGGCGACGCCGCCGGCCAGTATCCTCGTCGACAATCCGCGGCGCGAGGTGGGCGATGTCAGCCTCAGCGACACGGCGGGCCTTTACCTGGTCAGGGGCGGCGATATGAGCCTCAGCTTCGACAAGAGCACGGGACGGCTCAGTGTGAGCGTGCCCTGGAGCAAGGCGCCCATCATGGAGGAGACGGCACCGGCCTCGCTCGACGGAGGGAAGGTGAAGCTGACACTCAGGGAGCACGACGGCGAGCAGTATTACGGCGGCGGCGTGCAGAACGGGCGCTTCTCCCACCGCGGCACGGCGATAGAGATCTCCAACACCAACTCGTGGACCGACGGAGGCGTGGCCTCGCCCGCACCGTTCTTCTGGAGCACCGCGGGCTACGGCATCCTCTTTCACACGTTCAAGCCCGGCCTCTACGACTTCGGCGCCAGCAAGGGCGGCGAGGTACTTCTCTCTCACGATACCGATTACCTGGACTTCTTCCTCATGGCCGACAGCAGCAAGACGGGCCCTCTGAGGGAATACTACGACCTTACGGGCTATCCTGCCCTGCTCCCCAAGTTCGGCTTCTATGAGGGCCATCTCAACGCCTACAACCGCGACTACTGGACAAAGGCCGACAACGGATTTATGCTCTACGAGGACGGCAAGCGATACAACGAGAGTCAGAAGGACAACGGAGGCGTGAAGGAAAGCCTCAACGGCGAGAAGAACAACTACCAGTTCTCCGCCCGTGCTGCCATAGACCGCTATCTGAAGAACGACATGCCGCTCGGATGGTTTCTGCCCAACGACGGCTACGGCACGGGATACGGACAGACAAATACGCTCGACGGCAACATCGCCAACCTGAAAAGCTTCGGCGACTACGCGCGCTCCAAAGGCGTCGAGATAGGACTGTGGACACAGAGCGACCTCCATCCCAAGGCGGGCGTCGAACCGCTGCTGCAGAGGGACATCGTCAAGGAGGTCCGGGATGCCGGCGTGCGCGTCCTCAAGACCGACGTGGCCTGGGTGGGCGCGGGCTACAGCTTCGGGCTCAACGGCGTGAGCGACGTGGGCAAGATCATGCCCTACTACGGCAGCGACGCGCGCCCCTTCATCATCTCGCTCGACGGCTGGGCCGGCACACAGCGCTACGCAGGCATCTGGACCGGCGACCAGACGGGCGGCGAGTGGGAGTACATCCGCTTCCACATCCCGACGTTCATCGGCGCGGGCCTCTCGGGCATACCGTTCATCACCTCTGATGTCGACGGCATCTTCGGCGGCAAGAACATGCCGGTGAACATACGCGAATACCAGTGGAAGACATTCACGCCGATGGAGCTCAATATGGACGGCTGGGGCCTCAATCCGAAATATCCCAATGTGCTGGGCGAGCCCGCGACAAGTATCAACCGCTCCTACCTGAAGCTCAAATCCATGCTCCTGCCCTATACCTATTCCATCGCGCGCGGCGCATCGCTGGGCGGAGCCCCCATGATGGGCCCGGCATGGGCCTTCGGGCTCAAAGAGGACGCCCCCGACGCGATGAGCAAGTATGAGTTTATGTACGGCCCGTCGCTCCTCGTAGCGCCCATCTACCGCAGCACACGCATGGACAAGGACGGAGACGATGTGCGCAACGGCATCGTCCTGCCCGAAGGCGACTGGTACGACTACTTCACCGACACCTACTACAAGGGCGGGCGCATCATCAACGACTTCGACGCTCCGATATGGAAGCTCCCCGTGTTCGTCCGCGGCGGCGCCGTGATCCCGATGACCAGGCCCAACAACAATCCCTCCGGCATCCCCTCCGACTACCGCGCCTACGACATCACGCCGGGCCGCGAGGGCGGCGCGTTCCGCGAATATGACGACGACGGCCGCACGATGGACTATACACGCGGGCGCTACGTCACCACCGACATCAGTCAGAAGTGGGCGGGCAGCACGCTCTCCATCACCATCGACAGCGCCCGCGGAGGATACACGGGCTACAACCCCGTCAAGGCCACCGAACTCATGGTGAGGGCCACAGCCGCTCCCTCCCGGGTGGAGGCCCGCATCGGGGGCAGGAAGGTGCGCCTCGGCAGCGTCAGCTCGCTCGCCGACTATGAGAATGGCGAGAATGTATGGTACTACGACGCTCAGCCGCAGCTCAACCGCTTCGCCACCAAGGGCAGCGGCCTGGAGAATGTGTCGATAACGGGCGGCGCACGCCTTATGATAAAGCTCTCTAAGAGCGACGTCACCAAGGGCAAGACCGAGGTGGCGATCTCCCGCATGCAGTTTGCCCCCGAAGGCCTCGAGCGGCAGACAGCCGCCCTCACCGCGGTTCCCGCTCCGACAGTGCCGGACAGCAGCATCACCGCCTTCGCCGTGACGCCGGTATGGCAGCCAGTGAGCGGAGCGGACTACTATGAGGTGCGCCTGAGCGGCGACAGCGTGAGCTACAAGGGCATCTACTCCACCATCAGCCGGCCCACGTTCACCTTCGAGGACCTCTGCCCTAAGACAAAATACGCCATCAGTGTGCGCGCCGTCAACAAGCAGAGCACATCGCCCTGGAGCGCGCCGCTCGAGGTGAGGACGAAGAGCAACCCGCTCGAGTTCGCCGTCGCCAATCTCCGCGGCTTCACCACCTGCAACAATCAGGGCGGACAGGGCCTCGACAAACTCTTTGACCGCGACGAGCGCACCGTATGGCACACCGACTGGAACAACAACAAGGCCGTACCCTTCGACCTGACCGTCGACCTGCGCGGCATATGCACCCTCGACAGCATGCGCTACCTGCCCCGCGAGGACGCCGCCAACGGCACCATCCTCCGCGGCACGGTAACGCTCAGCACCGACAGAGAGAATTGGACCACACCCGTGCCCTTCACCTGGGAGCGCAACGCCTCGGCCAAGACCTTCGCCTTCGCCGGCGCACCCGAGGCCCGCTATATCAGGATCAGCGTGCAGGAAGCTGTCGGCGGCTTCGGTTCAGGCCGCGAACTGTATGTATTCCGCCGCCCGGGCACAAAACTCATGCTGCAGGGCGACATCAACAAGGACAACCGCATCGACGAGAACGACCTGACCAGCTACATGAACTATACCGGCCTGAGGCGCGGCGACGCCGACTTCTCCTACGTGGAGATCGGCGACATCAATCACAACGGCCTCATCGACGCTTTCGACATCTCCAATGTGGCTACCGAGCTCGACGGAGGTGTATATCCGTCCAACCGCCGTGTGGAGGGACGCCTTGTCCTGACGCCCGACAAGAAGAGCTACGCCGCCGGCGAGGAGGTGCGCATCACCGTCAGCGGCCGCGGCCTTAAGAATGTCAACGCCCTAAGCTTCGCCCTGCCCTACGACACGCGCGCGCTCCAGTACAAGGGCGTCGAGAAGATCGCCATGAAGGACCTCGAGAACCTGACCTACGACCGCCTGCACACCAACGGGCAGAAGGCGCTCTACCCGACGTTCGTCAACCGCGGCAACAACTTCCTCCTGGAAGACGGCGACCACGACCTGTTCGTCATCCGCTTCACCGCCCGCACCCCGTGGCGCTACAACCTGAAGGCACAGGACGGAATACTCGTGGACCGCAATCTGGGAAGCGTGACATTCTAAGCCTTGAGGATTCTTCCGCTGACGCGGAGAATTCCAAGGCCCACATCTGATAATACACGGCACATAACCTCAGGGCTATGTGCCGTGTATATTTTGCGCCCTGCGGAAGGGGATTAACTCTGCGAAGGGGATTATCTGTGTGGAATGCCCCGGCCCGGGAATGCCGGACGGCAGGCATATATATATAATTGTATCATCGCCTGTAAATGAATAAGCGCCCCACTTACCGAAGTCCTCACTCCACTATGCCTCTGCTATAAATTCGCCACACGAAACAACCGCACTTTTCCAGCTTATTGGAAAAGGCATTTCCCGACACTTCAAAAAACTTTCCGCTTAACCCAAAGCTTATGTTTGAGATGAGGAAAAACATCTCAAACATATTTCAAAACGTCTCAAATGTAATTTTGTCCTCTGCGAAGCACTGATTTTCACGCACTTACAAAGGGGTCAAAATCGCCATTTCCAGGGCCTGAAAAGGCGATGTGAGTTTGCTCTTTCCGGACACACGCAACGCCCGGATTGAGCGGACTATTCATTAGTTTACTTCGCGCGTCTATCCGCGCATTTGCTCTTGCGTCCGGCGGGCCGCGCTGCGGCGGCGCTGCCGGATGCTGTTTTCCATAACAATTCTCACTTCTCCTCTGAGGCCGGGAAATTTTCATTATCCCAAGGGCGGGATTGGCAGTTTACCGAACTACCATTATTATTATACCTTAAAATATCGGCGGAATTCATTACCTTTGCACTTTGAACTTATTATCAACTTTTAAGAAGTCGAATGAAAATCCTTATCACGGGCGCAAGCGGATTTATAGGCAGCTTTATCGCAGAGCAGGCTCTGCGGGAGGGCATGGACGTGTGGGCCGGCGTGAGGGCAAGCAGCAGCCATCGCTATCTGCAGGACCCGCGCATCCACTTTGTCACGCTTGATTTCTCGGACGAGCGTCAGCTCTATGACAGCTTTAAGAGCGCGCTCGCGGAGCACGGCGGATGGGACGTCATCGTCCACGCAGCGGGCATCACCAAGAGCCTCTACCGCCACGACTTCTTTGCGGTCAACTACGACGGCACACGGAGGATGGTCTCCGCGCTCAAGAATGCCGGCGCCGTCCCGGGGCAGTTTATCTATCTCAGTTCGCTGAGCGTCCTGGGCCCCATCAGAGAGCAGGCATTCCCGCTTCACGACGCCGACGACCCGTTCGGCTCCGACGGCAGTAGCCTGGAACTGAGGAAAGTGATCTATCAGCCGCTTCTGGAGAGCGACATGCCCGTCCCCAACACGGCCTACGGCCTGAGCAAGGCGGCGGCGGAGAACTATCTGCACATGATGGGCGACTTTCCGTGGGTCATCTTCCGGCCCACAGGCGTCTACGGCCCGCGCGAGAAGGACTACTACATGCTGGCGCGCTCCATAAGCCGCCACGTGGACTTTGCCGTGGGCTTCCGGCCGCAGGAGATAACGTTTATATATGTACGCGACCTCGTCAGCGCCATCATGGCGGCGGTGAAGCGCGGTGTGACCCATCGCACCTACGCCCTGAGCGACGGCCGCGTGTACAACAGCCGCGCCTTCAGCATCCTGCTGCAGAGGGCGATGGGTGTGAGCGGCGTGGTGAGGATCAAGGCGCCTCTCTGGCTGCTCTGCGGTGTATGCTCGATAAGTGAATTAATCTCGCACATCAGCGGCAAGGTGACCGCCCTCAACAAAGACAAATACCGCATCCTCAGGCAGCGCAACTGGCAGTGTGACATCAGCGCCGCCGTTGAGGAACTAGGCTGGAAACCGCAATATGACTTGCGCCGCGGCGTAGAGGAAACAGTAGAATGGTATAAGACGGAGCACTGGTTATGATCTCACTCACGAAAAGGAAACCTATGCGCCCGGGACTGCTGGGCATAGAGAAGATAAGCATCATCTACGCGCTGTTTACGCTGGTGGTGGCGCTGCTGTTCCGCGGCGAGATACCGCTTCAGGAGCTCCTCGTCACGCGTCTCTGGTATGCCATGGTCATGGCGCTGCTCATCTACATCTACAGGCTGCGGCCGTGCCACCTCACCTTCTTCATGCGTGTCTGCTTCCAGCTTGTGATGACCGGTTCGTGGTATCCCGAGACCTATCTCTTCTGCCGCATGTTCGGCAACTTCGACCCCGTCTTCGCCTCCATCGACCAGATGATCTTCTCCTGCCAGCCCGCGCTGCTCTTCTCGGAGAAGCTGAACAACGTCGTGTGGAGCGAGTTCTTCAATCTGGGTTATTTCTCCTACTACCCCATGATCATAGCGCTGGTGGTGTACGCGTTCTTCCGCCACTACCCCAAGTTTGAGAAGTCGAGCTTCATTGTGCTCTGCTCATTCTTCCTGTTCTACATCGTGTTCATGTTCCTGCCCGTCGCAGGGCCCCAGTACTATTATCCGGCGGTGGGCGTGGAGAACATCCGCAGCGGCGTGTTCCCTCCGGTGGGCTCCTACTTCAAGTACCACTTCACGCTGATGCCGGAGACTCATCAGGGCGGGCTGTTCCAGTATCTCGTGGGCGTGATGCACTCTCTGGGCGAGCGTCCTACGGCTGCATTCCCCAGTTCGCACGTCGGTGTGAGCACGATAGTCATGATCCTGGCCTGGAAACTGGGCGGAAGGCGGCGGCTCTTCTACGCGTTCATCCCGTTCTATGTGCTGCTGTGCTTCTCGACGGTCTACATCCACGCCCACTATGCCATCGACGCCATCGTAGGCTTCATCGTGGCCCCGATAGTCTATCGCCTCTGCCACGCCCTCTATTACACCAAGGCGTTTCACCGGCCCGAGGGCTTTCATTCCTGACAACAGAATAAAACATCATAAGATGGACACAAAAACAATCCTTGCAAAAAAGCTGCTGGCCATCAAAGCCATCAGACTAAGCCCCGAGAAGCCGTTCACATGGGCTTCGGGCTGGAAATCCCCGTTCTACTGCGACAATCGCAAGACTCTCTCCTATCCCTCGCTGCGTACGTTTGTCAAACTGGAGCTCGCGCGCATCGTCGCCGAGCAGTATCCCGGGGCCACCTGCATCGCCGGCGTCGCTACGGGCGCAATAGCTCAGGGCGCACTGGTAGCCGAGGAGCTCGCTCTGCCGTTCGTCTATGTGCGCTCCAAGGCCAAAGACCACGGCATGGGCAATCAGATCGAGGGTCAGCTGCCCGAGAATGCCCAGGTGGTAGTAGTGGAGGACCTGATATCCACCGGCGGCAGCTCGCTTGCGGCCGTCGCAGCGCTCAGAGCCGCCGGATGCAATATTCTGGGCATGGTAGCGTCGTACACATACGGATTTGATGTGGCGCGCAAGGCCTTTGAGGACGCCCAGGTCACTCTCACGACCCTCACGGACTATCATGCCGTCGTCGCTGCCGCAGTGGAGGAAGGCTACATCCGCGAGAGCGACCTCGACCTGCTGCACCGCTGGAGGAGCAACCCTTCGGAGTGGACCGGCAAATAGAGAAGGACGCCGCCCGATGCAGGGCGGACATACGATAACCATTAAGACATATCGCAATGAGCTTACAGAAATACGAAAGCAAGGTGCAGCACATCGCACACCCCAACGCATCGGTCTACGCTGTGCTCTCCGACTTCACACGGCTTAAGGCGCTGGGGCAGTTGCTTCAGAGCGAGGAGTACGCAGCGCTCATCGAGCAGCGTCTGGGCAAGGAAAAAGCTGCCGGCGTGGCCGAAAAACTGCGGGAGATAGAGCTGACCGAGGACACCGCCGGGATCAATGTCCCGCCCGTGGGCCCCGTCACGGTGAGAATAGTGGAGCGCGAGGAGCCGAAACTTGTGAAACTGGCCTTCGAGGGCCTGCCCGTCAACGCGTGGATATGGCTGCAGCTCCTGCCCGACGAGAACGACGGCACGCGCCTTAAGGTGACCACGGGCGCCGATGTCAGTTTCTTCCTCAAGGGCATGGCCGACAAATATCTCTCGCCCATGGCCGACAACATGGCCCAGATTCTCGCCTCGCTGCCCTACGACAAGCTCTGAGAGCCGCATTGGCCGACGGAGGAATGCTAAGGTGGCAATACAATTGCCCGCAGGGTGGAAACAATTGCCGGATGGAAGGAATCTGAAGCCCCATGGCTTAGGAAAATTGCCCACAGGGCAGATTCTGAAGCCTGACGGCTGGGAAAAATTGCCCAAAGGGCAGAAACAATTGCCTTACGGCAGATAATATACGCCCCCACGGGGGCGACAAATACACAAACATACATGGCTACAAAACTTTGGGAAAAAAACGTGCAGCTCAACAAGAGGATTGAGCAGTTCACCGTGGGCCGCGACCGCGAGCTCGACGTCTTTCTGGCGCCCTACGACGTGATGGGGTCGATGGCTCACATCACGATGCTCGAGAGCATCGGTCTGCTGACCTCTAAGGAGCTCGCCATCCTGCTTCCGGCGCTCAAAGAGATCTACGACCAGGCCGAGGCAGGCCATTTCGTGATCGAGGACGGCGTCGAGGATGTCCACTCGCAGGTGGAACTGATGCTCACACGCAAGCTCGGCGAGGCGGGCAAGAAGATACACAGCGGTCGCTCGCGCAATGATCAGGTGCTCCTCGACCTCAAGCTCTACGCCCGCGACGGCATCCACCGCATAGCCGACTCCGCGCTGGCCCTGTTCGATGAGCTGCAGAAGCAGAGCGAGAAATACAAGGACGTGCTTATGCCCGGCTACACCCACACACAGGTGGCCATGCCCAGCAGCTTCGGCCTGTGGTTCGGCGCCTTTGCCGAGTCGCTGGCGGACGACATGCAGCTGCTGCTGGCGGCCTGGAGGGTGACCAACCGCAATCCGCTCGGATCGGCAGCCGGCTACGGATCCTCCTTCCCGCTCGACCGCACGATGACCACGCGCCTGCTGGGCTTCGACTCGCCCGACTACAATGTCATCTACGCCCAGATGGGCCGCGGCCGCACGGAGCGCACCATCGCCTTCGCCATGGCCTCCATCGCCTCGACGCTCTCCAAACTGGCGTTCGACGCGTGCATGTTCAATTCGCAAAACTTCGGGTTTATCCGCCTGCCGGCCGAGTGCACGACGGGCTCGAGCATCATGCCCCATAAGAAGAACCCCGACGTGTTCGAGCTGATCAGAGCCAAGTGCAACAAGCTGCAGGGCCTCCCCTCCCAGATCACGCTCATCATGAACAATCTGCTCTCGGGCTACTCGCGCGACCTGCAGATCATCAAGGAGGTGTTCATGCCCGCCTTCGACGAGCTCCTCGACTGCCTCCACATCACCACCTACATCATCGAGCGCATCGAGGTCAACGAGCACATCCTGGACAATCCCATCTACGACCCGATATTCTCCGTCGAGGAGGTGAACCGCCGCGTGCTCGCCGGCACACCGTTCCGCGAGGCCTACAAGCAGGTAGGCCTCGAGATAGAAGCCGGGCGCTTCAAGGCCGACAAACACATCCACCACACTCACGAGGGCAGCATCGGCAACCTCTGCAACGACCGCATCGCGGAGCTCATGCATTCGACGCTCAGCCAGTTCACCTTCCATCAGGCCGAAGAGGCCGAGAAGCGACTCCTCAAGAGCTGCGAGCCATGAGACGTCCCTCCGCGCGACTGCTGCTCCTCGGCGCCGTCATGGCGCTCACGGGCTGCTCCGACGACAATGTGCAGAGCGAATATTCCAAGTACCGCGCCGCGCTGTCGCTCACGGGCATCGAGACCATCGCCCCGCTCAGGGCGGCCATCGGCTCCTTCGGAGAATACTGCACCGTGACTGCCGACCTCTCGGGCACATACTACACATTCTCCACGCTCACCAATACGCAGAAGGTGAACCGCACCGCCGTCGACGCCTACCACACTTACCGCTGTCTGGCGGGCTTCATCATCGGCCGCTCCTCCGTAACGGAGATAGACACGGGCGAATACCCGCTGCTGTGCTTCGATCTGGTGTGCCCCAACTGCTACGCCGACGACGGCATACAGCGCTCGCTCACGCTCAGGGAGGGCGGACTGGCCTATTGCAGCCGCTGCCGCCGCACCTACGACCTCAACAACCGCGGCATAGTGAGCCAGGGCGACGGCGGGCGCAAACTGGAGCGCTACCGCATCACCGCCTCGACGAGCGCCCTCATGGTGAGCAACTGACGCCGCCGCTCCCGTCTCTGCCCGCCCTCCGTCGGCCCTGTTCCGCTGACGGCTGCGGGCGGATACTTCGCGGGAGCGTGAGAGGCTCTTATTATCCGTCTCCTGCCAACTATCGGTAAGAGAATTCACCTTAACGCGTAAAGCCTTCCGCTTACGCGGAAAATTACATTTGAGACG
>OMUV01000007.1 GCA_900314335.1 uncultured Prevotellaceae bacterium | reverse complement strand
CACGCCGTGCGTGTGGCCCGTGATCCCGATGACGGTGAGTTTCTTTCTCCGCCGCAGCAGTGACAATCGCCGCCGAGCCGTGCGCGACGCCGTGACCTACGGCCTAGCCATTATCGTCATCTACCTGAGTCTGGGGCTCATCATCACCGCCATCTACGGCGCCAATGCGCTCAACAGCCTCTCCACCAACGCGGGCTTCAACATCTTCTTCTTCCTCTTGTTGCTGCTCTTCGCGGCCAGTTTCCTCGGCGGCTTCGAGCTCACGCTCCCCTCGTCGTGGGGCAACAGTGTGAGCGGGCGCAGCCGGCAGGCCTCGGGACTACTCAGCATCTTCCTCATGGCTCTCACGCTGGTCATCGTCTCCTTCTCCTGCACTGGTCCCATCATCGGCCTGCTGCTGGTCGAGGCGTCGACGGGCGGCGGCATCCTCGCCCCCGCTGCCGGCATGCTGGGCTTTGCCATTGCGCTGGCCCTGCCCTTCGCCATCTTCGCCCTCTTCCCCGGCATCATGAAGCGCATGCCCCACAGCGGCGACTGGATGGACACGGTCAAGGTGACGCTCGGCTTTATCGAGCTGGCCTTCTCCCTCAAGTTTCTCTCCGTGGCCGACCTAGCCTACGGGTGGCATATCCTGGACCGCGAGACATTCCTCTCCCTCTGGATAGCCATCTTCCTCATCATGGGGCTCTACCTGCTGGGCGTGATAGCCCTCCACGGCCCGCGCCGGCAGGGCATCTCTGTGGTGCGCCTGTTTGCCGGCCTCGCCTCGGTGGCCTTTGCCATATATATGGTGCCCGGGCTGTGGGGCGCGCCGCTCAAGGCGGTCAGCGCATTCTCTCCGCCTATGTACACGCAGGACTTCCGCCTGGGCAGCGAGGAGGTGAGCGCGGACTATCGCGACTACTTCGAGGGCATGGCGGCCTCCCGGGCGACGGGCAAGCCCGTGCTGCTCGACTTCACCGGTTACGGCTGCGTCAACTGCCGCAAGATGGAAGCCGCCGTGTGGACCGACCCGAGGGTGAGGAGGATGCTCAGGGAGAAATTCATCCTCGTCTCGCTCTATGTCGATGACAAGGCGCCGCTGCCGGAGAGCAGGGAAGTGATCGTCGGCGGCCGGAAACGCCGCATGCGCACGGTGGGCGACAAATGGAGCATATTGCAGGAGACCAAGTTCGGCGCCACGGCGCAGCCGTTCTACGTGGCCGTTAACAGCGACGGCGTGCCTCTCGCGGGCTCGTACGCTTACGACGAGAATGTCTCCCATTTCCTCGGCTTCCTTAATCGCGCTCTCGACGCGGCTTCTCAGGCCCGCTGAAATCTCCGCCGCCGCTTGCAGCGGCAGGCGGAGAGGATTCTTACTCGCTATAAGAGGATATCGGGCTGTGGTATTCTCCCTTGCTGAGAATATCGGACAACATAAGGATATATAATGCTGAAAGGCCGTTTCCGCGAAGGAAACGGCCTTTCAGGTCTTTGCGCTGATGCGCGTTATGGGTGGCAATGGATGGGGCGCCGCGGCGGCGGGGTCAGCGGACGGAGCAGGGGAGAGCGAGCAGGCGGTACATGAGCGTGAGGGCCAGACGCTTGTTGCCCGTGTCACTGGCGTGCAGACGGTCGGTCGTGGGGACGTGCACATAGTCGCCCATCGACTGGCTGTTGGGATAGTAGCCGCTGTCGCTGTAGAGGTCGACGACGGGGATGGACCAGACACCGCCTGCCTGACGGATGGCCTCGACATACTCGTCAAACCACCTCCCTGCGGCGTTCTGCCACAGTTCATCGGGCTGTATGTTGTCCGGGCCAAACTGTGCAAAGCCCCTGTGCACCGGCGTGAGCAGTACGATCTGCTTGTCGGGATATGTGTCCTTGAGTTTGCTCAGCGCTATGTTGATGCGGCCGCACATGGTCGAGGGGTCCATGACGAGCGTGCGGTGCAGGCGCTTCTGCTGATAGTTGCCGTTCACGGCGCCGCCTGTGGCCTTTACCTCGCCCATCTCCTCCTTGTAGTAGCTCCCGATGGGCACGCCGGCGTTGAAGTCATTGGTCCCCATGAATATGAGAATGCCGTCCACGTCCTGCCCGTGGTCCTTGACGAGGGCGTCCGTCTGGCGCGGCACGTCGTTCCACTGCATGCCGTTCACTGCGTAGGCGTAGGGCGTGATCCTGAGCCACTCTTTGAGATATTCATACCATTTCACCTTGGTGATGTTGAGCGCGGGGTCGGACATCGAGTCGCCGAGTATGGCCACACGTTTGCCCGTCCAGGGATGAACGTCGGCGACGGTGATGTTGCGGGGGACGGTGGTCTTGGAATTGTCTGCTATGCTCACACAGGAGCTGAGCCCCGTGAGGGAGGTCATTACGACAGCCGATGCGGCTGCAAAAGTTCTGATACGCATTATTAATATATAGTTTTATTTCACGAGCCTGCGGCTAAGGTATTTCACAGGATACCATGTAGCTATGTTGCCCGCAATGATTACGGTGAAGAAAGTCACGATGAGGTCCGTCACCCTCAGGCTCACGGGGTAGGCGTCCACGATGAATTCGCCCTGCTCGCTGCCCATCTTGATGAGGCCGAAGTGCTGCTGCAGCAGGCAGAGCAGCGCGCCGGCGCCGATGCCTATGAGCACGCCTATCACGGCTATGAGCACGCCTACCTTATAGAATATGCGTGAGATGGTGGCGTTGTCCGCGCCGAGGCTGCGGAGCGTGGCCATGTCGTCGCGCTTCTCGATGATGAGCATGGAGAGCGAGCCCACGATGTTGAAGCAGGCGATGATCATGATGAACGAGAGGAAGAGGTAGGCCACAAACTTTTCGATCTTCATGATGCGGAATACATCGTCCTGCTGCTCATAGCGGTCCTGCACCCTGAGTTTGCCGCCGCCGAGCTTCGTAAGAGCGCGCCGCGCCGTGGAGACGCTCACGCCATCCCGGAGCTTAAGGTCGAGCGAGGTGATGCATCCCTGCTGCTCAAAGACCTGGCGGGCGAAGGATATGGGGCAGATGATGTAGCGCGCGTCATATTTCTTCTGCTGCACGGCAAAGATGACTCCGGGCGAGTAGAGCTGCCCGTGATTGAAGTTCTCGGAGGGGTTGAGCGGGTTGAGCGTCTCGCCCTTGCGCGGGGCGAAGATGTCGAGCGGAGTAGCGTAGCGCACACCGAGCCCCAGATTCTGCGCCACCTGTGCGCCGGGCGTACCGAAGTCGAGCACATCGGCCTTGAGGCGGAATGAACCGTCGCCGTAGAGGATGTCGAGGATGCCGGAGGTGCGGGTGAAATTGTCGTCCACGCCCTTGAGCACCACCACGCTCTGCGCGTCGTAATAGCGGGCCAGCGCCTGCCCTTCGACACACTCGGTAGCCGCCTCCACCAGCGGCGAGGCTTTGATGGCGGTGACTGCGGGATCGTCGGCCGCTATGGAGGGGCCCTCGACGGGAGTCACACGGAGCTCAGGGTCGAAGGCCGTAAAGAGCGAGGAGACCAGGTCCTGAAAGCCGTTGAACACGGACATCGTGCACACCAGCGCGGTCGTCGCAATGGCCACACCGATCACGGCCACGGCCGAGATGAGATTGATGACATGGCTCCGCTTGTGCGAGAAGAGGTAGCGCCCCGCGATGAAGAATGACAGATTCACCTTGATATAGAAGTGTTATTTCTTGAGCAGCGAGTCGATATGCTCTATGTAGTCGAGCGAATCGTCGATGTAAAACCGGAGTTCGGGAATGATGCGCAACTGGTGGCGCACACGCGTGCCCAGTTCGTAGCGCAGGGTGCGGGCGTTGGCGTTGATGTTGTCCAGCAGTTCCGCGGCGCGCTCCGAGGGGAAGATGCTCAGGTATGAGGTGCACACACTCAGGTCGGGGCTGATGCGGGTCTTGCTTACGCTTACGATGATCCCGTGGGTGCGGCGTGTCTCCTTCTCAAAGATGTCGCTGAGCTCCTTCTGCAGCAGGCGCGCTATCTTGTTTTGCCTTGTGGTTTCCATTAGAATATTAATCTGTGTTGAGACAATGTGTTGCGGCTCTCGGCCGTGTTGCAAATTTACAAAAAATACTATGAGCAGTACCGTCTGCGCCTCTTATATTTGTTTCCCGGGCCGCGGTTTGGGTAGTAATCTGAATTTCCGTATATTTGCTGAAAGTTTTATATAAAATAATCGTGATTATGCGCTTTTTCAAGTCAGTGGCCATCGCCGTGATGGTAGCCTGGGCCGGCGTCAGCGCCGCGCAGGAGAAGCAGGACTGGGCCGACCTCGCCCACTATGCAGAGAATAATAAGGTGGTGAGCCAGCTGCCCGCCTCGGAGAGAAGAGTCGTATTCTTCGGCAACAGCATCACGGAGCTCTGGACCAAGTTTCACCCCAACTTCTTCGCCTCGCACAAGTACATCCCCCGCGGCATCTCCGGTCAGACGTCCTACCACTACATGGTGCGCATACGTCCCGATGTGATAGACCTCCATCCCGAGTATGTGGTGCTCGGCGCCCCCACCAACGACATTGCCGAGAACGCTTACCCCTACGACGAGAATGTCACGATGGAGAATTTCAGCCTCCTTGTCACGATGCTCAAGGCCAACGGCATCAAGGTCATCATGACCTCCGCGCTGCCGGCCGACCGCTTCCCCTGGAATCCGGAGATCAAGAACGTGGCCGAGAAGGTCATCTCGCTCAACAAGCGCCTCAAGGCCCTGGCCAGGAAGGAACACTGCTACTGGGTGGACTATTATCCCTCGCTCGTCACGGAGACGGGCGGCGCCTTCCGCCCTGAGCTTACCGGCGACGGCGTCCATCCCTCGCGCCCGGGCTACGATATCATGGAGAGCGTGATACAGAAATTCCTGACTAAGATCCTGAAGTAAACATTCTCCGCGCCGGATACACGCTCCGGCATGAGCGGAATAAGACCAGTGAGGGCGGTAAAAATGTGCATTTTTACCGCCCTCTTAGCCGCCATTTTCGGGCCTTTCTAACTGTATGATTTTCAGCGTTCCCGGAAGGCCAAAACTACATTTGAGACGAGGAAAACTACCTCAAATGTAGTTTTCCTCAGGTCCTATGTGAGCATCGCAGCATGCGGGACGGTTTTCCGGGTATGCGGAAAGTGGACAGAAATACCATGCTCAATATAAGTGGCAGGCCACACGGATGAAGAGATGCCCTGTGAGCGGCGTGGCATTAAGCGAGCGCGGCGCAGCATAATGCGGACGCGCGACTCCGGCGGGCGTTGCGCCGCGATGGCGGCGGCCCTGCGTACCTCCGCGCAGTAGTCCGCCGCTCCGGCTTCTCCCTGCCTCCGCGGCGCAGACCGGACGGAGGCATTTGCCTCTGCTGAGAATTGTTTTCCGGACATTATTTTGGACGGTAAATCAATTATACGTATATTTGCGCATATTAATCATTGTAAATAAAAAGCATAACCTGAAAATGAGAATGATTAAAGGTATGATCATGACTGTTGCGGTGGCATGGGCGGCGCTCTGTCCTGCGCAGAAGAATGATTGGGCCGGCCTCGGGCTCTATGCCGGGAGCAACAAGGAAGTCAAGGCCCTGCCTGCCGCTGATAGGCGCGTAGTGTTTTTCGGCAACAGTATTACACATGCCTGGAACGGGGCCGATCCCGACTTCTTCAAGACCCACAAGTACATCCCCCGCGGTTTTTCCGGACAGACGTCCTACCAGTTTCTCGTGCGCCTGCGCCCCGATGTGATAGAGCTCGGGCCGGAGTATGTGGTGCTCGGTGCGCCCATCAACGACATCGCCGAGAACACATATCCCTATGACGAGGATGCCACGGTGGGCAATTACAGCCTGATGGTCGACATGCTCCAGTGCGCCAAGATCAAGCCCATTCTTACCTCCGTCCTCCCCACCGATACTATCCCCTGGCGGAAAAACTTCCCCCGGGTGACGGCCAAGGTGGCCTCGCTCAACAAGCGCCTCAAGGCTCTCGCCAAGAAAAAGCATTGCCTCTATGTCGACTATACCAAGGCGCTGTCCGCCCCCGACGGCTCGTTCGTACGCGAATATAACAAGGACGACGTCCATCCTACCCTGGCCGGCTATAAGGTGATGGAGGATGTGATACAGAAATCTCTCGTCAAACTGCTAAAATAAATTCTCATGAATAAGCACCACGTATTTCTCCTGTCCCTCTCCATGATGGCCGCTGTCGCATTCCCGACGGGCGCGGCCATGGCCGATGGATACAAACCCGTATTTGCCGATTATTCCACGCTCTGCACACCGCAGGCCTTCGAAGACTTCGTCCGGAAAGCCTCTGACAGCAGTTACACGCCCGAGAACCGCGTCATCATGCTGCGCGAGGCGATGGACCACGCCCAGACGCTCAAACAGCGCCGCGAGGTGCTGGAGCAGATAGGTAAGACGGGCGCCTTTCAGGGTATGGTCTACGCCGCCTCGTGGCTGGACAACCCCGACCTTAGAAAGGACGCCGCCAAAGCCGTCCTTCAGATAGCCCTCGCTCATCCCGAATATGCGGGCAGCGGTACTAAGGCCGCCGTGAGCAAGGCTGCGGGTATATGCGGCAAGGAGCGGGAGGCCGCTGCTTTCCTCAAAGCCTCTGCCGCGGGAGGCTGGACAGCCCTTTTCAACGGCCGCACCCTGGCCGGCTGGAAGGGACTGGTGGACGACCCCATCAAGCGCGCCGCCATGTCGCCCGATGAGCTGGCCAAGAAGCAGGCCGAGGCCGATGTCCGCATGCGTCATGACTGGAAAGTCATCAACGGTTGCATCGTCTATGTCGGTCACGGCTACGATAATCTCTGTACCGTTGACAAATACGGCGACTTTGAGATGTATGTAGACTGGAAGCTCGACCCCTCGGGTGCCGAGCCCGACGCCGGCATCTACCTGCGCGGCACACCGCAGGTGCAGATATGGGATATTTCCCGTACCGAAGTGGGTGCACAGGTCGGCTCGGGCGGGCTTTACAACAATCAGAAAAATCCCTCAAAGCCCTCCATCGTCGCCGACAATCAGCTCGGGCAGTGGAACACCTTCCGCATCATTATGCGCGGCGAGAAGGTCACCGTCTATCTCAACGGCGTCAAGGTCGTGGACAATGTGACGCTCGAAAACTACTGGGACCGCTCGCGGCCTATCTTCCCCCGCGAGCAGATAGAGCTTCAGGCCCACGGTTCGCTCACCTACTTCCGCAACATCTACGTGCGCGAACTGTAGGGAAGCATACATTATATATAGGTATACATTCCGGGGAATATCAGGAGGCACACGAGTTCGGCTCGTGGGCCTCCTGATGTTTCTGCGCGGTGTGATATTTTCTCCGTACATAATAATATGTATGGCGCATGCGGCCGCCTCAGAGGCGGAGGATGGCCGCGGCCCTGCATAAGTCGGCGGAAATGATTATCTTTGCAGCCGTTAGCGGGGAGGCCCGCCTGAGAATATAACAACTGGATAAGAATATGCTTGAAATACGCAATCTGCATGCTTCGGTAGGCGATAAAGAGATACTGCGGGGAGTGGATCTCACCGTGGGCGATGGTGAAGTGCATGCCCTTATGGGGCCCAACGGCTGCGGCAAGTCGACGCTCAGCAATGTGCTCGCCGGCAATCCGCAATATCAGGTCACGGAGGGCTCCATTACCTTCAACGGCAAGGACGTGCTCTCCCTCACGCCCGATGCACGCAGCCACGAGGGGATATTCCTCTCTTTTCAGCAGCCTGTGGAGATACCGGGCGTGAGTATGGTCAACTTCATGCGCGCAGCCATCAATGCCAAGCGCAAGTATCAGGGCCTGCCGCAGATGAACGCGGCCGAGTTTCTCAAGCTCATGCGCGAGAAGCGCAAGATGGTGGGCATGGACAGCAAGCTCGCCGGCCGCAGTGTCAACGAGGGCTTCAGCGGCGGAGAGCGCAAGCGCAATGAGATATTCCAGATGGCCATGCTCGAGCCGAAGCTCGCCATCCTGGACGAGACCGACTCCGGTCTCGACGTCGACGCCCTCCGCATCGTGGCCGAGGGATTCAATAAGCTCCGCAAGGCCGACACCAGCGCCATAGTGATTACCCACTATCAGCAGATGCTCGACTACATCCGTCCCACCGTGGTGCACGTCATGATCGACGGACGCATCGTCAGGACCGGCGGCCCGGAACTGGGCGACCGCATAGAGCAGCAGGGATTCGACTGGATTAAGGAGGAATTGGCAAAATGACCGACAGCGCGCAGCAATACATAGATCTTTATCGCAACAACAGCGACGCCGTCTGCAGATACTCTACGGACGTGATGAATGCGCTTCGCGATGAGGCTTTCCGCGCCTTTTGCAAGCACGGCTTCCCCTCGCGCCGTGTGGAGCGTTACAAATATACCGACGTGGGCGAGGCCTTCGCGCCCAACTATGGCGTCAACCTGCGCCGCGTCGAGTTTCCCGTCAATCCCTACGAAGCCTTCCGCTGCAATGTGCCCAATATGTCCACATTGCTCTATTTCGTGGAGAACGACGCCTTCTACACCCATCTCAAGCCGCGTGTGACCCTGCCCGAGGGCGTGTTCGTGGGCAGCATGAGCTCCTTCGCCGCGGCCTACCCCGACCTTGCGCAGCGCTACTATGGCCGCCTCGCGCCCGTCGGCGAGGGCGGCATCACGGCGCTCAACACGATGCTCGCGCAGGACTGCCTCGTAGTCTACGCCGCGCCGGGCGTCCGCCTCGACCGCACCGTTCAGGTGGTCAACATTCTCCGCTCCGACGTGGATATCATGGTCTCGCGCCGTGTGCTTGTCATCGCCTCCGAGGGCTCTTCGCTCTCGCTGCTGCTCTGCGACCACGACGCCGACAACCGCCACTTCCTGACCAACGAGGTGGTGGAGGTCTACGCGGAGCGCGGCGCTCAGCTCGACATCTATTCCCTGGAGCAGACACTGCCCACCAACAACCGGTTCTCCTCGATGTTTGTGCATCAGGACGCAGACAGCCGTGTGCAGCTCAACAATATGACGCTTCACGGCGGCCTCACGCGCAATCGTCTCGATGTCTCGCTCGCCGGCGAGGGAGCCTCGATAGAGGCTTACGGCTTCGCCCTCGAGGACGGCACACAGCACGTCGACACCAACGCTCTCATCCGCCACGATGCCCCGAAGTGCAGCAGCCGTGTGCTCTACAAATATGTTGTGGACGGGCACAGCGTGGGCGCTTTCGCGGGCAAGGTGTATGTGGCCCAGGGCGCGGAGAAGAGCGAGTCGGAGGAGACCAATGCCAACCTGTGCGCCGGCCCCGACGCGCGGATGTACTCGCAGCCGATGCTCGAGATCTACGCCGATGATGTGAAGTGCAATCACGGTTCCACGGTGGGACGCTTCGACGATGCGGCCCTCTTCTACATGGAGCAGCGCGGCATCTCCGAGGCCGAGGCTCACCTGCTCCTCGAGTTCGCCTTTGTCGACGAGGTGCTCCGCCACATCCCGCTCATCCCGCTGCGCGACCGTATCACACGGCTTGTGGAGCAGAAGTTCCGCGGCTGCCTGACCGGTTGCAACGACTGCAACTACGGCGCCTGCTGAGCCGCCGCTTCACCGCAAAGGAATAATCACAAGATACATAACCAGCCGTCGAGGGCGCATAATGCGAATTATGCGCCCTCGACGG
>OMUV01000133.1 GCA_900314335.1 uncultured Prevotellaceae bacterium | reverse complement strand
TATCGCCAGACTCTTCGATGATAATTTTTGGGGTACGCAATGACGAAGTCAGGAGATAAATTTTTTTATCTCGTAGTAGAATTTTCTCTCGTCCCGCGGGAAATTTTTCTTGTCTCATGAGGATTATTTCTGATCGCAACAGAATTTTTTCTGGTCTGGGCAGACTGCTCGTCCGTTCTGGGCAGAAATTTTTCTGTTCGCATGAGAATTTCCGCGCGGCGCGCGGGCTTTTCCGATGAGCGCATGTCGTCACAGCCGGAGGGGAGGACGTATATTTCACGCACGTCCGGCGTATTTTTCCTGAGGCTTTGCCGACGACGTAAAGCCGATTTTTCCACCTCTGTAACTTCTTAAAAATCAGTGTCCCCGATAGGCCCAAAATTATGTTTGAGATAATTTGAAATACCTCAAATGTGTTTTTCCTCAAGTCCTATGTAATTTTCCCGTTTTGCGGGAGTATATTTTTATTACGCGCATTCGGCATATCTCGCGATGCGAATAACCCCATTCCAATGCCATTCGAACAGCGTCGGAATTGCTGCGCGGCGGAGGAGAATCGTGTGTGGAATCAGGCCTCCCTTTCGGCCGGGATTTTCCATTATAAAACCCATTCCGGGGCGGCGGCAGATTTATCTCATCCACCATAAAGCCTTTCCTGCGTCGGAGGGCCGGTTTTTCCCGCAATAATTTGGCGCGCGTTATGGGGAATTTCGTAACTTTGATGCAGGAAAAAATTTCGCAGGCCATGGAAAAAGCAGCCAAATATATCGACCGTGTGGAGATAAAGAGCCTTTGGAACGGTCAGAAGCACATCGTGTGGCGCCTCAAGCCCGATGTGAACATTCTCAGCGGCATCAACGGCGCCGGCAAGAGCACCATCCTCAACCGCCTGGAGCAGCGCCTCTCGGCCCACGAGGGCAATGTCAGCGCCGCGCCCGCACTCGGCGTCAAGATCGATTTTTACCCGTCCGACGCCACCTATATCCCCTACGACATCATACGCACCTTCGACCGCCCGCTCCTCCACGGCGAGGTGCTCGAGAAGCTCTCCGACGGCTTCGTCAAGACGGAGACGGACTTTCAGCTCTATCGCCTGCAGCGCCGCTATCTGGACTATCAGGTCAATGTGGGCAACAGGATGATCAAGCTCCTCACCTCAGGCGCCCCCGACGCGGCCGACAAGGCGCGCGAGGCCATCGAGGCCAAGAAAAAGTTTCAGGACGCCGTCGACAGCCTCTTCGCCGAGACGGGCAAGCGCATCGACCGCACGAGCAACGAGGTTAAGATCACCCAGTTTGGCGAGGCACTCTCGCTCTACAAGCTCTCATCGGGCGAGAAGCAGATACTCATCATCCTGCTCACGGCCCTCGTGGAGGACCATCAGCACTATGTGCTATTCCTCGACGAACCGGAAGCGAGCCTGCATATCGAGTGGCAGCAGAAGCTCATCGACCTCATCCGCGAGATGAACCCGAACGCGCAGATCATCCTCACCACCCATTCCCCGGCCGTCATCATGAAGGGCTGGATGGACTCGGTGACCGAGGTGAGCGACATAACGGAGAAGTAAATGTCCGGCAAACGCCTTACAGACAGCCTCAACTCCGCCTACCTCGGCGCCGCCCAGAGGATGCGCCCCCGCGGATCGCGCCGCCGCATCGTGGCCTATGTGGAGAGCTTCGACGATGTGCTCTTCTGGCGCGGTGTGCTCAGCCATGTCGAGGACAAGCGGGTCTGCTTTGAGGTGATGCTCCCCTCGCGCACCTCGCTGGCCAAGGGCAAGAAGGTGGCCATCACCAACATCCTCGGCGGCAAGCTCGGCGACAACATGATAGCCTGCGTCGACGCCGACTACGACTATCTCATGCAGGGCGCCGGCGAGAGCTCGCGCATAGTGTGCAGCAATCCCTATGTCTTCCACACCTACGCCTATGCCATCGAGAACTTCCAGTGCTACGCCCCCTCGCTCCACGGTGTCTGCGTCATGGCCACGCTCAACGACCGCGAGGCCTTCGACTTCGAGAGCTTCCTGCGCGACTTCTCCGTCGTCATCCACCCTCTCTTTGTCTGGAACATATGGTGCTACCGTACGGGAAACTTTAAGACGTTCTCCATGGCAAACTTCTGCTCCGTCTTCGCCCTTGGCGATGTCAATGTGCTGCGCCCCGAGCGGGCCATCGCCGTGCTGCGCCGCCGTGTCAACCGCACCATCTCCTGGCTGCAGCGCACCTTCCCCCAGGCCCGCGAGCAGTATACCGCCCTGCGCGAGGAGCTCGTCCGCCTCGGTGTCAGGCCGGAGAACACCTACATGTACATCCGCGGCCACGACATCTTCGACGCTGTCGTCTCGCCGCTGGTGGCTCAGGTGTGCGAGGTGCTGCGCCGCGAGCGGGAGCGCGAGATACGCCGCCTCGCTGTCAACGATCAGCAGATGCAGGGCGAACTGGCCAGTTACCAGCACAGCATCTCCCCGTCGGACTTCATGCTGCGCAAGCAGAACGGCTTTACCGACGCGCCCGAGTACCGCCACATTCTGGAGGATGTGAAAGCCTTCGTGGCCCGTATCGAGAAGGATACGGCCCGCGAGGATAATGATAAGAAGGAAAGGAAGTAAGAGTTATCCCTTATTGGCGACAAGCAGGTCGCGGTGCGCCCGGTACCACTTCGCGAAGAGCCTCAGTCCCTCGTCGATGCTCACCGTGGGATGGTAGCCCAGTGTGCGCGTGATGAGCGAGGTGTCGGCCGAGGTGACGTAGACATCGCCGGCCTGCATGGGCAGCATCTCATATTCGGCCTTGCGGCCCAGCGCCTCCTCGAGCGTCCGGACAAAGTCCATCAGCTTGACCGGGTGGGAGCAGCCGATGTTGTACACATTGGCCTCGCCCTCCCGGATGGCATCGATGGCGAGCACTGTGCCGCGCACGATGTCGGAGATGTAGGTGAAGTCGCGTATCATGTCGCCGCCGTTGAACAGGCGTATGGGGCGGCCCTCCGTGATGGCGTTGGCAAAGAGCACGGGCGACATGTCGGGGCGTCCCCAGGGGCCGTAGACGGTGAAGTAGCGCAGGCCCGTGGTGCCCATGCCGTAGATGGAGGTGTAGACATGCGCCATGAGTTCGTCGCTCTTCTTGGTGGCGGCGTAGAGGCTGCGGGGATTGTCCACGCGGTCGGCCTCGGAGAACGGCGTCTTGGTGTTGCCGCCGTACACACTGCTCGAGGAGGCGTAGACGAGGCGCCTCACACCGTGGCGGCGGCACGCGTCGAGCACATTGAAGTAGCCCAGGATATTGGTCTCGATGTATGTGCGCGGGTGATCGATGGAGTAGCGTACGCCGGCCTGCGCGGCGAGGTGGCAGACATGGGTGAAGTGGCCCTCGGCGAAGAGCCGGTCGACGGCGTCGGCGTCCGTGATGTCGAGCCGCCGGAAGCGCAGCGAGGGATAGCGGCTGCTCACGCCGCCGCCCGCGGATGCGATGCCTATCTCGCGGAGGCGGGCCTCCTTGAGCGCGGGATTGTAATATGTGTTGAGGTTGTCTATTATGGTGACCTCGTCGCCGCGCCCGGCAAGCGCTGCGGCGACCGCCGAACCTATAAATCCGGCTCCGCCGGTGATGAGTATTTTCATTGTTTCTTTTGGCTTTTTCTGCCTATCATTATGTTGCGTGAATATGTGATGAAGCCCACCGACTGTCCGAGTATCAGCACGGGGTCCAAGCGATAGATGGCGTAGCTCACTATGATGCCGGAGCCCACGAGGCTGATGATCCAGAATCCGACAGGCAGGATGGAGCGGTGGCGGCGGTAGGAGTAGTACCACTGATAGATGAAGCGCAGGGTAAAGATGATCTGTCCGGCGCTGCCGTAGAGCAGGAGCCAGAGGGGCACCTTGGGATTGCGGAAGAAGCTCCGGAAGAAATACTCCGCGTCGCCCAGCAGATAGGCCAGAGCGCCGATGGGCAGGGCGAAGAGCACTACGCGCACAGCCAGCGGCAGCTTGTTCCACACGCCCTTGATGTCCAGATTCCACACATATATATAATAGGAGATGAGCTGGCCCAGAACGATGGAGAAGTCGTTGCGCAGGGAGCCGTAGACGAACAGGAGGATGCTTCCGCAGAGGGAGCACACCCAGTAGACCACGGGCGAGACGATCTCCTTGCGCTTCTCGGAGAGTATCCACTGCAGCAGCATGCGCGCCGAGAAGAAGCCCTGCGCGATGAAGCCGATGGCAAAGATGATAATGTTGTTCATGCTTTATTTCGTGGCCTTGTCGCTGCTGCTGAGGTTGCCCTCGTCGATGTTGTAGCGGATGTAGCGGCTTCTCATCCAGCGAAAGGCGAAGCAGTCCTGGAAGGGCTTGACGAGGCGGTTGCTGAGGTGATATTTCGAGACGCCGCGGGTGCGCGGATAGTGGCGCACGGGGAGCTCCTTCATCTTGCCGCCCTCGAGCGAGACAAGCGCGGCGAGGAAGCGGTGCATGCCGTCGAAGAAGGGGATCTTCTTGGCCACGTCGCTGTGGATGATCTTGAGCGGGCAGCCTGTGTCGGTGGCGGTGTCGCCGGTCATGGCGCGGCGGAAGCGGTTGGCTATCTTCGACTGCAGGCGTTTGCCGAGCGAGTCCTTGCGGCCGGCCCTGATGCCAGCTACGAGTTCGAAATGGTCGGTGTAGGGGAGCAGCAGATTGAAGTCCTCGGGATTGGTCTGCAGGTCGCCGTCGATGTAGCCGGTCAGCGGGCTCAGCACAGTGTCGAAGCCGGCCTTCATGGCCGTGCTCAGGCCGTGGTTCTCCGTGTAGGAGATATAGAAGAAGTGGTCGCGGCGGGCGCAGACGTCCTTGATCTTCTCCAGCGAGCTGTCGCGCGAACCGTCGTTGACGAAGAGCACGCATACCTTAACGGGCGCGGTGGCGATGTAGGCGGAAAGCGCCTGCTCGAGGGCTGCGATGTTGTCCTCCTCGTTGTAGACCGGCACCAAGATGGTCATGTCATAGAGCGCGGTCTTGTTAGTTGCTTCCATGTTTGGGTGTTATAAGAGTTACTGTATAGATAAAATTGCTGTCATTGCCGTGCCGGGCAAACCGGCTGCGGTTGCTGTTATTGTAGCGGCCTATGCGGAGCGTGTCGACCGCTGTGAAGGCGTCCTCGGGCATTGCCGCGGCGATGTCGCCGTGGGAGAGCAGCACACAGGGCGCTTTGGCTCTCAGGCTGTCGGCGATGTGCGGCGCGCGGTAGTCGAGCGGGCGGATGATGTGCGCTGAGGCGTAGACTATCTCGATGCGGAGCTCCTCGCCCTTCGGGCTGTAGAACTGGAGGCCTTTAAGGCGCGGGTCCGTGCGGGTCGCTGCGATGCTGTTGTAGTCGGGGTTGGAGAATGTGCGCGCCACTATCGGCATGGCGAAGACCTCGGCCAGGGCGAAGAGCACTGCGATACCCGTGGCAATGCGGCGCGGCAGGGCGCTCCTGTATCGGTCGGCGAGGTAGATGAGCATCAGGGCGGCGAGGTAGCTGCACGGGAGCATCATCGGCAGGAGGTAGCGCATCTTCTTCTCCGGCATGAACGACAGGAGCACGAGCTGCGCCACGACCCAGAGCACCGTGACGGTGTACTGCGGTGTGAGCCGCCCCATGCGCCGCCTGAAATAGGGGAAGCAGAGCCCCGCGAGCACGAGGGGCGCCCAGATGCCCGTCTCGAGGAAGAAGCGCCAGTAGTAGTACCACGGCCTCACGTTGTGCCCCTTCCACGCGCCCGTCTCCTTGTGGATGACAAATCCGGCAGCCTCGGGATGGGTGAGGATGATGTAGACATACCACCAGCTGCTTATCACGACGGCCACCACTATCATCGCCAGCAGCGGCCACACCCTCCCGCTCATGCGCGGGCGGCGCACTGCGATGACGGCTATGAGCCACGGCAGCAGCAGGGCGTAGAGCGAGACGGGGCCCTTGCTCATAAACGATAGTCCGGTGAGCGCTCCGGCGAGCAGCATGTGCTTCCAAACATGGCCCTCCTCATAGAGCCCGCGCCAGAGGTAATAGATGCCGCCGGCCATGAAGGCGTGGCAGTAGATGTCCCACGTGGCGGTGCGCGCCTGCAGGATGATCTGATAGCAGGTGAGGAGCACGATGACCGAGAGGAACGCCACATCGCGGCGCTCCGTGGTGCGCAGCGCTATGAGGTAGCAGAACACGACGAGCATCACGCCCGCCAGTCCGCTCATGGCTCGCTGCGCCGGCAAGCAGTCGGGCGCGACGCTCTCCACCGCGGCGGCTATCCACGTGGGCAGGGGAGGCTTCTCGAGGCGGTACTCGCCGTTCATGCGGGGCACCATCCAGTCGCCGCTCTCCACTATCTCGCGCGCCGTCTCCAGATTGCGCGTCTCCATGATGTCCGGACGGAGCGCGCCCGAGTTGACGAAAAACGCTATGAAGCACAGCAACGCAAGCAGCAAGGCATCGCGGTGATGCCTTGCTGCTTTAAGAGTCGTGGTAAGCGTGCCCATGAGGGAGATGGAGCTTTACTGCTTTATTCCGAGCTTCTTTGCGATGTCCTTGGGGAGCGCTGCCTTGTTGACCACAAAGTTCATCGTCTTGTAGGCAACGTAGGGACGCGATGCGTAGAACATGCCCTTGTACGGGCCGTACTCTCCCCAGGAATTCTTGATCATGTAATATTTGGCGCCGGTGCTGTCCTTGGCTATGCCGTACATCACCATGCCGTGGTCGTCGGTGGTCTCCCAGTCGTCGTAGGCCTCCTGACGCATCTCCTGCGTGATGGTCTTCTCGCCCTTGGCGGTCACGACCTTCTCGGCCTTGCCGTCAGTGCCTGTCCACCTTGCGGCGTCGCTGTGGCTGAGGTCCTTCACTTTGTCGTTCAGCGGCACGCGGGCTACGGGGCCGAAGCCCTTCTCGCTCACGTCTGCGCCCCAGGCTATGGTGTAGCCGTTGTTGAGCGCATTGTCTATCACCTCCATCATCTCGTCGATGGGCAGGTTGTAGCTCTGTGCCCAGCGCCAGTTGTCCTGCACCTCTACGACGAAGGGCTCGTAGAACGGGTGGTGGGTGTAGGAAGTTATGGAGATATAGTCGTCGGCGTTAAGCCCGAGGTACTCTACGAAGCTCTGCGGCGTGTAGGTCTTGCCTTCATACTTGAAGGTCTCGGGCAGTTTGCCGAGGTAGTTGTCGTAGATGCTCTCCACGTTTTTGAGCCAGATGGGGGAGATCTTCTTCTGCTTGCCTTTGGCTATGGCGTTGACCACGGCGCCGGCCACCTCGGAGAGCTCGCTGAAGTTGAAGAGACTGTCGCCCTGCAGGGAGCCCGGGGCGGGCATGGCATCCTGCGGCACGAGGCCGTAGTGCTTCATGCAGTAGAGCACGTCGTAGAAGCTGCCGCCCTCGGCAAACGAGACATCGCCGTGGGTGCGCACTGCGGCAACGGCGCGGTCGGTCATCGTATGGTGCACGACAAACGACTCGCAGAGGTCGAAGGTGCCCTTGCCTTTCCTCAGCAGCTCTGCCTCCAGAAAGCCCAGAGTGGAATAGCACCAGCACGTGCCCGAGCGGTTCTGGTCCTTAATCGAAGTTATGGGGTTCTCCTTGATGACGGTGAATTTTAACGTGTCCTTTTTCTCCTTGGTATCGTCTGCAAAAACGGACGGACAGAGCAACAGGACGGCCATGAATGCCGTGATAATTCTTTTCATAAATGATTATTGTATTGTGTAGATTATTGTTATTAGCTTATTTGCGTGAGCGCATGAATTCCTCGACGTCCTCCACATGGTAGGGGATGCGCTGCTTGCCCACGAAGCGGCAGCCATCGTCGGTGATAAGCACGTCGTCCTCGATGCGGATGCCGCCGAAGTCGCGATACTCGTCGATCTTGTCAAAGTTGAGGAACTCGGCATTCGTCCCGTTCTTCCTCCAGTCGTCGATAAGGGCGGGGATGAAGTAAATGCCCGGTTCGTCGGTCAGCACGAAGCCCTTCTCCAGTCTCCTGCCGAAGCGGAGCGCGTTGGTGCCAAACTGAGTAGAGGGGCGCACCTCGTCGTCGAATCCTACGTACACCTGTCCCAAGCCTTCCATGTCGTGGACGTCCATGCCCATCGCGTGGCCCAGGCCGTGAGGTAGGAACAGCGCATGCGCTCCGGCGCGCAGCGACTCCTCCACATCGCCCTTCATGAGGCCGAGCTCCTGCAGGCGCTCCGTGATGATGCGGCATACGGCGAAGTGAACATCCCACCATTTCACACCAGGATGGGCTACGTCGAGCACATGGTCGTGACACTCTACCACGATGTTGTATATCTCTTTCTGCTTCTCGGTATATACGCCGCTCACCGGAGTGGTGCGCGTGTTGTCCGAGCAGTAGTTGTTGTTGGTCTCGGCGCCTGCGTCCACCAGCATCAGCCGGCCGGCCTGGAGCGGGGCAGTGGTCGGATTGCCGTGCATCACCTCGCCGTGCTGTGTGGCGATGGTCTGGAAGGACACCATGCAGCCGTAGGCGTTGGCCACACCGTCGACCATGCCGCCGATGTACTGCTCCGTCACGCCCGGGCGGCACAGGTTCATGGCCGTCATGTGCATCTTGTAGCCTATCTCGGCTGCGCGCTCCAGTTCCTCTATCTCCTCGGCGGTCTTGGTGGTGCGCATCTTGACCACGGCCTTGATGAGCCTGAGCGAGGCGGCTTCCTTCTGAGCGGAGGGATGGATGCCCAGCAGGTCCATTATCTGTATCTTGTTGTCGAAGCGGTAGGGCGGCAGGAAGAGTATCTCCTGACCGCGGGCACGGGCCGAATTAACGATGTCGGCCAGTTCGCGCATGGCGGCGTGGTGCTTCACGCCCACGCGCTCGGCCATCTCGCCGACGCTCTCCACCGAGCCGTACCATACAATATCGTCGATGTCTATCTCGTCGCCCACCAGATATTCGATGTCGTTGTCCACGTCGATGACGCCTACCAGACCGTCTCTCTGCAGACCGAAGTAGTAGAGGAACGAGCTGTCCTGACGAAACTTGTATGTGTTGGAAGGATAATTGGCCGGCGAATCATTGTTGCCGAACAGGAGAATGAGGCCGCTCCCCACAAGCTCTCTGAGCTTTTTGCGGCGCTCCGTATAAGTAGCTGTGCTGAACATTTTGCTGTAAATATAATGTTGCTTGCAAAGTTAATAATTATTTCTCATTCTCAGATGCTTCTGCGCCACGGATTGCTATTCGCCGGTGCCGGCTCTGAGAATAGGAAATCTTATCATCCGCGCCGGCGTGAAAAGGCAGGGGAAGCCGCCGCCCCGAAATCGGGAAAACGGTATAATATGCACACTTCCGCGGCCCCGGAAAGAGTGATTCGGACCCCTTCTAACTAACTCATAATCAGCCATCGCGGAAGGCCAAAACTATGTTTGAGATGTTTTGAAATACCTCAAATGTAGTTCTCCTCATGTGCCTTGTGAGCATCAAGAAATTTGGATAGTTTTTTGTGATGTAAGGAATGCCCTTTTCGAAATGTCGAAAATGCACACTTTCCCGAATGACGAAGATATAGCTGCAGGGCCGATGAGCGACGACTTTCGATAAGAGTAACCATCTTCGCCTTTCCCGATCCCGGAAATGGCGATTGCGGCCTCCGGAAAGGAAGATTTCAGCCCCTTGCTGAATATCTTATATTCAGTGCTCCCGAAAGGGCGAAATTACATTTGAGACGTTTTGAAATATCTCAAATGTAATTTTCCTCGTCTCAAATGTAATTTTCCGCGTAAGCGGAAGGCTTTACGCGTTAAGGTGAATT
>OMUV01000166.1 GCA_900314335.1 uncultured Prevotellaceae bacterium | reverse complement strand
ACTCGCCATGTATAATTAATGGTGTGCAAGGCTTCATGCTCCTATTTCATGTATAAGGGGATCTGAGTAGTTACGTTTTTTAATGGTAAATGCGTGTTTTCCCTATCTAAAACATCAAAGTACAGCCATTGATCCAGGTAAAGGATGCTAAAGTCATAGCATATTATTTATGAATAATGCATCGGAATGCAGAGAATCTAAAATTTTCACCGCAAAATGCCTTCGAAATTATTTAAATTAGTATTTTTGCAGAGTCAAACAAAGGAAAGATGCCGGAGTGATCGATCGGGGCGGACTCGAAATCCGCTGTACGGCTTGTCCGTACCGGGGGTTTGAATCCCTCTCTTTCCGCTAAATGTACTAAAAGAGAAGGAATGGTTTATTACTGTTCTTTCTCTTTTATTTTATTGATGGGGACTTTAAATAGAAGGCGAATACAAGTTCGGCATCCGCTATGGAAGCCCCATGAATCCGCACGTCAGAAAAGGCGTCGCGCATGCCTGTAAAAAACAAAGGCTTTCTTTTTATCTAATATTGCTTGTTTTTCTCCGCTATACGTAGCGTTGCTTTTCAACTACTTACATGAAATAGCTAAAGTTCTGTTTCAATACGGGTAGCAAGCATCACATAACGCATAATATTCAGCTCCCGGTGTGCTTACCGCGCAGGGGTTCTTACACGTCCGATTAAGGAAAACAAATCGCAGCACAAGAGGAGCAGCACACGGGTTTTAAGGGACAAAACGGCGCCTGAGACGCTTCGGAAAACGGCTTAGGACAAGTAGGTTTGAGCATGCAGGCACAATCTCCCTAATGGAGTCGGGTTAAAAGCATGATTCTAAGATTTGCGCCGAACAGGAATAACAAAGGGGAACCCGATTTCCGAATTCCCCTTTGTATTATGATGAGCTTTTCTACAAATCAAAACCACCTGACATAGCAGAAGTCCTGACGGTGAGGCAGCTTCCTGTTACTGGGATACATTCTGAACGACGTCTTAACTCTGCCGATAAAGTTGATCATATACTTTAGAGTGAAAGTATATCTGTTTCCATCTTTCTCGGTAAGAGTCAGCGGAATAGAATTCTGGAATTTATCCTTGGTGCTCTCGTCTGCGCTTACCACCACGAGGTCAACGCCCACTGCATTGTCGAGGCCCTGCTCGTCAATGGTGACGCGGGCTTCGATCTCTGTACCGCTAACAAGTTGCCCGGACTTGAGATTATCGCTCATTTCAACGGAGAGAACGGAAATCGAATCCCATCTCGAAGCTACTGTTTCCTTCCATGCGGCTATCTCCTTAGCATCATGATAGTCAGCGGCTGCAAGAGCCTTGAAGCGTTCGGCCTCTTTGTTGTAAAATTTAGTATAGTAATCATCGAGCTGACGCTTCATAGTATAATGCGGAGCTATCTGGGCGATGGAGTTCTTTATAACGTGAACCCATTCCTTAGAATATTCTACATCTTCCGATTGTGTGAAGTACAGAGGAATAATCTCATTTTCCAGCATACTGTAGATGGTCGAAGCATCGAGCTTGTCCTGCTGAGCCTGGTCGGTATATGTGCGATGCTCAGTAATAGCCCATCCAGCACCGTCGCGATAGCCTTCAAGCCACCAACCGTCAAGTATGGAGAAGTTGATGACACCATTCATCAGAGCCTTTTCACCAGACGTACCGGAAGCTTCCATCATACGTGTAGGAGTGTTCAGCCAAATATCCACACCCGAGACAAGTCTGCGGGCCAGCTGCATATCATAATTCTCGATAAAGAGAATCTTGCCCAGAAATTCCGGACGTCGGGATATCTCATAGATCTGCTTTATAAGTCCCTGACCGGCGCCATCAGCAGGGTGAGCCTTTCCGGTAAATATAAATTGTACAGGTCTGTCGGGATTGTTTACAATCTTGGAGAGCCTCTCAAGATCGGTGAAAAGAAGGTGTGCGCGCTTGTATGTGGCAAACCGGCGGCCAAAGCCAATGAGCAGAGCTCTCGGGTTGATCCTCTCAAGGATAGAGATGACACGCGTCGGGTCTCCCTGATTCTTCAGCCAGTTGTCACGGAAGCGGCGGCGAAGGTACTCCACAAGTTTGGTCTTAAGCTTCACTCTCAGTTCCCAAATTTCATCGTCGGGCACATTGTAGATAGCCTCCCAAATCTTTTCGTTACTCTGGTCGTTCTCAAAGTTCTTGTCGAAATATTTATGATACAGAGCCTTCCATTCACGTGCTGCCCATGTCGGATAGTGTACGCCGTTGGTGACATAACCTACATGACTTTCCTCCGGGAAATAGCCTTTCCAAATGCCATTGAACATCTTCTTGCTTACCTCGCCATGTAGTTTGCTAACGCCATTGACCTCTTGGCAAGTATTGCAAAGGAAAGTAGACATACAGAACTTCTCGTTGTGATCATTGGGGTTGGTGCGTCCCATACCGATAAACTCATCCCAGGATATGCCTAAGCGCGAAGGATAAGAGCCCATGTATTTGCCGAACAAGCCTTCGTCAAAGTAATCATGGCCAGCCGGCACAGGCGTATGAACTGTGTAAAGTGAAGAAGCTCTTACAAGCTCCAGAGCCTGATTGAACGTCAGGCCTTTGTTGACGTACTCTACCAAGCGCTCTACGTTGCAAAGTGCAGCGTGGCCCTCGTTGCAATGATAGATAGTCTTGTTGATGCCCAGCTGACGCAGCATCATCATACCACCTATGCCTAAGAGGTATTCCTGCTTGAGTCTGTTCTCCCAATCGCCGCCATAGAGAGTCTTGGTGATATTACGATCGTAGACAGAATTCATGTCGTGGTCCGTATCCATCAGGTAGAGGCTTATGCGCCCTACGTTCACTCTCCAGATATAAGCGTAAACGGTATAGTTGGGGAAAGGCACCTCCACTATCATTTGCTTGCCCGTCTTAGGGTCAATTACTTTTTCAATAGGCAGGGTATCAAAGTCCTGTGCTTCATAATTGGCTATCTGCTGGCCATCCATAGAGATTGTCTGATCGAAATAGCCGTACCTATAAAGCAAGCCCACGCCACAGAGGTCTACATTGGAATCGGATGCCTGCTTCAAATAATCACCTGCCAATATTCCCAAGCCGCCGGAATAAATTTTCAGTACATGATAGAAACCATACTCCATGCAGAAGTAGGCAACGGACGGACGGGTATTGTCCGGCTTCTGATTCATGTAGTCGGTGAATTTGCGATACACCTTATTCATCCTGCTGAGAAAGTCTTCGTCCTGAGCCAAAGCCTTGAGGGCGTCATAGCTCATGTTGCTAAGCATCTTGACCGGATTTTGTCTGCAGCTGCGGAAGAGTTCCGCATCCATTGACTCAAACAGGTCGAGAGCTTCGTTGTTCCATGTCCACCATAAATTATGGGCAAGGGTTTCCACTTTCTTGAGCTCTGGCGGAATATTTGATTTTACAGTCAGTGATTTCCATACAGGATCATTGGAGTGATTAGATTGTATTTTCATCATATGAATAATTAGTTTTGATGATTGTCATTTTATTTGTTGAGCGCGAACGAAAAGGCTTTGGCATAATTGTTTGCAAAGACTTTCCAATCGGCTTGGGAAGCTATTTTATAGCATTTTCTGGAAAGCTCCTCACGAGTTTTTTTCGTACTCTTGGAAAATTGCATTATAATGTTCTTCAGATGCTCTGCTGCTTCAAAGTAATTGTCATCATCTCTGTCTATTACTTCTACGCCGTCAGAGAATAGGCTACTCCGCCGTCCGAGCAGTGAATTTACCCACAGGCCAAAGCCGGACAGATTGGTAGTAACTGTAGGCACGCGATAAGCTGCACTCTCGAGTGGAGTGTATCCCCATGGCTCATAGTATGACGGATATATGGTCAAATCTGATGCGGAGAGGAGCTCATAATAATCGCAATTCAGAATCCCGTCTGCTCCATTGAGATATACAGGGAAAATTAATGTATGGACCTTTGTCTTAAGCGTGGAAACGTTTAATCCGAGGCCCTTAACCGTAGCAATTATGCGGTCTGCATCAAAATTGTGAAGGTCATGTGTAATATAAGGCTCGGGGAGTGCTGTGGCATAGGCCGTGTCAACGCTATTCAGGCGTTCTGACAGATCTTTTCTCGGGCCTGCGCTCCATAGTGGAACCTCCATCAGAGCTATAATGTCATTATTTAGAGCCTCCTGACTGAGTCTACGCACGCTCTCCAGAAACAAATCATATCCTTTGGGACGAAAATCGCACCGTCCGCTTGTGGAGATTATAAGTGCATCATCGCTCAGTTGCTTGCCCAGAAGCTTTTCTGCTACATCTATTACCAAACGACGCATTTGCTTCTTACTCCGCTTTATCTCTGTAACTTTGGGCAGATCGGAGATATTAAAACCATTGGGCAATATTACGTCCACCGCCTTGCCAAGAAACTGCTTGCACTCCTTGTTGGTAATCTCGCTTACTGTAGTGAAGCAATCGGCATTGACAGCGGCAGCCTTTTCAGAAGAATGTTTTGATTCTACATGTAGTTCGCGCGACATCATGTCGCCTTCATATCCTGCAAAATACTTATAGAGGCATTTATTATTGTCGCATATTGACCTGCCAACGGTGGTAGCATGTGTAGTGAAAACAGTGGCTATACCAGTCTGCTTACTACCTTTCTTGACTGCCAGCAAAGCCATAGCACTTTGCCATTCGTGAGCCTGGAGTATTATCTTCGCATTTGACTCTAAGCACTGGCGCTTTATCAGTTCTATTATCTTACCGGAAGCGTAAGCCCACAAAGACGAGTCATCGTAATCGCCGTATCCATGGAGAGAATCAACGCCAAAATCATTCCACATTTCACCATATATCTCATTCTTGCGGTCGCGGCACTGATTAATGTTCACTAATATGGCCACTGGATTGGCATTAATCTTCCATCTGCCTATCCTCGCCCGCATGCCGGCGCTTGCGAGTGCTTTTTGCCAATCCTTTTTCAAAGAAGGATCTTCGACAAACTCATTGGTGTTTAAGTCCGGCCCCACGAAGACAAGATTATCTCGATACGTCTTTTCGAGCGTGGGAGCCAATGATTCTAAGACAGTATGTATACCTCCGACTTTGTTACATACCTCCCAGCTTACTTCAAAAACATAATCAGGCATATTTGCTGCAACAGCCATATTTCTCTTTTCGTTTCTTTCCCGCAAAAATACTCTTTTCGCGCGACACTTGCAGATAGTTTTCCCGATTTCTTCCCCTAACGACCTACATAATTTTCAAAACACATCCTGAAAAAGCCGGAACAACAACATCCATTTTGCAATTGGGAGATAATTTGCAACCGAAATGTTCTTTATCACTCGTAGTATTCAACAAATCAACACAAGAATACATTCCCTCTTGAATGCCTAAGAACTTAAACGCGTGTTCAGGGATGTTAATCTGTGCGTGTGTTTCTTCGTCAGCGAAATTAGCGATAATCAGCAGGAGCTCGTTCTTGCTTCGCCTGAGGAAAGAGTAAAGTTTCCTGGAGTCGTAACTCTCCCCCATATTAAGGTTGCAATAGGTGAGATCATAAAACAGACCTTCTCTCACAGCTTCCTCGCGGCAGATATCGCTCAACAGACGTTTATAGAAAGAGAATATCTGTCTGTCTTCCTCTGAGATATTTTTAGAGTTGTAAAGAGCTTTTCTAATCTTTTCTACTGACCAATAATCGTAAATAGAGGTGCGCCCGTCTAATCTGCTGTATCCTTCGTCGTCCATACCTTTTTCGCCGTATTCCTGGCCGAAATATATCATAACAGGATTGACGTTCATGAGCGCGGACACTATCATTGCCGGCTTGCCCTTTCTGGCATCCCCCGCGAAGAACGAGGAGGCAATGCGCTGCTCGTCGTGATTCTCCATAAACGAGAGCATTCTTGGCTTTAAGTCGTCTAATACCTGCCATGTATATGTTATATCGCATGCAGGAGCAGCACCTGTCATTACGGCTCTTAGTTTGTCGTACAGTCCTACTTTGTCATAGAGAAAGTCGAAGCCTCCGTAATTCAGATAAGCATTGTAGACAGAGGGATTGTATATCTCAGCGATAAATATAACACCTGGATAAGAGCGCTTCAATCGGCCAATAGCATAATGCCAGAAATTTACAGGAACCATCTCGCTCATGTCACACCGGAAACCGTCAACTTCCTTCTGACACCAATATTCCATGATGTCGTACATTTTTTGCCAGGTATCTGGCATCGGATTGAAATGATTCACTCTGCCGGCAAGGATGTCAACGCCATAGTTCAACTTGGCCGTATCATACCAATCAAAACGCCCGGGAGAGGCATTAAAGCAATCATTTCCGGTAGCCTTTGCAGGATACTCTTCATAAGGTACAGCTGCATTTTTCTGATCAGGGCTTACAAAGCGGCAGCCGCCGATATAGTAAAAATTATTGGCGGGAGAAAAGTTCATGCCCTTATCATCATTTGCACCGAAATCCTCCTTACCCGCAGGAGCTGCGTCGCTATGATATTCCCGGGCTACATGATTGGGCACAAGGTCTATGATAACCTTCAATCCGATGTCGTGTGTCCGCCTTACCAGTTCTTCAAACTCTTTCATTCGTTCTCTGGGATTATTGGCCAGATCGGGATCTACGTCATAGTAATCCTTGACCGCATAAGGTGATCCAGCATTGCCTTTTACAACTTGAGCATTATCTCTCCTTATGCCGATAGCGGAATAATCCGTAAGAGTAGCGTGCTCCAGAATTCCGGTATACCAGACATGCGTAGCCCCAAGGGCTCTTATGCCACTGAGTCGCTTAGCAGTAAAATCGGAAAACTTGCCAACCCCATTCTGCTCCTTTGTCCCGTTATGAGTCAGTCGGGAATGACGATTACCCCATAGTCTGGGTAGTACCTGATAAATAACAATCTTGTTCTTATCCATATAGCAAACAAAAACTGATATTGCTCTCCCCTTACAGAAAGGAAAGAGAATATCAGTTCCTTATATTTTTATTATTAGCGTTCAGGGCTTACTGTATGCCGTGGAATGAAATAGCTGTGTTACCCTTGCATATCCTGCCTATCATGCCCTGAAGGGCTTTACCAGGACCGCACTCTATAAATTCGTCTGCACCAGCAGCTACCATATTGGTCACCTCCTGAGTCCACTTTACCGGCGAAGTGAGCTGAGCTATAAGATTGCTCTTAATCTCTTCGGGGGCGAGATGTGCCTGAGCATCGTAATTCTGATAAACGGGGCACTTGGGCGTAGAGAACGTGGTCTTCTCAATGGCAGTAGCAAGCTCTGCACGTGCCGGTTCCATGAGAGGAGAATGGAAAGCGCCGCCTACCTTGAGCACCAGTGCACGCTTGGCACCGGCTGCTTTCAGCTTCTCGCATGCAGCATTCACAGCTTCAACATTGCCGCTTATCACCAATTGGCCGGGGCAGTTGTAATTGGCCGGCACAACAACCTCGGTATCGGAGGATACCTCCTTGCACACGTTTTCTATCAGATCATCAGGAAGACCGATAATAGCTGCCATAGTGCCCTTTGATTTGTCACATGCTTTCTGCATAGCCATAGCACGGGCATATACGAGCTTCAGGCCATCGGCAAAGTCCAGCGCTCCGGCAGCCACGAGGGCGGAGAACTCACCAAGAGAATGGCCGGCTGTCATGGCCGGCTGGAAATCTGCAATGCCGCAAACGGCGCTGATAACGCTCTGCAGGAAAACTGCGGGCTGAGTTACCTTTGTCTCGCGCAGCTGCTCATCCGTTCCATTGAACATTATATCGGTGATGCTATAACCTAAAATCTTATTAGCCGTCTCAAACATGGAACGAGCCTTGTCATTACTCTCATAAAGATCTTTGCCCATACCCGGGTACTGGGCGCCTTGACCGGGAAATACGTATGCTTTCATTATAATGCGTAATATTTTGTTTCTTCGGAGTGCAAAGGTAATAATTTATTGCCAAACCTCAAGACTTTCACTCTGATGCAGTTTCAGAAGCCTGTGCGCTACGCCTTTCGCATCCACTTCACGATATCTTTCAAGCCTGGCTTCTGGCCATAGAGGAGTATGCCGGTACGGTATATTTTGCCCGAAATCTTTATGACGTAGAGTGCGGAAGCAAACAGGATAAGCAGCGAGAGCAGTTCCTGCCACACAGGGACACCGAATGGGATGCGCATTATCATAACAATAGGCGAAGTGATGGGAATCATAGAGCACCAGAAAGCCAAATTGCTGTCCGGGTCGTTCATGCAGGCGATGCCAACATAGAGAGCGAATATCATGACTACAGTCACGGGGAGTACAAACTGTCCGGTGTCTTCCTGTGAGCTAACCGAGGCGCCTACAGCCGCAAAGAATGAAGCGTAGAGCAGATAGCCGCCTACGAAGAATAGAATGAACAACACAGTTATCTCTATCCAGTTCATCGAGAATAATGTCGACAAAATTCCTGAAATGTTCTGGACGTCCATGTCTGCAAGAGTCGTTGGGGACTTGGGGATGACAATGCCGACTATTATAAGAATCCAGGCTGCCATGATCCCCCATATCATGATTTGGAACAAGCCGGTAAGCATTATTCCCAGTACCTTGCCGAGCATTAGCGTGAACGGCTTTACCGATGAGATAATTACTTCTACTATACGGCTGCTTTTCTCCTCCGTCACGCTCTGCATCACCATGCTGCCGTATGTAAGGATGAACATGTATATCAGGAGCGTGAGCATAATGCCAATGACTTGCGGTATCTCTGGATTCGACTCCTCCCACGATTTGTCCGAGTCGTTGAAGCGTATGGTCCGCATCTCTATCTCGCGGTCCGACTCCTTTATTATCTGTTCCAGATTGGGGATGTTGTAAGCCGCAAGGCGTTCCGTTCTCACCTTCTCTGTCAGCGCAAGTCGCACCATGCTTACCATCGACGCCGAGACCTCATTTCTTGAATATATGTCTATCGCCTCCTTAGCCTGTGCAGGGTCTTTGTTTATCTCTATCACGGCGTATGTGTTGTGGTCGCTCATAACGTCGTCGACAGTTGTCCTGGGGAAAAAGAATTTCCATCCATCGCCATCCCTGAAGCATGATGCATATTTCCCCGTCTTGTCTATCACGGCCACATTATGCTCGCTGCCTTCATTCATATTGACAAGAAAAATTGGCGTAAACATTACCAGAGCGAAGAGCAGTGGCATCAGCGCCGTGATAATTATAAACGACTTCTTCTTCACCCGATACAGGAATTCCCTCTTTGTTACAATGAGCAGCTTATTCATGAGAAGAATTGCTGATTAGAATGTATCTGGCTACATATTCCGAGAGGGCCTGCCGCTCATCCCTGAGTTTATCCGCCCAAACTTTTACACTGTTCTGTCCTACCCTGTCCGTGATATATTTGACTGCCACAAACGGGACGCCCTCTTCGCGGCATACCATCGCAAGGGCGAAAGACTCCATATCTATTACATCGCCGTTGGCAATATCGCTACCGGTTACGAAGTCATCGCCCGTGTTACAGATGTACGACCGCATTTGGGGCTGGCCGCCGATTATGGAGGGCAGGCCGCTGACAGGCGCCATCGAGATGTCTGAGAGGACGCCTTCAATGCTCAGTGGCTGCAGATCCCTGTCCACAAAACGAGAACATACGACTATGTCGCCGACGTTAAGGTTGCAACTGCCCGCAGAGCCGATGTTAATCACCAGCCGCGGACGCCTTGTCATGATCTCGCGGGTCAGTCTGTAGGCCGCGCTCGCCTTCCCTACCCGCGTGGTTATAGTCCTGAAAGCGCTCTCCGCCGTCTGCGCGCTGATCACCTGCGGTAGTTCTTCCGGCAGCGCCGCTGAAAATATTATGTCTCCTGTCATTTAATCTGGTCGAGTTTGTTGGTCAATAATAAACCTCTTGCTCACAATACGTCGCATGCAAAAGTACAAAAATCCTTTATTCAATCAGGGAACTCTTCTGCATATTTGCCGCCAAACAGACCGACTAGAACAAAGCCGGGATATATCTGCTACGGCAATTTATCCTGCTACCGGGAGAAATATTTTAAAGCGGAAACAATAATTAATATTTTCGCGGGTTTATTAGTTAGATGACGTGTATCGTTTCCATAATCATCCCAACCTATAAGCCCGGCGAATACCTGACGAGCTGTCTCGATTCTCTGTGCCGGCAGGACGCAGACGCGTCCGCCTTTGAGGTAATTATTGTTCTTAACGGCCCGTTGCAGGGTTACAGAGAACAAATAGAGACATACATTAGTCAGCATCCTGAACATCAACTGAGGCTCTTAACGACCGAAGTGGCCGGCGTGAGCAACGCCCGCAACGTAGGTCTCAGGGAGGCTGAAGGGAGATTTGTAGGCTTTATCGATGATGATGATTGGGTAAGCCAATCTTATCTCAGACTTCTGATAGAGAAAGCCGCCGGCGATGATACCATTGTCTGCTCCAATGTTAAGCAGATAGACGACGAGACTCATGAGGAGATGAGCAACTATATCACGGATGCCTACCGGCGGCTGCTGAACAGCAAATCGCCGTCGCTGTTTGTAGGCCGCAGTTTCCTCTCATCTTCTTGTTGTAAGATTATCCCCAGGCGCGCCATCGGCGACGCGCGTTTCGATGCTCGTTTCGCTCTGGGCGAGGACTCCCTGTTCATGTTCGCCGTCTCCAGTCATATCCGGCAAATCACACTCGCTTCCGCCGAATGCATCTATTACATCAGGGCCCGTCACAGCTCGGCCTCCCGGTCGCGCATGAATTACGGGCGGAGGCTGAGGAACATCACCCTGCTCTGCGCCGCCTACACTCGGACATGGCTCTCCCACCCATTCAGCTACAATCTGCCCCTGTTCCTTTCAAGAATCATTGCCACGCTGCTAAAGTTGTTCAGGCGAAGTTACTAACCCTATACCATGCCATTGTCTATGACTCCATATATGCCACTTGTCTCCATCATAATGCCGGCCCACAATAGCGAGCGGTTTATCGGAATGGCTATCGACTCCGTGATCGCCCAGACTTATACCCATTGGGAACTGATTGTGGTGAACGACAGTTCTACCGACCGTACATGCGAGATAGTCAGACAATATGAGCAGCGGGACAAGCGCATCAGTCTGCATGATGCCGACTACCACAATGGTATGCCGTCGGCGCCGCGCAACACAGGAGTAAGATTGGCCAAGGGGCGCTTCATATCATTTCTCGACAGCGATGATATCTGGGCGAGCACAAAACTGGCGGAGCAAGTGCCTCTCTTCGAGGATGACAAGGTCGTCGTGGTCTACTCCAATTACGAGAAGATGGATGAAGAGGGGCATCGCAACAACCGCATCGTTCGCGCGCCGCGGCGGCTGAACTATGCCATTCTGCTGCGAGGCAACGCGATTGGCAATCTCACGGGCATCTATGACACGCAGAAAGTGGGCAAAGTGAAAATCAAGGATATCCATCACGAGGACTATGTCATGTGGCTGGAGATACTCAGCAAAGGCGGCATAGGCCTGAACACCAACACGTCGACGGCGCTTTACCGGCTTTCCAAGACAGGCGTGTCCCGCCACAAACAGCGGCTGCTCACATGGCAGTGGCATATCTACCGCAATATCATCCACCTGTCCGTCGCCCAGTCCGTGAAATACTATCTTTTCTATGCCTATTACGGGCTCAAAAAGTACCTTATCTGAGATTTTTATTGATGTGATACAGTTGGGAGGATGGCGCTTTTCGTGAAATCTCAGTCCGATGCGTTCAGAAAAAATTCTCATGCGGATGAGAAAAATTTGTAACTACTCAGATCCCCTCTGTAATGCAGAGAATTTGCGGGATGGCGTTATTTATAAAGACGATTTTAATGGGCTCCGTGACACTCTCATTTATGCTTAGAAAATCTCGGATAAATTATTGTATTTCAATAAAATAAATGCCGTTTTTGTTTGGCTGTTTGAATTGTTTT
>OMUV01000095.1 GCA_900314335.1 uncultured Prevotellaceae bacterium | reverse complement strand
GAAATTTATCTCCTGTCTGCCTGATTTTTGCGACTATATGGAATTATTCGGCCCGTATGGCAGGAAAAGCCGCCTCATTCGCCGCCGCGCAGCATGAGCAAAGGATGTAACGGCCCTGCCCTCTGTCATCGCGCACCGCTGCACTATGTTCGCACTTACGTTAGTCCTCACTACCCTGCCCCGATGATATAAATTCGCCATCCGAAACACACACACTTTTTCCGCATTTTCGAAAAGGCATTTCCATCACTTCAAAAAACCTTCCGCTTGCGCTTATGCTCACATAGGACATGAGGAAAACTACATTTGAGATGTTTTTTCTCATCTCAAATGTAATTTTGGCCTTCCGGGAACATTGATTTTCAATGCGTTGCAAAGGGTCAAAAATCGCCTTTTGATGCGCCGCGAGGGCGGGCGGAGAGATTGTTGTGCGCGGCGATAGCTGGGAGGGCCGCTGCCTCAGCGGCCGCATGCCCAATAATGGTAAAGCGCGAAGTAATTCGGCGTAAATCAAAGGACTCACGAAAGAGAAAGAGGCGTATGGCTCATTCATTCGCACGCTCTTATGCGGCGGCGGACGGCCGCTGGGGGCAGCGGCCCTCCCAGTTATTTCTCCCGCAAAACCTAATCGTGTTTGTGGATTCTCAGTTATTTATCGCGCATATGCTAACACAAATCATAGTTATAGATGTAGTCATCCTCCTGTGCGGCTGATTTAACTTCGCCATTCGAAACACGCACACTTTTTCCGCATTTTCGAAAAGGCCTTCCCCACACTTCAAAAAAACTTCCGCTCTACCCGAAAATTACATTTGAGACGAGGAAAATTACATTTGAGGTATTTCAAAACGTCTCAAACATAATTTTAGCCTTTGCGGAGCGCTGATTTTCAATCATTTACGAAGGGCTATTTTCCCCGTTTTCCGGGGGTGCGGAAGTGTGCATTCTATACCATAACACGGCATTCGCACGGGTCGCGCGGCGGGCGGCGTGAGCGGCGCAGCACGAAAAGAGCCGCGGCAGCATTCACTGTCGCGGCTCGTATAAAGATGGCAGGCGAACTAAGCCTGATTTACCAGATATTCACCCTCTTGTCCTTGGGCACATAGAGCTTGTCGCCGGGCTTCACATTGAAGGCCTTGTACCAGGCGTCGATCTGCGGGAGCGCGCCGTTCACTCTCCAGCGGCCGGTGGAGTGCGGGTCGCTCTTGGTGCGCTTGCGTATCTCCTCGTTGCTGATATTGGCGGCCCAGACGTAGGCGTAGGCCAGGAAGAAACGCTGTTCGGGCGTGAAACCGTCCTCGGTCTTGAGCGGGTTGGTCTTCATGGCGTTCTGAAGGGCCTGATAAGACACCATGAGACCTCCGTGGTCGGCCAGATTCTCGCCGAGCGTGAGCGGGCCGTTGCCCTTGAGGCCCGGGAGCACTTCGATACCGCTGAAGAAGTCGCTCATCACCTGTGCGCGCTTCTTAAAGTTTTCTCCGTCCTCCTTGGTCCACCAGTCCTGCAGGTTGCCGTACTTGTCAAACTGCCGGCCCTGATCGTCGAATCCGTGAGTCATCTCGTGGCCTATCACCACGCCGATGGCGCCGTAGTTGTAGGCATCGTCAGCCTTGGCGTCGAAGAAAGGCGGCTGGAGAATGCCTGCGGGGAAGCAGATCTCGTTGGTGGTCGGGTTATAGTAAGCGTTCACCTCCTGCGGCACCATGTACCAGCGGGTACGGTCCACGGGCTTGTTGACCGTGATATCGATCTCGTGGGCGTTCTCCCATTTGCAGGCGGCTACGACATTGTCAAGCAGTGAGAGCTTGGGATCGATGGTGAGGCGGGAATAGTCGGTCCACTTGTCGGGGTAACCGATCTTGATATAGAACGAGGCGAGCTTGTCGAGAGCCTTGGCCTTGGTGGCTGCGCTCATCCATGTCTGCGCCTTGATACGCTCGCCGAGAGCCTTCTGGAGATTCTTGACCAGGGTGAGCATGCGCTGCTTGGAGCTCTCGGGGAAATATTTCTCGACATACATGTGGCCGACGCCTTCGCCTATCAGGCCCTGCACGAGCGAGACGGCGCGCTTCCACGTGGGCTTCTCAGCCTTGCGGCCGGAGAACACCTTGCCGTAGAAGTCGAAGGCGGCCTTGCGCATCGTGTCGCTCGTATACGGAGCGGCGAAATCGATGATGTGGAATTCGAGATAATTCTTCTGAGCCTCGAGGGGGAAGGAAGCGAGCACGCTCTCCAGCCCCTTGAAGAACTCGGGCTGGCCGACGCTCACATTGGCGAAGTCGGGGTAGCCGGCGGTGCGGTAGTAGTCCTTCCAGTCGATCGAAGGGTAGCTCTTCTGCAGCTCGGCGAAGGTCATCTTGTGATAGTTGCTGACCGGGTCGCGGAGCTCGGCTGCGGCGCGCGAGGAGCGGGCCAGAGCCGTCTCGATGGCGAGCACGTCGGCGGCCTTCTTTGCGGCCACGTCAGCCTTGTAGCCGCAGAGGGCGAAGATGCGCTTCATGTAGGCGGAGAATCCGTTGCGGATGGCGAGCGTAGCGGAGTCGGAGTCGAGGTAGTACTCCTTCTCGCCGAGCGTGAGCCCGCCCTGCCCTATCTGTACGAGATTGTTCTTGCTGTCCTTGATATCGGCGTCGGCGCCGGTGGAGAAGTAGAGCGGCACACCCGAGGCCGTAAGCTGTGCAGCCGTGTGCATCAGGTCGGCGGGCGTGTGGATGGAGGCGAGGCAGGCGGTGTACTTGCGTATCGGGGCTACGCCCTCCTTGTTCTTGCGTACGGAGTCCATGGCGAGGTTGTAGAGGTCGCCGATCTTCTGCTCGATGGAGCCTTTCTCATTGTCCTTGGAAGCGAGATCCTCGATAATGCCGCGCACCTGCTTGTCGTTGTTCTCATCGAGCTGTTCGAAGGTGCCGTAGCGGGAGTAGTCGCCCGGCAGAGGGTGCTTCTTCATCCAGCCGCCGCAGGCGTACTCGTAGAAGTCGTCTCCGGGCTTGACTGAGGTGTCGAGATTGTCCTTGTTGATACCGCTTGCGAGCTTTGAGTCGCCGCAGGAAGCGGTAAGCCCGACCACTGCAATGGCCGAGACTAATGTCCTTATTCTCATATCGCTGTTGTTTATGTTGTTGGTCATGATGGATTGTCTTTGTTGAATTGTTCCAGTTCGGCCTCGGCCTTTTCCCATTCCTCCATGGCCTTTTCGAGCTGTGAGGAGAGGGATTGATGGCGGGAGAAGAGCTTGGGGTCGGCATTCTCAGCGGCGGCTATCTGATCCTCGGTCATCCTGACGGCGGCCTCCAGCTGTGTCACCTCCTCCTCGATGTCGGAAGCGGCCTTCTCGAGCTTGCGGCGGCGCCGCGCCAGCTCCTTCTGCTGTTCATAGGCCATGCGGCCGTCGCTTTTCTTCTCCGTCGTCTCCGCTGCCGCCTCGGGCTTTGCCGCAGGCTTCTCCAGATAGCCGAGCGTCTCGATATTGCGGCTTGCGAGAAAGTCGTAGATGCCGCCGATGTGCTCTCTCACTTTGCCGCCGCCAAACTCGTAGACCTTCGTCACCAGGCCGTTGAGGAAATCGCGGTCGTGCGAGACGATGATCGCCGTGCCGTCGAAGGCCAGAACGGCCTCCTTGAGCACATCCTTGGTCTGCATGTCGAGGTGATTGGTGGGCTCGTCGAGGATGAGGAAGTTGACCGGCTCCATAAGCAGACTGATCATGGCCAGACGGCTGCGCTCGCCGCCGGAGAGGTAGCGCACATATTTGTCCGAGGCCTCGCCGCCGAACATGAACGCGCCGAGGATGTCGTTGATGCGGCTGCGTATCTCGCCGTGGGCTGCGCGGTCGACGGTATCGCGGACGGTGATGTTCTCGTCGAGGAGCTGGGCCTGATTCTGCGCGTAGTAGCCGATCTCCACGTTGTGGCCCACCTTTAGCTCCCCGTCGAAGGGGATCTGGCCCATGATGCATTTGACCAGCGTACTCTTGCCCTCGCCGTTGCGGCCCACAAAGGCCACCTTCTCGCCGCGGCGGATGGAGAGGTTGACATCGGAGAACACGACATGGTCGCCGTAGGCCTTGCGGACGTCCTTGCAGATAAGGGGGAAGTCGCCGCTGCGCTTGCAGGGCGGGAACTTGAGGTGGAGCGAGGTATTGTCCACCTCGTCGATCTCTATGGGCACGATCTTCTCGAGCTGCTTGATGCGGCTCTGCACCTGGATGGCCTTGGTGGGCTTGTAGCGGAAGCGCTCGATAAACTCCTTGATGTCCGCTATCTCTTTCTGCTGATTGCGGTAGGCCCTGATCTGCTGCTCCCTCCTCTCGGCCCTCAGGCTCACATACTCGTCGTAGCCCACGCGGTAGTCGGTGATCTTGCCGCAGGAGATCTCCATGGTGCGCGTGGTGACATTGTTGAGGAAGGCGCGGTCGTGGCTCACGAGGAGCACGGCGCATTTCTCCTGCCTTAGGAAATTCTCCAGCCACTGGATGCTCTCGATGTCGAGGTGGTTGGTGGGCTCGTCGAGCAGCAGGATGTCGGGCTTGCGCAGCAGTATCTTGGCCAGCTCGATGCGCATTCTCCATCCGCCGGAGAACTCGCTCGTGGGGCGGTCGAAGTCGGTGCGCTCGAAGCCCAGTCCGAGCAGCGTGCGCTCCGTGAGAGCGTGATAGTTGTCCCCGCCCATGAGGCTGTAGCGCTCGCTCTCGTGAGTGAACTCCTCGACAAGAGCCATATACTCGGGGCTGTCGTAGTCGGTGCGCTCTGCGAGGGCATTGCTGAGGCTCTCCACACGGGTCTTGAGCCTGGCGAGCGAGGTGAAAGCCTTCTCGGCCTCCTCCGTCACGGTGCATGTGTCGCTGAGCTTCATGACCTGCGGCAGGTAACCTATCTCGGCATCGTGCGTGATGCTCACCTCTCCGCCCGTAGGCCTGAGCTGTCCGGAAAGTATCTTGAGAAGCGTGGATTTGCCGGCGCCGTTCTTGCCCACAAGGGCTACCCTGTCCCTCTCGCCTATGACAAAGGTCACATCGCTGAAGAGCGGGCGCGCGCCAAACTCCATCGTAAGTCCTTCTACTGAAATCAAAATCGCGTAGTTTATTGTTATAACGGCTGCAAAGATAGCAATTTCCACCGAAACAATAAACCGCCGCCATACGCCCGCTGCGGCGCGCGCCGCGAACTACACCTTAACGCGGATGATGTCCCTCAGGACGGTGGTATAGCAGGGCGAGCGGAATTCGTTGTGCCTGATGGCGCTGGCGCTGCTCTGGGCGGCTATTCTGATGGCATCGTTGCCCTCGCGGGCCTTGATGGCGTCGATCGACTTGAGGAGGCGCTCCTGTCCCTGCCTGTCCACCTTGTCGAAGAGCGTGGGCTGCATGTATCGCTGCAGTCCGCCGAGCGACACACCCGCCTGCTTGTAGGCGTAGCCGGGACGGAAGATGGACTTGAGGCACGCCGTGGCCGCCGCAATAGTCTCCCGCGGATCGTTGGTAGCCACCTCGAAGCGCGTACCTGCGGAGTCGGCATACTGTTTCTCGTAGAGGTGATAGCGGTCAGTGGCTATCCAGACGGCGAGCGTGGTGGCGCGCAGTCCGTGGCGGCGGATGCGGGCTGCGGTGGTGGCGGCGAAGTCGGCCACAAGGCCCGCGAGCTCGTCATAGTCGGTGATGGTCTTGTAGAAGGTCTGCGACTGCGTGGCGCTCCGGGCCGCCTTGGGCGGCGTGACCTGTGTGCAGCACTCCCCGTTGAGCTCCCGCCATGTGCGGACGCCGTTGACGCCCATCAGAGCGCTCACCTCCCGCTCGGGCCACAGGCTGAAATCGTAGGCAGTCTCCACGCCGCGCAGGTTGAGCGCCTTGGCGTACTGCCGCCCTATTCCCCAGACGTCGCCGATGCTCACCAGGCGCAGCGCCTTGACCCGGGCCGTCTCGTCGCCTATCATGCAGCAGCCCTTGTAGCCCTTGTAGCGCTTGGCAAACTTGGAGGCGACCTTGGCGAGGGTCATGCTGGAGGCTATGCCGACGCTCACGGGAATGCCGGTCCACTTCTTCACCTTCCTCACCATCTCCACCCCGAAGGCGCGGCAGTCCTGAATGCCCGTAAGGTCCATAAACGACTCGTCGATGGAATACTGCACCGTCTTGCCGGCCATCTCCCTCACCAGGCTCATCACCCTCTGCGACATGTCGCCGTAGAGAATGATATTGGCGGAGCGGACACGCAGTTTGCCCGCTTCGTAGAGATTGCGGACGCGGAAGAACGGCACTCCCATCTGTATGCCCATCGCCTTGGCCTCGTTGCTGCGGGCTATGACGCAGCCGTCGTTGCCCGAGAGCACCACGACCGGCACGCCCTCGAGCGAAGGGTCGAACACCCGCTCGCAGGAGACGAAAAAGTTGTTGCAGTCTACCAATCCTATCATTCCTCTTACGCCATTACGCCTTATATAAAAGCCTCTCTTCTTCCGGGCCGCGGCGCAAAGTCTCTCAGCCGTGCGAGCAGACCTTGTGGATGATGTATGTCACTACGCCCCAGACACGGAAATCGTCCTCCGAGGCCACACGTATCTCGCTGTAGGCGGGATTGGCGGGACAGAGGAAGACACCGTCGCGGCGCTTGCGGACAAACTTGAGGGTGAACTCGCCATTGAGGTAGCAGACGGCCATATCCCCGTCGCCGGGCATGAGAGATTTGTCGATGACAAGGATATCGCCCTCTGTGACATTGGCGTCGCGCAGAGAGTCGCCCACGACACGGGCGTAGAATGTGCTCTCCTTGTGATGGATGATGTCGCGGTTCAGGTCGATCGACTCGTCGAGGTGATCCTGCGCCGGAGAGGGGAACCCGGCGTGTACACCGCCGTCGGAATACGGCAGTTCGAAGGTCGACGACATGTCTACGTGGTATATTTTGATATCGCTCATAGCTGTTTATTGATTATTGTCGCTGAGGCTCATGACATAGTCGTAGAGCCGGCGGTAGAAGGGGTGACGCCTCAGGGTCGCGGCATTGCCGAGGATAAAGAGCTTCATGCGGGCGCGGGTGATGGCCACGTTCATGCGGCGTATGTCCGAGAGGAAACCGATGTTGCCCTCCTCATTGGCCCGCACGAGGCTGATGACCATGATGTCGCGCTCCTGCCCCTGAAATCCGTCGACCGTGTTGACGGTGATCGCATCGCGGAAGGGGCGCATGAAAGCGTCGCGGCGGAACATGCGCCTGAGCAGCTGCACCTGGGCCTTGTAGGGCGAGATGACGCCTATGTCAATGTTCTCGTCCAGCAGCCTCTGGCGGCCGATGCGCGCTATGTAATCGCGGAGCGTCGAGAGAGTGAGCTCGGCCTCTACCCTGTTGATGCGCCCGTACGACTCGCTGACATATTCCTCAAGGCTGTCGGTGGCGGAGGTATCCACCCATGTCACCGGCGTATCGAGGTCGAGGATGCCGCGATGCTTCACTTCGGGCGCACTTATGAGCTGGCCGCCGTAAAACTCACGGCTGGAGAATTCGGCAATGGCCTCGTGCATGCGATACTGCACCCTCAGCATGCTCACACACTCCGGTTTCTCATCGGCGAGCACCTGCATCAGCGTGCGCGCCAGTCCGCCCCGCTCAGCCCTGAGGCATTTGACGGTGGGAGGCAACTGGCAGTGATCGCCCGCCAGCACGAGGCGATGACAGCGGGCCAGCGGTATCCAGATGGCCGGTTCGAGCGCCTGAGCAGCCTCGTCGACCACAAGGGTGTGGAATGTCGTGCCGTCGAGGATATGATTGGCCGCGCCGACGAGCGTACAGGCGATGACGCGGGCCGAGTCGAGCAGGCTGTGGTGTATCGCGAGCTCTATCTCGGCGGCTTTGTCGCGCAGGCGCGCTATCTTCTGATGGCGGCTCTCCGCGCTCCCTTGGGCGGCATACAGCTGACGGATGGTGCGGCGTATGGCCCAGAGCTGCGGATAGTCGGGATGGGCCTCAAAGCGCCGCTCGTAGGTGAAGGAGAGCATCTTGTCGTTGACCCGTGTAGGATTGCCCACGCGCAGCACATTGATGCCGCGGTCGGTGAGCTTCTCGCTGATCCAGTCGACGGCCATGTTGCTCTGCGCGCATACCAGCACCTGATTTTCCCGCCTCAGTATCTCGGTCACGGCCTCTACGAGCGTCGTCGTCTTGCCCGTGCCGGGAGGGCCGTGTACCACCGCCACGTCGCGGGCCCGCAGCACCTCGTTGACAGCCGCCTGTTGCGGGCCGTTGAGCCAGGGCAGGGCCACCGGCATGATGGCCGTCGATTTGGCGGGGCGCACTGTGCCGTGGAACACCTCCCTCAGGTAGCCGAGCCTGTCCTTGCCGCCGGCCTTGATGGCTGCGTCCGTGGCGGCGAACATGGTGCGGTAGCTCGTCTCGTCGAAGAAAAGCTGCACACCGAGGCGTTCCTTAGAGCGCAGTTCGATAAGCGCGGCCTCCGATGGCAGCACCACGACCATCCTGTCGCCCTCCACATAGCTCACGGAGGCGCTGAAGGAGAGGTAATGGGCATTATCGGAGGCGTCGAGAGTAAAGAAGCAGACAGGGCGGCCGTATTCGAAATTGTGCTCCACCTCCTTGTCATCCGTACGCTCCACATCGATGGTCAGCTGCGAGAGCGAATTGTAACGGCTGCGGCCCAGAGCGAGCGGATACCAGCAGATGCCCCGCTTTATCTTGCGGCCGAGGGGCATGAGCTGTGTCTGCTGGCGAAACTCATTGCGCTCATATTCATACTCCTCTGCGAGGAGCTCACGCAGATGTGTCAGATAGGCTGTAGCGGAGGGCATAGACTAATAATCGTTGCGGCTGTGTGTGACGCCGATCTGCAGAAAGGCGTGCCGGCCCAGCGAGAAGCCCGCCGCACCGCCTATTGTCTCAGCCGGCCCGTCGCCGTAGCGGTGCATCTGAGCCTCGGGGACGAGGCGTTTTGTGCCGAAGGCATATATATTAATGTAATCGTTTACTCTGTAAGCCGCCACGCCGAGCAGCGAAGCATAGCGCTCGCGCCATCCGCCCCAGTCCATCGTGCGGGTCACGATACCGGCGCCGGCGGCGAGGCGCGACGTTATGGGCATGGCGTAGACGAAAGCCGCCGTCGTGCCTATGCCCACGGGGTGACGCATGCTGTGGCCGAAGGCGACGCTCACATCCATGCCGAGCTGGGCGTTGAGACCCTCGTGCAGGCTCCACGGCGACAGGTAGCAGGGCTCCGGCATCCAGAGCCGCGGCAGCAGTTCCACCGGCCCAAGCCCCGCAGTGTCAATGGGCGCGGGCTTCATGTAGCCCTCCTGCGGCGTGCCAGCGGTCTGAGCCACAGGGCGCAGATGCGTCACTTCCTGAGCCATCGCTCTCCCAGAGACGAGGAGCAGGACGAGGATAACAAATAGGTTGATACGCTCTTTCATGTACTTTGCGAAGATACGAATTCCGCCACAGCGGGCAAAATAAAAGCGACGGAAAATTCCGCCGCCTTTATAGTGGATGTCGGACAGCCCGAAGCCGTCCTGAAAGTCCCTCTGACTATTCCTTGAGATTGGCTTTCTTCTCGCGGATACGAGCCTTCTTACCGGTGAGGTTACGCAGGTAATACAGCTTGGCACGACGTACCTTACCGCGCTTGTTGATCTCAATGCTGTCAATGTTCGGTGAACCGATAGGGAAAATACGCTCCACACCTACGGTGCCGCTCATCTTACGCACCGTGAAGCGCTTCTGATTCTCGTGGCCGGAGATCTTGATCACCACACCGCGGAACTGCTGGATACGCTCTTTGTTTCCCTCGACGATTTTGTATGCCACCGTAATGGTGTCACCCGGACGAAATGCGGGAAATTCCTTGCCGGTAGCAAATGCTTTTTCAGCAACTTTAATTAGGTCTTCCATTTGTTTGGTAAATAAAATTGTTATCGTCTCCTACGCAACATCAATAAGCCACACTTTTTCTTACCAGCGGTTACGCGGAAAGCGGTGCAAAATAACGAAAAATAATTCTAATGGCCAACTGTTTCATTGATTTTCTTTTGTTTCCGCCTGAAATTCATCTCCATTCCCTCGGTTTTGCCATCACGCTGTGCGCAATTTGCGACCTTGGCCACGGCGATTTTACCGGATACGGAAGGCGGCCCGCACTAAGGAAAATGCCGCCTGCGGCTGCCATCCGGGGAGCAGCGGATGATTTCCACGCAAAAATGAATATACAGCTTTTATTCACTTTTTATGCATATCCGCGAGGCGTCTGCGAACCGCTGAAAAGCCGATTTTTGACCGCCCGTAACTAACTGATATACAGCGTCTATTTTGGGCCAAAATTACATTTGAGACGTTTTGAAATACCTCAAATGTAGTTTTCCTCATCTCAAATGTAATTTTTCAGACAAATGGTAGTTTTCGGAAAATGCGCGGAAGACGACTCCGCATGACGTGAATATATTCATCTGCGTGCATGGCTGAAGACTTCAACACGCGGCATAATAGAAGAGGAATGGGCAGGGTACAAAAAAGCAAGGCCTCGCTCACATTGGAAAGCCTTGCTCTGTATATTGTGCGGGATGGGGAAACTACGGCGCTTAGCCGTTTCTCCAAAATAATTCCGCGGTTATTTCACTTCCTTGTAATCGACATATTCGCCCTCGTCGTGCGGGATGACCTTCTTCTTTTTGACCGCAGTCTGAGTGTTGAGGCCGTCGTGTATCTGCGAATTCTGTTTCGGGGCTTTGCGCTCCGGTTCGCCGAGGAAGTTCATGATGCGGCGTATGAAGCGCAGGATCACATAGAGGCCTATGAAAGCGAGGAGGAAGAATACTAATATTACCTTCATAACAGGTCAGCGTTTTTCGGTGAGGAGGGAGAGCATCAGATACCACATGATGGCGATGGCAAGGCCCGTGATGCCGAAGGCGATGATAAGCGCCAGCGAGACGGCGAGGAAGATGTAGCGCACCTTGTTGTGAGCCCAGGAGAAGTCCTTGAACTTGAGGGCGAACATGGGGATCTCGGAGACGAGAAGCGCCGAGGAGATGAACACGAACACGATGATGATGTAGGCAGCGGCCGGCGAGGTGAGCAGTACGGGATTGAGCCCGCAGGCGACGGCGCCCCAGAAGATGGCGTTGGCCGGCGTGGGCAGCCCGATGAAGGACGTCGTCTGGCGCTCGTCGAGATTGAACTTGGCAAGCCTCAGGGCCGAGAAGGCGGCCATCACGAAGGCCGCGTAGGGGTAGACCATCTCAGCGCCAAGCAGCGAGGACGGCACAGCACACTGCTTAAGCAGCACGAAGGCCATGGCCGAGGGGGCCAGGCCGAAGGTGATGTCGTCGGCCAGCGAGTCGAGCTCCTTGCCGATGGGCGAGGACACCTTGAGCAGGCGGGCCGTAAACCCGTCGAAGAAGTCGAACACCGCGCCTATTATAATAAACAGGAAGGCCATGCGCGGATTGGCGTCGAAGGCGAACTTCACCGCGATGCAGCCCGAGATGAGGTTGCAGCAGGTGATGCCGTTGGGCAGAGACTTGAATATAGATGCGGCCATTGTGTGTTATTTCTTTTTGGAGAGCTGCGCGATGACAGTCTGATTGCCGGTAGTGGGCTGGCCTATACGCACCTTGACCTCGGCGTCGAGGGGAAGGAACAGGTCGACGCGCGAGCCAAACTTGATGAAGCCCAGATGCTCGTCGATGAAGCACTCCTCGCTCTCGTGAGCGTAGGTCTCGATGCGGCGTGCGAGGGCGCCGGCCACCTGTCTCACCATGACCTCCTGTCCGTCGGGAGTGGAGATGATCACGGTGGCGTGCTCGTTCTCCAGACTGGCCTTGGGGAGCCATGCCTTGTGGTAGTTGCCGTTCTCGTGCTCCACCCTCGTCACAAATCCGTCAACGGGAAACCAGTTGGCGTGGACATTGACGAGCGACATGAAGATGGAGACCATCCTGCGGCGGTCGCCGAAGTATTCGTTCTCGTCCACCTCCTCGTTGACCACAATCTTGCCGTCGGCGGGAGCTACCACGACGCCCTCCGTGTCGCCCTGAAAGCGGCGTATGGGGCACCGGAAAAAGTTGAGAATGCCGGCGTACACCACAGCGCATATCACCGTCACAATATAAAAGAATACAGGGGGAAGCAGAGCGTTGACCAGGGCGCATACCAGCACAAACAGCAGCAGGCAGCCCACGAGGGTCTTACCGCCTTCCCTGTGTATCCTCACACGTTTTATCTTTCTCAGTTTTGCCATCTTTGAGAGAAGAGAGAGTTTATAATTGCTTGCAAAGATAGCGATTTATTATTTAACGGCAAATTATTAAAACTAAGCGCAGGGGCGGGCGTGCCGCACAAAGAAACGCAAATTAATGGCGCCGGCGTTTGGTGTTGTCAAATAATTGCGTACATTTGCATCGGAAACAAGATACCAACACTAAAACTATTACAACTATGGCTTATGTAATCAGCGACGATTGTGTCGCATGCGGAACATGTATAGATGAGTGCCCCAGCGGAGCAATCAGCGAGGGCGAGAAGTATTCCATCGACCCCAATATGTGCGTAGACTGCGGCACATGCGCCGATGTTTGCCCCAACGGAGCTATTCACCCGGGCGAGTAATCATCTGACAATACTTATACAGCAGAACGGCGGGACGGGAGCGCATGCTTCTGCCCCGCTTTTTTCGTGCCCGCAGGGGCGCTCTCCGGCCATATATGCGGCGATGACAGAGATTGTAAGGCCAGGACTTTATGCATACACGACTTTTTATTACCTTTGCAGGAGAAATAATATAAATATATAAGCATATCAGGATTATGGCTCAAGATGATGTTTTCAAGAAGATAGTCTCCCACTGCAAGGAGTATGGTTTTGTCTTCCCCTCAAGCGAGATATACGACGGGCTCGGCGCTGTCTACGACTACGGGCAGAACGGCGTGGAGCTCAAGAACAATATAAAGCAGTACTGGTGGCAGAGCATGGTGCTCCTGCATCAGAACATCGTAGGCCTCGACGCGGCCATCTTCATGCACCCCACGGTGTGGAAGGCCTCGGGCCATGTGGACGCGTTCAACGACCCGCTCATCGACAATCGCGACTCCAAGAAGCGCTACCGCGCCGATGTGCTTATCGAGGACCAGATAGCCAAGTATGACGAGAAGATCAACAAGGAAGTAGCCAAGGCCCGCAAGCGCTTCGGCGACTCATTCGACGAGGAGAAGTTCCGCGCCACGAGCGCCCATGTCATCGAGCATCAGAAGAAGCGCGACGCCCTGCACGAGCGCTACAAGAAGGCCATGAACGCCAACGACCTTAAAGAGCTCAAGCAGATCATCCTCGACGAGGGCATCGTATGCCCCATCAGCGGCACGAGAAACTGGACGGACGTGCGGCAGTTCAACCTCATGTTCAAGACCGAGATGGGCAGCACGGCCGACGGCACCTCGACCATCTACCTCCGACCGGAGACGGCGCAGGGCATCTTTGTCGACTACCTCAGCGTGCAGAAGACGGGCCACATGAAGATCCCCTTCGGCATCGCACAGATCGGCAAGGCCTTCAGAAACGAGATTGTGGCGCGGCAGTTCATATTCAGGATGCGCGAGTTTGAGCAGATGGAGATGCAGTTCTTCTGCAAGCCCGGCACGGAGATGGACTGGTTTGAATACTGGAAGAAGACGCGCATGAAATGGCACCAGGCACTGGGCTTCGGCGCCGAGAACTACCGCTTCCACGACCACGAGAAGCTTGCCCACTACGCCAACGCGGCCACGGATATCGAGTTTAAGATGCCGTTCGGCTTCAAGGAGGTCGAGGGCATTCACTCGCGCACCAATTTCGACCTTTCGCAGCACGAGAAATACAGCGGCAAGCAGATCAAATATCACGACCCGGAGACGGGCGAGAACTATACGCCCTACGACGTCGAGACCTCCATCGGTGTGGACCGCATGTTCCTCTCTGTGATGTGCCACTCCTTCGAGGAGGAGAAGCTCGAGAACGGCGAGACACGCACTGTGCTCCACCTGCCCGAGCAGCTGGCTCCGACAAAGCTCGCCATACTTCCGCTGGTGCGCAAGGACGGCCTGCCCGAGCTCGGCGAGAAGGTAATGAAAGACCTGCGCTTCCACTTCAACTGCAAATACGAGGACAAGGACTCCATCGGCAAGCGTTATCGCCGTCAGGATGCTATCGGCACGCCCTACTGTGTGACCATCGACCACGACAGCCTCAAGGACGACTGCGTCACACTGCGCAACCGCGACACCATGCAGCAGGAGCGCGTCAAGATAGCCGCCCTGAAGGACATCCTCGAGGAGAGAGTGAGCATCACATCCCTGCTCAAGAAGATCGCAGAGGACTAATCATCCCGCCCAATCCATATATTATATATGAATATCGCAGCCAACGTGAGAAAGTACCTTCTCCTCATCACCACAGCCCTCATCCTCACCTCTCTCTGCGCTTCCTGTCAGGAGAACGACGGAGAGGAGGATGAGTATGCCCACTGGCAGGCCCGCAACGAGGCTTACTTTGCGCATGAACTGGCCACAGACCGCGACTCCATCGCCTGGGCGCGTAGCGCATATGGGGACAATTGGGAGCAATATACCAACCGGCGGCTCTACCTGTGCTTCTCGCGTCAGAACAGCGCGGAGCACAGCTCCACCGACTCCATCGCCGTCGAGATCCTGAAGCGCGGCACGGGCACCATCTCCCCCTACACCACCGACTCGGTGCGCATAGCCTATCGCACACTGCTCATCCCCACGAGCCTTCACCCGCAGGGCATCATCGCCGACCACTCCGGCTCGTCGACCTCCTACGACAAGGTCTTTGACAGCCGCACATGGGCCCCGACCACCTTCAAGGTCAACGCTCTGGTGAGAGGCGTGAGCACTGCCCTGCTCTATATGCACAAGGGCGACCGCTGGAGGGTGACGATCCCCGCCGACCTGGCCTACGGCTCCACTTCCAGCACGTCTGTCCCCGCCCACTCCACCGTCATCTTCGAGATGGAGCTCGTAGGGATATACCGCCTCGGCACAGTGCCCGGCACCTGGCAGTAAATGCCCCGCACCGCCATCCGGCGCAAGGACATACCATAAAAAACATCAGAGCTCTTTCGGGCTCTGATGTTTTTTATTATTCCCTCCCGGCTCATCGTGCGCCGCGCTGCGGTCATCGCCGCCGCGGCCGGGCAGGGAAGCACCCGGCAAAGGGATGTGCGCGCTGCGCCAGAGGGCGTGCGCGGCGGAATGGCTTATGCGCCGTGGAAGAGGTACTCCTTCTGCGTGTTGATGGTGATCTCGGTGAACAGGCGCTCCGTCAGGGAGTCGGCCACCTCGAGCGCGCGGGTGAGGATGCGGTCGGAGAACGCCTGCAACATGTCTGCCCCCTGGAGTGGGCGGGTCTTTACCACGGCCATGTACTCTGCCTCAAACTCTCTCTGGCGCTCGTCGTTCTCCTTCTCAAGCGCGGCGAAGGTACTCTTGATGATGGGCGCATAGAGGTTGTAGTTGACCATACCGAGGGCCTGCACCTTGCGCATCTTCCAATAGGCCGAGTCGGGAGAGGAGACATTGGTGCCGACGGTGTAAGCGTGCGGGAAGGATTTGATGCCCTGATAGATGGGCAGGAACACACTGAGGTCCGCCATGCCGAGGGCGAAATAGGTGATGCAGCCTATCTCCTTGGGCAGGTCGGGGCGTACCTGCAGGATGTGGGTCTGCGTGGTGCGGAAGATGGACACCGGGCGGAAGGGCTCCTTGGGATTGGAGTGGAGGTAGGGGTCGTGATCCGTGCCGTCGTAGTGGAAGCGGAACGCCTGCCTTACCATGTCGAGCGTGATGGGGCTGTCGGCCTTGAGGAACACGGGGAATGTGTTCCTCTCCACGCTCTGCTTAAGCGAAGGAGTGAATATGCCCTGCAGGCCCCAGACACGCGGATAGTCGTAGGTGACATCGCCGCCGCCGTCGTGCGAATAGGCCTCGTGGAAGTCGAATTCCTTGGCGGGGTCATAGAGCCCGTGGTCGCGGGCAAACTCGATTAGGTCGGCCGATGCGAGATAGTTGGCCTTGTCCGCGGGATCGTAGCGGCGGAAGCGGCTCTGATTGCCCGTCACAAAATACTCGTCGTCGGGGATGCGGCATGCCAGCCAGCGGTGACCAGCTGCCGTCTCGAGATACCAGCTCTCGTCGTGGTCGACAAACTGGATGCCGTAGCCCTCGGCCGAGCCGTACTTCTCGATGAGGCTTCCCAGGCGCTCCACGCCCTCGCGCGCCGTTGTCACATACGGAAGCACGATGTTGTAGATGCAGTTCTCAGCCAGGCCCGTGGGCACAAGCGGATCGGCCTCGAGGGCTTTGTCGCTGCTGAATATGGTCTCGGTGGAGCTCATGCCCACTCCGGCGCTGTTAAAGCCCGCGCTGCCCCAGTGACCGGGGAGATGATACGGCGCGAGAGCCGTGTAGCCCAGGCGGTGAGCCGGCAGCGGGCAGCGGAAAGCGCTGTCGCGGGCCACAAACTCTCTGGGGCCGTCGTCCGTATCCTCGTACACTTCAAAATTCTTGGCCACCATGGCGTCCCAGTCCTCCGAGCGCGAGCAGATGATAGAGCCGTCGGCCGTCTGCCGCTTGCCCACGAGGATGGAGGTGCATTCCGAGGGATATTTCCCTGCGAATGACTTGCTATTATCCTTACTCATAATATGTAATACATTATAGTCTCCACAAAGTTAGCAATAAAAATTCATGTTTGTAAGGAACAAACATCAATTATTACTGAAATTGACCGGCCGCGCCGTTTGCAATTTCATAAAGACGCCCGTTACGCGGAAAAAGCGTAAATTTGCACACCGGAGAGGGCACATCACACCCCTGAGGCCCTTATAGAATATCATAAAATCACAGAAAATGAATGTAGCAATAGTAGGAGCCAGCGGCGCAGTAGGACAGGAGTTCCTCAAGGTGCTCGCCGAGCGCAACTTCCCCATCGACCATCTCACACTCTTCGGTTCTCATCGCAGCGCGGGCCACAAATACAGTTTCCGCGGTCAGGAATACGAGGTGAAACTTCTGCAGCACAACGATGACTTCAAGGGCGTGGACATCGCCTTTACGTCGGCCGGCGGAGGCGTGTCGAAGGAGTTTGCCGACGACATTACGCGCTTCGGAGCCGTGATGATAGACAACAGCAGCGCCTTCCGCATGGAGGACGATGTGCCTCTGGTAGTGCCGGAGTGCAACGCCGAAGACGCGCTCAACCGGCCCCGCGGCATCATCGCCAACCCCAACTGCACGACCATCATGATGGTGGTGGTGCTCAAGCCGCTCGAGGCCATCAGCCATATCCGCCGCATCCACGTGGCCACCTATCAGGCCGCCAGCGGCGCCGGCGCCACAGCCATGAAGGAGCTCGAGCAGCAGTATCGCCAGGTGCTCGCAGGCGAGAAGCCCACGGTGAGCAAGTTCCCCCACCAGCTGGCCTTTAACATGATCCCTCAGGTGGATGTGTTTACCGATAACGACTACACCAAGGAGGAGATGAAAATGTACAACGAGACACGCAAGATCATGCACAGCGACGTGGTGACAAGCGCCACCTGTGTACGCGTGCCGTCGCTCCGCTCCCACAGCGAGAGCGTGTGGATCGAGACAGAGAAGCCCATCAGCCCCGAAGAGGCCCGCATCGCCGTGAGCAAGGCCCCGGGCGTGACCCTCGTGGACAACCCGAAGGCGGGCGAATATCCCATGCCGCTCTACACCGCAGGCAAGGACGATGTCTATGTGGGCCGCTTCCGCAAGGACCTCGCCAACCCCAACGGCCTCACCTTCTGGCTCTCGGGCGATCAGATACGCAAGGGCGCCGCCCTCAACGCCGTGCAGATAGGCGAGTATCTGATAAGCAGCGGCAATCTGAAGTAAGCCGCCTCCGCACATCATAAGCCGCAAGGCTGCAATACCACTACCAAAGCCTCCCCTGCGGGGGAGGCTTTGGTAGTATATTAGACGCAGGTCTTCAGAATGACAAAGGCGACGCACATAGGCCGGGGCGAGACGAAGAGAGGACATCGCTGAGAGCAGGTGGGAGCAACAGGCGCCGACCGGCAGGGCTCTGCCCCCGACGAGGCTCCGACACCGGAGGCGCAGCCGCGATAGGCCCACTGAGAGAGCCGAATTGCTGTGCCCGGGCCATTTATCGTGCCGTTAAGGCATGCGGATGAGGATTTTTTGCTAATTTTACACCGCAAAACATTATTTATGTCTGTCCCGTCCTTTCTGCGCGGGAGGGCACACAATGTGAGATAAATGAACCGAAAACTATTTACCATCATCGCCGCCCTTATCATGACGGCCACAGTAATCACCGTCCATAAGGCTGAAGCCCAAAACGGAGTAATCAACACCATGCCCAAGCGGGAGTTTCGCGGAGCGTGGATACAGACTGTCAACGGGCAGTACAAGGGCATGCCGCGCGACGAGATGCAGCGCATACTCACGACCTACCTCGACAACTTCAAGCGCTGCGGTATAAATGCCGTCATGTTTCAGGTGCGCTGCGAGGGCGACGCGCTCTACAAGAGCAGCTACGAGCCCTGGAGCTACTACCTCACCGGCGAGCAGGGCAAAGCGCCCGATCCTTACTGGGACCCGCTGGAGTGGATGGTCAGGGAGTGTCATAAGCGCGGGATGGAGCTGCATGCGTGGATCAATCCCTATCGCGCCAAGACTGCCTCGCCCCACGACATGGCCGTCAATCACCCCTATCACATGTATCCCGACCATTTCTTCAAATATGGCGACATGTTGCTCTTCGACCCGGGAGAGCCGTACAACAGGGAATATATCTGCCGCGTGGTGTCGGATATCCTGCGCCACTATGATGTCGACGGCCTGCACATGGACGATTACTTCTACCCCTACCCCGGCGGTGGCGGCAAGGTGATCCCCGACGATGCCACCTACGCCAAATATAACAACGGCATCAAGGACCGCGCCGCCTGGCGTCGCTATAATGTGAGCGAACTCATCCGTATGCTCCACGACACGATACGCACAGTCAAGCCGTGGGTCAAGTTCGGCATCTCGCCCTTCGGCATCTACCACAATGCGCGCCGCGGCGGCGATGTACCCGGCTCTGATACCAACGGCCTCGAGGACTATGAAGATCTCTACGCCGACATTCTCTACTGGGTGAACAAGGGCTGGATAGACTACGCCATGCCGCAGCTCTACTGGCAGATAGGTCATAAGGTGGCCGACTATGAGACACTCATACGCTGGTGGGCGAAATATGTCACCGCGCGGCCGCTCATAATAGGCGAATCGGTGGAGAACTCGATCAAATATCCCGACCCCGCCAATCCGGAGCGCAATCAGCTCATCCCGAAGATGAATCTGGAGCGTTCGCTGGGCGTAGCTGGCAGCTGCCAGTGGTACGGCGGCGCCTTCTCCGACAATAAGGGCAACTACGCCGAGGCCATGCGTCAGCTCTACTTCTCGCGCCCGGCGCTGCCGCCCGCCATGCCGTTCCTCGACAGCAAGGCGCCCTCCAAGGTGAAGCGCCTCAAGCCCATCTGGACCGAGGACGGCTACATCCTGTTCTGGACCGCGCCCAAGGCCAAGAGCGTAATGGACGAGGCCACGCGCTACGTCATCTACCGCTTCGCCGCGGGCGAACCGATGGACATGAGCGACGCATCGCACATCGTGGACATCACCTCGCAGACGTTCTACCGACTGCCCTACGACGAGGGCCGCGAGCGTTACACCTACGTCGTGACGGCGCTCGACCGCGTGGGCAACGAGTCAAAGGCCAAGAAGAAGGCCGTCCGCCTCTGAGGCCGCGTCCCAGCATCCGACATTCCTCACAATCGTCTCTTCCGGTCCCGGCCGGGGGAGACGATTGCCGTATATAAGCGAATTCCGGGACGGATGTTATCGCGGTCCGTCGGAGTAGAGGGAAAGGATTGCCGTAAAAAAGTTGTCGCCCTACCGTCCTGCTGATATAAATTTGCGATACGAAACGAGTGGCCTTTTTCTCATTTTTCAAAAGGCATTCCACACACACTTCAAAAACCCTTCCGCTTGTGCGGATACTCACATAGGACATGAGCGAGATTACATTTGAGATAGTTTTTCTCATCTCAAATGTAGTTTTGGCCTTTTGTGAGCGTTGATTTTCAGTTGTTTACAAAGGGTCAAAAGCGGGGATAAAACGGCCCCCTGGACTATGGCAGCAGCTGCGCCACGCGCCCGAGGATCAGCCGGTCTGCAGGGAGCCAGCCGACGCTGCCGAGCTGCTCGCGGCTGAGCCAGCGCGCGGACTCGTGCTCGAGGAGCGTGAGGTGGCCCGCGAGCACGCGGCACTGGTAGACAGCCATCGAGAGGTGGAAGTCGGTATAGTCGTACTCGATGTTGCCAAGCAGCGCCCCGACGGCGACGGTGGTGGCCAGTTCCTCCTCTATCTCGCGCCTGAGGGCGGCCTCGGGCGTCTCGCCGGGCTCTATCTTGCCGCCGGGGAACTCCCAGCCGTCCTTATATTCGCCGTATCCGCGCTGCGAGGCGAACACCCTGCCTTCATGGCAGATGACTGCGGCCACAACCCTGATGCTCTCCATGTTATTTTCCGACATCTTGCGGCGCGCTCAGAGCATGCGGTCGAAGAGCACGGCGCCGTGGGTGTTGAACACACGCAGGCGCAGGCTGCCGCCGTTCTTCTGAAGCACCATGACGGTGCCCTGCTCCTTGCCGTCCATCGAGGGGCCGCCGCCACCCACACAGAGACAGGGATTGCCTTTGACGCCCTTGTCGTAAGAGTAGAAGAAGTGGGCGTGCGCCACGAGATTGACATCGAAACCGGCCTTCACAAGCAGCGGTGACCACATGGCCGTCCACGGGTGATAGCCGTCGGTGTACACGTCGTCGGCGCCCCAGATGGGGATGTGGTTGAGGAGAATATGGCGGCGGGCCTTCTTATATTCCCTGCCCGAGAGCTCCTTCCTCAGGAACGCCGTCTGGTCTTCGCGGAGCTGTGAAAAGTCGTTGAGGCCGTAGTAGACCCATGTGTTGTCGGGCTTGTCCTCGCCGCAGTCGAGCACGACAAACCGTGTGTCTCCCCAGGAGAATGCGCCGTAGGTCTTGCCGTCGAAATTGTCCGTGAGGGAGAGCATGCCGGCCGAGTAGGAGTTGCGTATCTCATGATTGCCGCGGATGATGATGGCGTGGCAACTGTCCGCGCCCACTGCGGAGAAGAGCGCGTTGACCCTCTCGATGGCGTTGGCGCGGCTGTCGGGCTCGGGCACGCAGTCGCCGTTGAAAAAGACGAGGTCGTAACTGATACCGTTCTGCCGGACCACATTGAGGAGCGAGCGCATCACATCGTCGCGCTCGTGGAGGTCGTTGAGCACAATGGCGGTGAAGCTGTCGTCCTCAGGGGATGGCAGGGTGAAGGAGCGCAGCGGCGTGCGGACGGTGTCGCCGAGCAGTTTGTAGTAGGCTTGGTTGATGAGCACCTCCTGCATGCACACGCGGTAGTAATACTTTCTTCCGCTCCGGAGGCTGTCGAGCCTGATCTTGTTCTCGATGTCAAAACAGGGCTCCTGACCGGCGAGCAGTGTGCGGGCGCGGCGCATATGCAGGGTGTCCGTGCCGTACTCGACCCACGTGTGGACCGGGGCGTTGGTCTGGAACATGACCGTCACGCCGGTGGAGGAAAAGTTCTGCAGGTAAGGCGGCGCGCAGAGGAGCTTGTCGGCGGGCGTCTTAAAGCGCACGTCGGCGTAGACGGGGCGATGGTCCGAGGCGTCGGGGGCGTTGATGACGCCGCGGGAGAGGAGGCACACCGCGTCGGCATAGCGGTTCTTGTAGAGCGCTATATAGTCGATGGTCTCCGTAGGCTTGTCGGCGGGAAACGTATGCGCCTTCGGATCGGTGAGAAGCTGGAAACGGCTGGCGAGCACTTTGCCGCTCCCGCTCTCAGGCGTGGCGTTCAGGTCACCGGCGAGGAAAAACGGTTTGGCGTACCGGTCGGCCTCGCGGCAGATGATGTCGAGCGAGGCGATGCGGTCGGTATCGTTGAGGGAGAAATGGGTGGCGGCGATGACGTAGCGGTCATACTCGGCGATGATCACCGTGCGGGCCTCCTCGCGTCCGGGCAGCGGCAGCCGCCTGATGCTGAGCGGGCGGCGCTTACTGAGCAGGCCCATGCCGTAGCGGCCGCCCTGAAAGTCTATGGCGGGCGAATAATAGCCGTGCATGCCGAGATAGGAAGCGTACTCGCCCAGCAGGTAGTGCCCCCGCGAGCGCTCCGTCATGCTGTCCACCTCCTCGATGGCGGCCACGTCGGGCGCAGTGCGCTCGATGAGGCTCATCTGGCCGGAGTAATTGATAGTCTTGTGGTCGAGCTTTAGGCCGTTGAGCACATTGTAGGACATTATCCTGAGGGTGTTCTCCTTCTGATGGTCGTACTGCGCCGCCACGCTGAGCGGCAGCAAGGCGGCAGCCGCGAAGGCGGCCGCCATGATCCTGGCAAATCTCATCATCGCTGTCTCCTTTATAGCGCTCCAGACTTACAGTACCTCTATGTCATATCCGCCCTTCCATTCTCCGCCGGCAGGGGCGATGTTGGTATAGGGACGGTCGATGAATTCTCCGTTGTAGCCCTCGGCGTCGCAGAGTCCGTACCACGGTTCGAGGCACACGAAGGGCGCTTCAATTCCGTAGGGCGACCATACGAGGAATACGGGCGCCTGACTGCTGACTCTCACCACCGGCCGGCGCTCCGTGTCCATGAGCGTGATGGAGTGCACCTGGCTGTGGTCGATGATGATGGAGTCCACCTGGAAGTCGGCGTCGTGCACCTCCATCACGCCGTCGGGCGCATTGAGGCGGTAGCGCTCTGCTCCGAGGCAGCCCTCGCAGCCCACCGTGGCGCTCTCGGGCGAAGGGATGTCAAACTGTAGGTAGCCCTTGACGTCCTGCCCGGGCTTCCAGCCGCGGAAGAAGAACGACGGATGGCCGCCGATCTGGAACGGCATATCGTCCGAGCCCTCGCTTCTCACGGTCCACTCCACATGCACCACGCTGCCCTCGAGGCGGAACTTCTGCTCGAGCTCGAATTCGAAGGGGTAGATGAGGCGTGTGTCGTGGTTGTCGTGGGCGAAGTAGGTCACCGAGTCGGCGGTCTGCTCCCTGAGCTCAAACTCGCGCTGCTGCATGAAGCCGTGCTTGGGCATGTTGCGCCACACACCGCGGTGCAGGTAGCGGCCCTCCCACACGGCGCCCACCGTGGGGAACAGCATGGGGCAATGGCGGCCCCAGTACTTCGGGTCGGCCTGCCACATGAGCTCTTCGCCGGTCCTGACATTCTTCACGCTGCACAACTCAGCGCTGTAACTGCTGGTGCTGATGCTTATCTTCTCGTTTTTGATCTCTTCCATATCTGTATTTAGTTTTATTTTTTAGATTCTCATCGGTTTATCGCCTCATGCAAATGTAGCGAAATTTCTCATACGACGCTAATGCTCCGCAGTCTGCTCTCCTGTGTGCTCCGCAGCCCAGCGGCGCGGCGTGGTCTGCTTGGCCTCCCGGAAGACACGGCAGAAATACTGGGCGTTGCTGAATCCGCAGCGCGCGGCAATCTCGGTGTTGGAGAATTTGCCGCTCCGGAGCATCTCGCAGGCCTTGTCTATCCTGCACGCATTGACGTAGGAGATAAAGGAGAGGCCTGTGGCGTGGCGGAAAAAGTTGCAGAACGCGGCGGGACTCATGGCGAGCAGCGCGGCGATCTCTCCGACGCTGATGTCGGCGGTAAGGCGTTCGCTGACATACTGCCTGACCAGCGCCATGCGCGCCATCTCCATCAGTTTATGGTTCGATACGCCGGCTACCGCCGCGCTGGCCGAGGCCGCGACCTCTGTCATCACCGCTACGACCGCTGCGGCGCGGCGCGCAGGCGTGTAGTTCTCCATCTTGCGGAGCGTGCGGCTCACAAAGCGGGCTGTGGCGGCGTCGAGGAGCATGGCCTCGGAGAAATTGCCGAAGGTGTCGTCCACGCTGTCCAGCTCGGGCATCGCCTCGGCAAGGAGGCGGGCCAGATGGCGCGATATGATGAGCCGCACGAGCGCTATGCCGTCCTCCTCGGGGCGCCAGGAGCGCACCATGTCCGGCGGTATGAGCATCACACTGCCCTCCAGCAGCTCCGTCTCCGTATCGCCTATCACACAGGAGCCCTCGCCGCGCTCCACAGAGGCGATCTCCCAGTTTCTGAGGCTGTAGGTAGCCTCCGGTTCATCGGGCATAAAAGTGGTCATAAGGTAATCAAAACTTTCCATGGCGTTCGGGGTTGTGCGCGCGGGGCGCGGGTTATTTTACAAATTTGCGGAAAAACTTCCAGATCTCCTCGCCGGTGTCGATGTCATGATTGTGCCAGCAGTGGGGAGCGCCCACGACCTGGTAGAGCTGCACATCGTTGCCGGAAGGAGCGCCTTCGTAGAAGTGGCGTATTATATAATGCGTGCTGTGAGGGTCCTTGCTCGGGACGGTATCGGTGCGCTCGCTCACACAGCCGTTGCGCGCCGCCCAGTAGCCCACAGCCATCGGCACAGGCAGGTATGCGCCCCAGCCGCCTTTGCCCTCCGGGTCGCCGGTCCATTCGGAGACACGATCCTCTGTGCCGTGGATCTCAAACATCGGGACGGCGGGAGGATTGGTGGCGTAGTAGAGACGATGCGACCAGGTAAAATCAAGCCCTGCCACAGGCGCCATGGCGCGAAACGGGTGATGGCCGCGAAGAGCCGTGAGATAGCAGATATCGCCGCCGTTGGACATGCCCGTGAGGAAGACATTGACGCGGCTGAGACCGTATTTCTTAACCGTATAAAGCGTGAGGCGGCTGATGGCCTTGACATCATCGACATTCATTCCCTTCTGCATGGGATAGCCTACATTGAAGCCGGTGTGTCCCGAAGGGTCCTTCAATCCTTGAGGGTAGAGCACGGCAAAGCCTTCGCGCTCGGCCACGGGATCGAGGTCGTAACTCTTAGGATTGGCCTTGCCGCCGTAGCCGTGTACGCAGGTGACGATGGGAGCGCCCGCCCGGAGCGTCGAGGGCAGGTAGACAATGCCCGTGCGCTCGATGCCGTCTATTTTCTCGCTGACATTCTCATATCTGCCCTGCGCCGCGAGAGGCGACGGGGCGATGAACAGCGCGCAGAGCAGGAGCGCAGCCGGAAGGATGATGTTTCTCATTTTACGATAGTTCTTATTCCTGTTATATTTTTCTGATAAAGTCACGACGATGAGCGTACGCCATGAGGCGCCAGAGCGGAGCGACGAGCGGACGCTTGAGCCGGTAGAAGATGAGCGAGAGGTAGAACGGACGCTCCGCCGTGCGGCGGCAGATAAGAGAGTGCGCGCGGATGTCGGCCACCGAGAGTGCTACTGCCAGAAGGGCTGCGGCCGCTCCCACCATCCATGTGCGGGCAAAGACAGCGGTCACCACGGCGAGGATGAGGCTCAGGGCTGCGGCCAGTACGCCGGCGTCGGCAAGAGAGGCGAAGACGCGGGCCGTATTGCCGCTTCGGGGGAACCGGGCAAAGGAGGCGGCGCGCATCAGGCGGCGCTTGTGCCAGGCGCGGCGCACATCGGGCGCATACTCTCTCACGATGGCGGGCGGCGCCACGCAGACACGGACGCTGCCATAGGGCGCAAGGGCGCTCACGAGCAGGTCGTCGGCGCCGTAGAGGCGGTCGAGCGAAGAAGCGTAGCCGTCGGCCGAGAGAAAAGCGTCGCGGCGGAACGCCATGTTGCCCCCGTCGCCGCCGATAGCTGTGTGGCGGGCCGAGAGAAACCAGAGGGCGCTCATCGAGAGACGCTCGAAGACGGCCCTGCGTGCGGCGAGACTGCCATTGTCAGCATAGTTGGCGTAGCCCAGTACGGCCACGGCGTCGCCGGTCATCTGCGCGGCCATCGTCCGGAGCCAGAGGTCGGTCAGCGGGGCGCATGTGGGGCGCGTCAGCACTATCCAGTCGTAGCGGGCGGCCTTGACGCCGAGCGAGATGGCGAGCTTGGTATGGCTCACATAGCGCGCCGTGCGCGGCACAAAGGTATGGCGCAGGTTGGGATAGGCAGCCGAGAGGCGCTTGAGCACGTCGGGCGTACTGTCGCGCGAGCAGTCGTCTATCACCACCACCTCGAAGGGGATGCCGCGCTGCGAGAGGATGGGGGGCAGGTGTTTCTCGAGCTCCTCGCCGTCGTCGTGCGAGCAGATCACCACGGTGATGCCTTTCACCTTAGTCCCGTCGCCCTCTTCGGGGGTGTCGGAGACGAAGGCGGAATACAACTTGAGGCGCATGAACAGAAACGTCAGGACGGCCAGCAGCATGAGCCCAGACGCAATATAAATCATCAGTAAGAGATGGTCTGTAAAGAAAGCGGTCATCATATTAACGGATTGGCCTGTAATAACGCGAGCGGAAAGCAGCAAGAGTGATGGCCGTAGCCATGCCGGCGTTGAGGCTCTCTACATGGCGGCCCTCAGGCGGATAGGGCGGGATGAACAGGCGGCGGGTCACTGTGCGCTCCACCTCGCGGCTGATGCCTCCGCCCTCATTGCCGATGACGATGACGCCCGTGGAGGAGAGCGTTGAGGTGTAGATGTTCTCCCCGTCGAGGAATGTGCCCCACACGTCGGCCTTGCAGCGGGAGAGAGCGTCGGGCAGGTCGCAATAGCTCACCCTGACTGTGCCGAGGGCGCCCATTGTGGCCTGGAGCACCTTGGGCGAATAGACGTCGGCCGTCGAGGGAGAGCAGAAGACATGTCTCACGCCCATCCACGAAGCCGTGCGGATGATGGTGCCGAGGTTACCGGGATTCTGTATGTCATCGAGCGCCAGACAGAGCTCCCTCTCCGCCACGCTCGCGAGGCTCCCGCCCTCTCCGGGCGCGGGCTTGGCGAACACGGCTATCACGTCGTGAGGCGTCTTGAGGAACGAGAGGCGCTGCATCACCGCGGGGCTGACATACTCCACCTTAGTGCCGCGGGGCGCAGCGGCGAAGGTCTTGCCCTCCTCCACTATGAGCCGCCTCAGGGGGAACGCGTCGAGCATCTCCTCCACCATCTTCGGCCCTTCGGCTACGAACAGGCCCTCCGCATCGCGGTATTTCTTGAGCTCCAGGGAGCGTATGTGTTTTATTTCGTTTCCGCTCAGCATTTTTATAAGGCTGGATTAGTAATGCAAATATATAAAAATCCCATCTAATAGCTTTCGCGGCGGCGCTTATGTTTTTGGCCGCGGTGGAAGCCTTGCGAATTAAACTTCTTTTAACAATAGATTCTTCCTCGGCGCTTGCCGGTTCGGAAAATTTGCGTACTTTTGCATCTTCGTTTCTCGGGAACGGGATTCGGGGACAAGAGAAACAAACTACGTAACAATCACAACAAAACCCAAGAGATTATGAAAAAGAAATTTATTTGCACCGTTTGCGGCTACGTTTACGAAGGAACAGAACCCCCTGCAGAGTGCCCGCTGTGCCATGCACCCGCTTCCAAGTTCAAGGAGGTAAAGGACGATGAACTGACATTTGAGACAGAGCACGAACTGGGCGTGGCCAAGGGTTGCGACGAGGAGATGATCAAGGACCTCAATGCACACTGGAACGGCGAATGCAGCGAAGTGGGCATGTATCTTGCGATGAGCCGTCAGGCCGACCGCGAGGGCTATCCCGAGATCGCCGAGGCCTTCAAGCGCTACGCTTTTGAGGAGGCTGAGCACGCCAGCAAGTTTGCCGAGCTCCTGGGCGACGTGGTATGGGATACGAAGACCAACCTTGAGAAGCGCGCAGCAGCCGAGGCAGGCGCATGCAGCGACAAGTTCCGCATCGCCAAGCGCGCCAAGCAGCTGGGTCTCGACGCTATCCACGACACCGTTCACGAGATGGCCAAAGACGAGGCTCGTCACGGCCGCGGCTTCAAGGGACTGCTGGATCGCTACTTCGGCGGCAAGTAAATTCTTCCCTTATAGGCACATGAGGGCTGTACCCGGAGCGGGTGCGGCCCTTTTTGTATGCTACGCGGAAATCATGCATTATATAATAGGTAATGCTATAATGTATGCTGTAATACGTGAGCTCAATTTTTTCTCCCACCTGGTTTATGCATGACAGCTGTCATGAGAATGCATCGCAATTGTCATGCAATCACATCGCAATTGTCATATAATCACATCGCAATTGTCATGCAATCACATCGCAATTGTCATGCAATCACATCGCAATTGTCATGTGATAACCTGTAGTTTACTGGAAATAGTTGACAACTTCTGAAGTTAATAACTAAATTGTTTGTCACCTTCTTTCGCTATGCGCAGGACAAGTTTACACAGTCGTGCATTATATGCAGAATCAGTTGATATAGTCTGTCTTGGTAGCGGGATTTTATGGCCGGAATGTAGTGCCGCGGTAGCGCGGCAGAGGGCGCGGCGCGGGCTTCAGAAGTCAGCGCCGCGCATAAAAACGGCGGCAAACACGCCCGCCGGAATAAGTTACGGCAGTAAATAGCAATCAAATAAGAGAATAAAAGATGCTTATCGTTGTGCGGATGAAAAAAAATCTCTAACTTTGCAGCCCGTAAGCGCCCCGACGGCAAAGCCGCGTACGCATATATAATATATAAGACATAAAATAAAAAACATAGAACAATGAAACGTACATTTCAACCTCACAACCGTAAGAGAAACAATAAGCATGGTTTCCGCAGCCGCATGCAGACGGCCAACGGTCGCCGCGTATTGGCTTCCCGCCGCGCTAAGGGTCGCAAGAAACTGACTGTTTCGGACGAAGTACACGGCAAAAACTAATCATTTCGGACTTCGGCCCAATAGAAATCGAAGAAGTAGAGGTTTGGCACAGCAAGCCTTTACTTCTTTTGCATTTTAGCAAACACCAGGCGCCGAAGCCCTCGCACACCGCCGCACAGAGGAGATGAAGGTTCGGGAGTTCTTCAGGGCTGTCTTCAGCCGCTATCTGCTGGCCAATCTGCTGGCTATGGTAGCGGTGGGAGTGTTTATTGTCTTCCTGATCTCCGAGGGCCTGAACATCTACACACGCCACGGCGAGGAGATCACTGTGCCCTCGCTCAGGGGAATGAGCATGGAGCGGGCCCGCCTGACACTGGAGCAGGAGGGCCTGAAGTGTGTAGTGACCGACTCGGGCTACATCGCCAGCAAGAAGCCCGGCGTGGTGCTCGACCAGTCGGTAGCGGCGGGCTCGCGCGTCAAGGCCGGACGCGAGGTGGACATCACGGTCAACGCCGCCTCGCCTCCCACCATCGTGATGCCCGACATCGTGGACAACAGTTCGATGCGCGAGGCCGAGTCGCGTCTCAGGGCCATGGGCTTCTCGCTCGCTCCGCCGCAGTATATCAACGGCGAGCGGGAGTGGGTCTACGGCATCAAGGCCGGCGGCCGCGAGGTAACGGCCGGCACACGTGTGCGCATCACAGAGAGGCTCACACTGGTGGTGGGCAACGGTCTGACCGATGATGACATGCACGAAGAGGACTCGCTCGAGACGGAATGGAACTATGGCGAGGACATCAACTATGACGACGCTACCGGAGGAGAGGACTATGACGGAGAGTGAGCGGGCGGCGAAGGCCGAAGAGGCTGACATGACCGCGGCGCTGAGCGATGCAGGGACGGCCCCTTCTGCACAGACGGACGACGACGATAGCGCCGTGGAGGACTCCAACGCGCTCTACGAACACTTCCGCATAACGGCCGACCGCGGGCAGCAGTTGCTCAGGATAGACAAATTCCTCTTCGTCCATCTGCCCGGCACCTCGCGCAACCGTATTCAGGCCGCGGCAAAGGCCGGCTTCATACACGTAAACGACGTTCCCGTCAAGAGCAGTTACCGCGTCAAGCCCGGAGACGTGGTGACGCTGATGCTCAACCGCCCCTACTACGACTACGCCATCGAGCCCGAGGACATTCCCCTGGACATAGTCTACGAGGATCACGACCTGATGGTCATCAACAAGCCCGCCGGCATGGTGGTGCATCCCGGGCACGGCAACTACAGCGGCACCATGGTCAACGCCATCGCCTGGCATCTGAGAGACGACGCCGCCTACGACCCCAACGATCCGGCCGTGGGCCTTGTGCACCGCATCGACAAGGACACCTCGGGCCTGCTGGTGGTGGCCAAGACGCCGCGGGCCAAGACCGACCTGAGCCTCCAGTTTTTCAACAAGACGACACGCCGCCTCTACAACGCCCTGATATGGGGCGAGCCGGAGGCCGAGACGGGCCGCATAGAGGGCAACATAGGCCGCGACCCGCGCAACCGTCTGCGCATGGCCGTCTTCCCGCCCGACAGCGGCATCGGCAAGAGCGCCGTGACCCACTACCGCGTGCTGGAGCGCTTCGGCTATGTGACGCTCATAGAGTGTCGCCTCGAGACAGGCCGCACACATCAGATACGCGCCCACTTCGCCCACATCGGTCACCCCCTGTTCGGCGACGAGCGCTACGGCGGCACACAGATATTGCGCGGCAACAGGAGCAGCAGCTACGCCCAGTTTGTCCGCCACTGCATGGAGCTCTGCCCGAGGCAGGCGCTGCACGCCGCGACCCTCGGATTCCGCCACCCGACAAGCGGCAAGGAGATGGACTTCCGCGCGCCGATGCCCGCCGACATGAAGGCTCTCATAGAGAGGTGGGAGAATTTCTCGCGGGCCGCTGCCATAAGAGACTAAGACAATATAACAGGAAATATAAATGCTCATGCCGTCGGGCACACAGGCGGCAGGAAAAAACAAGCTGAATATGAAACGCATAATAGCTATTGTAGCCGGAGGAGACTCCTCCGAGCATGATGTTTCACTAAGGAGCGCCGACGGCATCAGGACCTTCCTCGCCGACCAGCCCTACAAGACCTACATCATAGAGATCCACGCAGGCCAGTGGCTGGCACATCTGGACGACGGCAGCACATCGCCGGTGGACCGCAACGATTTCTCCTTTGCCGACGGCGGCACACGGGTACGCCCGGACTTTGCCTACATCACCATCCACGGCACCCCGGGCGAAAACGGCATCATCCAGGGCTACTTCGACCTCATCGGCATGCCCTACTCCACGAGCGACGTACTGGTAGAGGCCATGACGTTCAACAAGTACGCCCTCAATCAGTTTCTCCGTTCCCTCGGTGTCAAGATAGCCGACAGCGTACTGCTGCGCAAGGGCCAGAAGCGCCGCTACAGCAACGAGGACATCATCGGCCGCCTCGGTCTGCCGCTGTTCGTGAAGCCCAACGCCGGCGGCAGCAGCTTCGGTGTGACCAAGGTAAAGACCGCCGAGCAGCTCGAGCCCGCCATCCAGAAGGCCATGAACGAGAGCCGCGAGGTGATGGCCGAGGCCATGATGAGCGGCACGGAGATAACCTGCGGCTGCTACCGCACACGCCGTGGCGCCACCGTATTCCCCATCACCGAGGTGGTGACAGACAACGAGTTTTTTGATTACAATGCCAAATACAACGGTCAGGTGAAGGAGATCACTCCCGCACGCCTCTCCGTAGAGACCACCCAGAGAGTCAAGGACCAGACCCTGAGCATCTACGACACGCTCGGCTGCCGCGGCATCATCCGCATCGATTACATCCTCACGGGCAAGCGCGGCGCTGAGCGCATCCACCTGCTCGAGATCAACACCACGCCGGGCATGACGGCCACGAGCTTCATCCCCCAGCAGGTGAAGGCCGCCGGCAAGAAGGTGGGCGATGTACTGGCCGACATCATAGAGGATTGTTTCGAGGACTGAGCAGGATGAACATACCCAAGGAATTTGACGAGATACGTCCCTACTCGCCTGAGGAACTGCCCGCAGTCTACGATGCCCTGCTCTCCGACAGCGGATTTATGGAGCTCGTGGACCGCATGTTCCCCTCTCTGAGCCACGAGCAATTTGCCGCTCTTCTGCGCAGCTGCAAGACCAATCAGGAGGTGCAGGAGAAGATCATCTACGGCGTGGTGCAGAATATCGAGAAGCAGCACACCGACGGCGTGAGCCTCGACACCGACGCCCTCAACCCTGAGAAGCGCTACACATTCGTCTCCAATCACCGCGACATAGTGACCGACCCCACATTCCTCTCCAAGGGACTTGTGGACAATCATTTCCCCTGCACCGTCGAGATAGCCATCGGGGACAATCTGCTGGTGTACCCCTGGATAAAGCGCCTGGTGAGGGTGCTCAAGGCGTTCATCGTACAGCGCTCCCTGCACATGCGCGAGATGCTCATCAGCAGCCGCCGCATGAGCCGCTACATGCACTTCGCCATCGCCGAGAAGCACGAGAACATCTGGATAGCGCAGCGTCAGGGCCGCGCCAAGGACTCGGACGACCGCACACAGGACAGCATCCTCAAGATGATGGCCATGGGCGGCGAAGGCACACCGATAGAAAGGCTTATACAGCTGCACATCGTGCCGCTGAGCCTCTCCTACGAGTACGACCCGTGCGACTACCTGAAGGCGATGGAGTTTCAGCTGAAGCGCGACGATCCTCACTACGTCAAGACGGGCGCCAACGACCTGCTCAACATGCAGACGGGCCTGACGGGCTACAAGGGCCGCGTTCACTTCGCCGCCGCGCCCTGCATGGACGAATGGCTCCGCAAGCAGGAGGGCATGACCGACAAGAACGCGTTCTTCGAGAAGGCTGCGCGCCACATCGACCACGAGATATTCACCCACTACCGCCTCTACCCCTGCAACTACGCCGCCGCCGACATGCTCCGCGGCGGAGAGCGGTTCAAGGCTCACTACACAGAGGAGGAGAAGAAGCACTTCGAGGAATATCTCGCCTCGCGGATAGCGCTCATCGACCTCCCGAACAAGGACGAGGCCTTTCTCCGCGAACGCATACTCACCATGTACGCCAATCCTGCGCTCAATAAGACCGACGCCGAAGAGCAGGACAAAAACGGCACGGCAGAATAAAAATGGCGAAGGCAGAGTAAGAATAAGGCACGGAAGAATTAGAAAAAGGGACGG
>OMUV01000132.1 GCA_900314335.1 uncultured Prevotellaceae bacterium | reverse complement strand
TTGTACGCCAAGCAGATTTTATCTGGTTCGTGGGCAAATGGCGGTCGGGTGAAATCTTTTGGTTATAAATGTGTTTTAATGGGCTGATTATTAAAAATACTGCTAACTTTGCAATTGTATCCTTGTCGCTCTGCATCATCTGTCGAAATGACTCAGAAGTGACGCTACTACCAAGGCTGCATTCGTCTCCGCGCCGTCAGGATATCCGCGAAATAAGGCGCATACGGATAAAGCCGGCAATGATAAATACTAAGACCATGAACAGCAGATTTTTTGTGATTACCAATGCGATGTTGTTGCTCGCCATCGCGATGCATGCAGGCATGACGAGCGCTGATGTTTGCTCCGCGAGCACTCCCGTCAAGGTTACGCGGCAGGCTCCTCGCAAGAGTAAGGCAGCCGCCACCGCGAAAGCGAAGTCAATCAGCGTGAGGCAGAAAGTAAGTAGCGCCAAACAACAGTTAAACAGCGCCAAGCAGCAGTCAAGTAGCGTCAGCCAGCAGTCAGGTAGCGCCCGAAAGACAGCAAGTGGCGCCTGGCAGAATGCCGTCAAGGCGATTGCATTGCCCAAAGTGGCTCCCGCGAAGGGCAGCGATGAGTTTGCTGAGAGCGAATTGAAGATTGGCGACAATCCATATACGGGAGAGGTCTATACCGTGGCGGAGCAGATGCCCTCCTTCCCGGGTGGCGAGAACGCTATGCTCAATTATATCGCCTCCCATTTGCGTTACCCGTCTGTCTCCGAGGAAAACGGTGTTCATGGCCTGGTGATGGTTCGCTTCGTGGTGCTTCCGAGCGGCCGAGTGGGCGAGGTGAAGGTGATCAAAGGCCTCGACCGCTACTGCGACCGCGAAGCTGAGCGCGTCATCCGAAGACTGCCTTTGTTCATACCTGGAAAGAAAGACGGCAAACCCGTGGCCGTGTGGTACACCGCCCCCGTCAAGTTTGTCATCGGCTCGCAAGAATACGCTGATGAGACCTCAGATGTCGATGTCAGCATGGGTGAAAGCTCCTATAAGGGGAAGGTGTATACGGTGGCCGAGCAGATGCCGCACTTCCCTGGCGACGAGAGTTCCATGCTCGATTTCATCGCCGCGCACCTGCGCTATCCATCTGTCTCCTTGCAAAACGGCGTTCAGGGCCGTGTCATGGTTCGCTTCGTGGTGCTTCCGAGCGGCGAAGTGGGTGATGTGCAGGTGATCAAAGGCCTCGACCGCTACTGCGACCGCGAGGCTGTGCGCGTCATCAAGACCCTGCCGAAGTTCATCCCCGGTAAGCAAGGCGGCAAGCCCGTGGCCGTGTGGTACACTGCCCCCGTCCAGTTTGTCATCGATTAGTATTCCTCTTCTGCCTTTGCCGTACAGCACCCCCCAAAAAGGGTGCAAGAGAATCATCGTAATCATTAGTCTGAAGGAAGAGCGAATGAAGAAAGTATTACTTATAAATATCACCTTACTCATTATTCTTATATACGTTTGCACCTCTTATTATCACAGACAAGCTATTGTAAATACGGAAAGACCGATAGATAACTTTTCAGTATAGGAAATCAATTGCAGTAGCGGTTATCGTGGTGGCTCAACCCTCTTAGTAGAGTATAATGCCAAAAATCATTTGGCAAAAATGCGTATATACGCAAAAATGTCGAGTGTTTATTTGGCTTTTGGGCTTAAGACCTTAACTTTGCACTTGACAAAAATGCGTAAATACGCAAAAATATCAAGAGACAATGCTTATACAACGTGATTACTACCTCCAAAAACTGATAAATCGCAGGGAGAACGGTCGCATCAAGGTTATCACAGGCATACGCCGCTGTGGAAAGTCTGTGCTGCTCTTTGACCTGTTCACCAATTATTTGAAGAACTCGGCTGTAAAAGATGATCAAATCATAACGTTAAAGCTCGATACTGCCATCAATGCGCGTTACCGCAATCCACTGGAGCTGGACAGATATATCCGCGAAAAGGTGAAAGACAGTAGCAGGCAGTATTTTGTGTTGATCGATGAGATACAGGAGGTAATGGATATACCCAATCCATGGCTGCCAAGAGTAAAGTCATCCATCGGCTTCGTAGATGTACTTCTTGGACTGTTGGACATGGGCAATCTCGACGTGTATGTCACAGGCAGCAATTCAAAGATGTTGTCTTCGGACATCATTACTGAGTTCAAGGACCGGGGCGACGAAATCCATGTTGAGCCATTCACGTATAAGGAATTCTATGGAGCTTTTACAGGAGATAAGGGCCGCGTCTGGCAGGAATACACCACTTATGGCGGTTTGCCTCGCATTCTGTCTGAGAAAACGGATGCAGACAAGAGTAAGTACCTTCGTGATCTGCTGAGGAAAACTTATCTCACTGATGTATTGGAACGCAATCACTTGCAGAAAGACATCACGGTGCTTGATGATCTGCTCAATGTTGTGGCGTGCAGTGTCGGATCACTGACTAACCCTCGAAAACTGGAGCGTACATTCGCTTCTGTTAAGCATAAAGAGATTTCGGACTCTACTATCAGCAACTATCTTGATTATTTTTGTGAGGCCTACCTGATCCACAAAGCCTGCCAGTATGATATCAAGGGGAGAAAATATATCGGCTCTCCGATGAAATACTATTTCACAGACATTGGCCTGCGCAATGCCCAGCTGAACTTCCGTCAACAGGAAGAGACACATATCATGGAAAATGTGCTCTACAATGAGCTTTGTGCCCGTGGACTGAATGTCGATGTCGGTGTAGTGGAATACAATTACAAGGATGCCGACGACCGTAGCAAGCGCACCAAACTTGAGGTGGATTTCGTGGCCAACCTGGGAAACGGACGATGCTATATCCAGTCTGCGTTTGCTATTCCTGACAGGGAGAAACGCCTGCAGGAGATTAATTCGCTCTGCCGCATCAAGGACTCTTACAGCAAGATCGTAGTGGTACGCGAATCTATCAAACCTTGGTACGACGAGAATGGCATTTATTATATAGGTATCGAGGACTTTCTCTTAACTGAATTGGATAAACTTGTTGCGCAGATGTAGCCCTGTGACAAGATAGTGGTAAAAGTTCTTTAGCAAAGGCATTCATACAAGGTATAGCTCGTCAATGTGAACGGATAATTGTATAAGTAGATGAGATTCAATAGAGCAAGCCAAACATCCACAGGGGAATTCTGTTGCCTGCTCCAGTCTCGATATCATCGATGGCAAGATAGCTGTCGGGCTCATCCTTGATCTGGTCGAAGGTCTTGCCTGAACCGCGTGAGCCGCGGATGCCTGTCAGCCTTGACTTCAAGTTTATTTTGTCATGCGGGAAGCGTGTGAATCGCAGGCTTGTCATTGAGAGTCTGCGATGATAGACGGTCAGAAGGGGGGAGAATGTCTTGCTGCTCCATAATCAGGGAATTTGATTGACTTTATTGTATGCACAAAGATGCAAAATAGCTTTTGGAAAAGTGGATTTATGGCTAAAAATCACTTTTGCAAAAGTGATTTTAGTTCATGCGGACAATATTCGCTACGAATATAAGGGCTTTCATAGTGGCGATAGATGTCCGGGGAAGCTGGCCGTGGCAGGGGGAAACAGGTCATGGGCGAGTGAGACTAATCAGGTATTTCAGGGGGCGGCCGGGACTAATTTTGGGGCCTTTGTAATGTACTGTAAATCAGTGTCTCCAGAAGGCCAAAACTACATTTGAGATGAGAAAAAACATCTCAAATGTAGTTTTCCTCATGTCCTATGTGAGTAGCCACGCATGCGGAAGGGTTTTTCAGAAGTGTGCATAGCGCCTTTCCTGTGGTGCGGATTATTCGTCTTTTTGGCATTCCGGCGGGTGTGTGAAGCGCTGTGCGCGGAGGAGAAGTGGATTGCGGAATTATTTGAGCCGCTATCTGCTCAGCGCCACGGGGCGAAAAACTTGACCTATAACGAACATGCGCTCGCATCAAATAGACCTTCAAAAGCTTTGAACCATCGTAACTAATTGGTTTATAAAATAGTTACAAAGATTTCAGCACCCGAAATGACCTATACGCCTTTTTATATGGAGTTTTATTTAAAACAATATCAAGCTCCATATTTGTGATTTTGACTCTTTACCTGCTTTTGTGCTTCTACCATTTTTTTAATGGCACTGATAATTAACTTTACAGAGAAATGAATGTAAATACATTCATTATTAACAATATTCTACCTAATATCAATAGTTACCTTGCGTATTCTGCAATAAATAATTTGATAAACATGAGAAATTATTATAAATAAATCGCATGTGTATAAAAATACGTATATTTGCAAAACAGAAATACGAATAGAGAATATATTATGAGAATCATACAGACTTTCTGGAGTGGTGGCCATGATCCACTGAAGTGCGGGTATGGATGGAATCATGCTGAACACAATCTAATGTCATGGTCGTTGAGTTGCTGTTCTCTGCGCAATCTTTATGGTCAGGTTGAACTATATACAGACCAGCGAGGTTACGATGTGCTGATTGATAAACTTAAACTACCATATAGCGATGTACATGTAGTATATGACGATGGTCTTTGTTTGCCTCAGCATTGGGCATATGCTAAGGTAAAGACTTATTCTATGCAGACTGAGCCATTCCTACACGTAGATGGAGATATATATATGCCTAAGACTTTCTCTCAGCAAGTGCTTGTTGCCCCTCTTGTTGCGCAAAATCGTGAGGTGGGTACGGTGTATTATCGACGCATGATGGACAATATCCTTTGCCATCAGGAGATAGAGCTACCACAATACATCATTGATGCTTTGCATGAGGATTCTATCGCTTCATACAATATGGGAATTTTTGGCGGCTCGGATTTGAAATTCATCCACAGCTACTGCAGAGAGGCCTTTGCGTTTATGGATAATAATCACATGAATGATAGTTCCCTTCCGTATTCTCGGGTGGGATGTAATATATTATTTGAGCAGGTTTTTTTCGCCGTGCTAGCCGACATTAATGGTAAAGATGTGTTCAGCGTGCTGGGGCGTTCGATGAAAGATGAGGGATATTCTGGCCGCGAGTTCTGCGATCTCGCCTATTGGGATCAACGACTTTTTTTTCATATTCTTGGTGGGCATAAGCGTAACCCATACAATGTAGAGATGATAAGGCGAACCTTGTTACGACTTTATCCAGAAGTTTTGAAACGTGTCCTCGCGTTGTTTTCTGGAAAGCACAGACGACTCTCAGCAAAAGAGATAGAAGAGTTCCGCGGTATGAGTATAGAGCGAAGTGTTGCCTGCTACGAAGATGCATTGGAGCGTAAGCAGAAGGAGTGGAATTCGCTTAGTCAAGACCAATTATATCTGTGGGAACAACGGTCGGCCGAATCTGTCCTCCTTATGCGTACAGAGTTAGACGAGCGAAGGTTTCTATGTGTGGAATGTAACCCATTAATAGAAACTTATCATTTCCCTGATGTTTTCCACCCCGAAGCTCTAAAGCTTCTACATGGCAGATTTGGTATAGAGGAGCAGTATCCTTTGACGGATGTACTGATACTTCCGTGTCTTTATGACAAGGGAATAAGAGAAATACCTGTGGTGAGGATGCAAATGAGGGCATTACACATGTTACAGGAGCGTCCTATTAACTATGGTGATTTAGAGGATGAACTTTTATCTTATTTTACTCTAAAGACCACCGAAAGCAGGGAAAGTGGAAGGAAAATCGTAGAACACCAGATAGGAGAATTAGTGGATAAGGGAGTGTTTTGCTTAATTCCAGCAAAGAGATGAATATATAAACTATTTACAATAAAAATAAAAAGATTATGGCAAACAGTGAAAAAGGTTCTAAGGAGAACCCCTATTCAATGAGTGAATGTGAACAGATGCTTGAAAATGGCACGTGGCCAGGCGGCTATGTGGTGGATGATGATGGCGAGGTTACCTATGTGATGAAATCTGTAATTGTTCAAGGCTACAGCGGTTGCGGTTCGGGCAGCGATTATGGTTCGGGCAGCGATTATGGTTCTGGTAGCGACTATGGTTCGGACTTCGATTTTAGCGATGGATCGTATAACTGGAACGAGCCGGACACCGGTAGCGATGACGACGGAAATAGTGGAACTGGAGGCGGATCTGGCATGGAAACCGGAGGCGGTGCCGGAGGTGGCACGGGCTATGGTGGTGGCACAGGAGGTGGCACAAGCACAGGTGGTACTGGTGGTACGGGCGGAGGAAATCATTCGGGTGGTTCTTCATCTTATAATCTATCTGCCGCCATAAATTATTTAACAAGTCATGCCACAGAGACATATAATAGTGAAGTTAATAAAAAATGTGCAACGGCTGTGAGAAAAGCGCTTGAAGCAGGAGGTTTGGACATGACAGGACATCCGGTTCCGGCATGTGGTTATGATAGTTTTCTTCCTAAAGTGGGGTTCGTTCAGGTTGCTAAAGATGGATATGTTCCCAAGGCTGGGGATATAATTGTTCTTGAAGCTGTAAAAGGTCATAAAAATGGACATATAGCAATGTATACGGGAACTCAATGGGTCTCTGACTTTAAGCAAAAAGATATGTGGGGAGGAAGTGCATTTAGAAATATAGCAGAGTATTCGTTATGGAGAAGACCGTAAAAAATCTGGCTTGGCTTATGGCAATCACGTGCCTTATGGCGTGCGGCTGCTCGGGGCACAAGGGTGCGAGCGTTAGTAATGGCTCTGACACCGCTCTTCAGGCGGGCAAAGCGCTACGGAGTAGTGCAACAATGGTCGCCGTGGCCGACGAAGACAGCAGTGCGGCGATGGACTTCCTGCGCCGGTTTGTCCTCGACTTAGAGTTCACCGACACAATAGGTTCCCTGCTGGACAGCTGCTTGACGCCGCACGCCCGCGAGCTTTTCTCCCGGGCGGGAGAAGAGCACGATATGGACGCGATAGTGAAGGCTCAGGATACTCCGGACGACTTTGAGCAGACGCTTCAGTTTCACCGGCTTAAAACCGGATGGTATAAGATGCAATACCGCGCCGAATGGCTGGCGACCAAGACGGAAAGTAATCTCTTCTATGTTATCAGGGACCGTCGTGACGGGCGGCTGCGTGTGGCGTACGTGCAGGGCCTTGATACGACGAAGCTGACCAAGGCGAAGAATAACGACAGCTTTTTCCTGGCCGTGGAACCGGAGATAAAGGTGGACGGCGGCACGCCGTACAAATTCCTGAGCGCTTTCTATAAGGCTTACACGGCCGTCTATTTCTCGCTGGACGCGCAGATAGAGAAGGAGACGGCGGCGCTCCGCGCAGAATATCTCTCCGACGACGCCCGACGGCAGTACGCCGCAGCGGCCAGCGAGTATGACATGGACGGGATGTACGGCTATGACGCTCTGATAGGCGCATTTTATACCACGGTGAGCCGTGAGAAAGCCCGCATGATTAAGGAGGTGGCGAAAGGCGTGTTCTCCGTGGGCGACGGGACGGAGCTTACCGTGGCGCGTGTCGGCGGCCGGTGGCTCATTACGAAGATCAAGGTCACGCCCGGGTCATAAGTTCGCGGCGGCCGGAGTTCTGCTCCGGCCGCGATGCGCGGGCCGCCCCGTGAGGGGTAGATTGATTTCAGGTCCTTCTGCTTTGTGAAATGGTGGAAGTTTAATACCTTTGCCCCGCAAACAAATATAATATACCAAAGCATTATGAAGCGCATTATCTATTGCCTTATCGCGGCGGTCCTGACGCTCCCGCTCGTCTCCTGCGGCGGCGGCAGTAAGCAGCAGGGTGACCCCGACCTGATCAAGGTGGCTATCGACGAGACCTTCAAACCGATTATGGACGAGGAGATGTATCAGTTTAATCTGCAGAGCCCCGAGGCCACGTTCAAGTACGTCTATTGCAGCGAGTCGGAAGCGCTGCAGCTGTTCCTCAAGGACAGTGTGCGCTCGTGCCTGGCGACGCGCGAGCTCTCTGACAAGGAGAAGGACCTCCTCAGAAGCAAGAACCTCAACGTCATGACCGAGCGCATCGCCACCGATGCCATCGCCCTCATCGTCAACCGCTCCAACCCCGACACGCTCATCTCGGCCAACGACGTGATGCGCATCGTGACGGGCCAGGTGACACGCTGGGACCAGATCAAGTACGCCCACCAGAGCGGCGAGATACAGCTCGTGTTCGACAACACACAGTCGTCCACAGTGCGCTATGTCGAGGACAGCATCTGCGGCGGCAAGGCCCTCAAGGGAAATGTCTACGCCCAGAAGACCAACCCGGACGTCATCGAATATATCCAGAAGAATCCCAAGGCCATCGGCATCATCGGCGTCGACTGGCTGCGCAATGAGGAGGACACGACCAATCTCAGTTTCCTGCCCAAGGTAAGGGTGATGAGCGTGAGCAACTCCACCGTGCCCGAGAAGGACAACAGCTACAAGCCCTTCCAGGCCTACATCGCGCTGGGCAATTATCCCTTCGTCCGCGCCGTCTACTACATGACCTCCGACCCGCTCATGCAGGGCAAGGCGCGCTACTTCTACCATTTCCTCTCCGAGCAGAAGGGGCAGCTCATCATCACCAAGTCATCGCAGCTCCTGCCGTGGATGCAGGTGCAGTTTAAGGAAGTAACGGTAAACTGACCTATGGCGCTCATTAAATCCTACCGCGACCACGAGCCCCGCTGGGGCGAGGGTTGCTACTTCTCTGAGAATGCATCGATCATCGGCGACGTGGTGATGGGCCGCGACTGCAGCGTCTGGTTTTCCGCCGTGCTGCGCGGCGACGTGGCCGGCATACGCATGGGCGACGGCGTCAATGTTCAGGACTGCGCCTGCATCCACACGGCGACCAACCTGCCCGCAGTGCTCGAGGACCGCGTCACCGTGGGCCACGGCGCTGTGGTGCACGCCTGCACTGTCCATCGCGACGCGCTCATCGGCATGAACGCCGTAGTGCTCGACGGGGCCGAGATAGGCGAGGGCGCCATCGTGGCCGCCGGCGCTGTGGTGCTCGGCGGCACGAAGGTGGGGCCCTACGAGATATGGGCCGGCGTGCCGGCGCGCCGGATGAACAAGCCCGCCGACGCGGGCGAGGCGCGCAAGTTTGCCGACAATTACGTGCGGCTCAAGGAGGACTACCGTTAGAGCCCCGCGCGCACCGCTACTATTGCGTCGCGCCGCCTGAGGTTACTGACAAAGGGTGGCTTTGTCATGAGATGAAAATCCGCCGGCCATAAGCGGCGACGAATACAAAGAATAAAAATTTTCCGGTGTGGGGAAGGCGATTCCCCGCACCGGATTTATTATTTCCCGCGACCGATATAACCCGCTTCGAATGGCGTTCGAATTCTGTCCGGATGCCTCCGCCCACGTTCGGAAGGCGTAAGGAATTTGTCCGGATGCCTCCGCGCGGGCATTTGATACCTTCCCGGAGGGATGCATTATAATGTAAAATGCCCCGTCGGCGGAGGCCGTTTCAGCCCGATACGACCGGATAAAATTCTTCTCGCATCAGACGCTCAGTCTACTACGAGATAAATTTTTTTATCTCGTAGTAGACGATCATTTATCTCGCAGTAGAATTATTTTATCTCGTAGTAGAATTTTCCCTTGTGCTACGGCCCTGTGAGGCCGCCCGTAAAGCACTGTCAGACGAGCGTGAAAACGATTGGTAATCAGAACGGAAGGATGACGAAGGCGAATGCGTCCCAGAGGGCGTGGGAGATGATGAGGGCCGTGAGGCGCTGCGGGAAGAAGCGGTAGATGAGCCCCCACGCGAACCCGGCCACAAGGGCGGCGACAAGCAGCATAAAATTGAGCGCCCATATGTGGATGAGCGTGTAGAGGGCCGTGGCTATCAGGAAACCGGCGTTGGGGCTGTAGCGCTCCATGAGGCGGCGCTGTACAAAGCCGCGCCAGAAGATCTCCTCCGCCGGGCCGATGATGAGCAGCAGGAGAGCGGCGATGACCACGGGCGAGGCCTGCGCGCGGGTCGAGTAGATCATGCCCACCTGCTCGGAGGCGAACGGCAGGATCAGCGGCGCTATTTTGCCGCCCACCCAGAACACGCACCATAGGCAGAAGGCTATCGCGATGCCGAGGAGGATGTTGTGGACGGTGGGGCGGAGGCTGCCTATCCACTCGCGGCCGAAGATGGTGGAGAGCGTGGTGAGCGTGACGGCCGCGCAGGTCATCACGACCCAGAAGTTGACATGCGCCGCGGTCAGGGGCGAGAACATCACAAACCACAGCGCGGCGGCTACGGCGACGGAGGCCCACACGGGCCGCATACTTTTAGTCATATCCTTATACATATTCCATTATTCCTCCTATGACAAATCCTATGGTGTAGAGCATCCCGAACATCATCTGATACTGCGCCGTCGCCTGGTCGAGCGTGGCGATGCTCTTCGCGCCGCGCTGACGCGAGGAGAGCATGGTGCGGATGTTTCTCACGGCGCGCGGCAGGGTGAGGAGCACCAGCAGAGGCCACGGCGTGAGGCTCAGCAGCGGGATGAACACGGCGACGAGCACGTAGGGCAGGGTGATCTCGGCGATGTAGATGAGGCGCGACAGCCGCGGGCCTGCCTTGCCCGCGAGGGTGATGAGACCTGCGCGGCGGTCGGAGGCGATGTCGCGGGTGTTGTTGGCGTGGAGGATGGCCACGATGTGTAGGCCGAAGGGCAGGCACAGCAGCAGTGTCTCGGGGTGGTAGATGCCGGTGGCGACGTAGACGGTGCCGAGCGTGGGCAGCAGGGCGAAGCCTATGAGGATGTCGAGGTCGCCGAGGGCGTGGGCCTTGAGGTAGAAGTAGAGCAGCGGCACAAGCAGCGCGAAGGCGGCGAGCCAAAGGGCGGAGAACCCGGTGCGCAGGAGCAGGATGAGCCCGATGGCAGCCCCGGCGCAGAGCAGGATGCGGCCGTAGGCGAGCACCTCGCGCGGCGAGAACAGTCCGCTGCGTATCCAGGTCACGCCGTTGGGGCAGTCGGGCCCGTCCACACCGCGCGTGTAGTCGTAGTAGTCGCTTATCAGATTGCCGGCGGCGTGGAGCAGCATCATCATCGGCAGGCAGAGCACGGCGTTCCACCAGTCTGTGTGCATCGTGCCGCCGGAGAGGGCGCAGAGGTAGAACAGGTAGGCCAGCGAGAAGAGCACCGGCACGGAGGAGGTGGTGAAGGACCACGGGCGCACGGCCGTTATCCAGTCCCTGAGGGTTTTGTCGCGTGAGATTTCCATTATATATAATTATAGGTTGATTCGAGGCTAATCGTACACCTGCGGCGAGGTGCGGTCGTGCTTCTCGTCGAGGGCTGTGGTGAGATTGTTGAACATGCGCAGCAGCACGTCCTGTGTGGTGCGTATTTCGCTCAGGCTTGTGCCGCGCAGGGCTACGCGCAGGGTGAAGAGGGCGGAGCGCACGGAGGCTTCCTGCATTGCCTTGCCCTTGTCGGTGATGCGTACGATGTTCTTGCGGCGGTCGAAGCGGTTGAGGGTGCGCGTCACGAGGCCTCGCCCCACCATGCTGTCGATGAGGCGGGCCATATACGAGCGCTCGGTGTAGGTGGCCTCGCAGAGCTCCTGCTGCGAAGCGTTGCTCTTGTGCGAGAGCTGCTGGAGCACATTCCACTCCTGCGGCGTGAGGGCTATGCCGGCGCGCTTGAAGTTGCTCACCAGCTCGCGGTTGATGGCCTTGGACACCTTACCGCTAAGTATGGCGAACACCAGGCGCGCGTCAATATCTACAAGGGGGTCCATGCTATGGTTGATTTGGCGCTGCAAAGATAGCAAAATCTGCCATATCGGACACCGCGGCCCGCCTCAGAGCCCCGCGGAGCGCCCTAAGGCTTGCCTCTGCTCAAAAAACCTCCCGGCTTATTTGGCTGATAAAAGAGAAATTACTATTTTTGCAGCCGATTATCAAAACATTATTAACCAATAAACCAAGAGTAATGATAAACCAGTATGAGACCGTTTTCATTTTGACTCCCGTTTTGTCTGCTGAGCAGATGAAGGAAACGGTTGACAAGTTCAAGAAGCTCCTGACCGACAATGGCGCAGAGATTCTGAACGAGGAGAATTGGGGGCTTAAGAAGTTGGCTTACCCCATCGAGAAGAAGACGACCGGATTCTATCAGCTGTTAGAATTCAAGTCGGAGCCTGAACTTATGAAGAAGCTCGAGACGGAATACCGTCGTGAGGAGCGTGTGATCCGCTTCCTTACCGTGAAGCTCGACAAGTATGCAGCACAGTACGCCGAGAAGCGTCGTAACAAGAGAAACGAAGAAACTAAAGAGGAGACAAAATAATGGCACAGTCAAATTCGGAAATCAGATACTTAACTCCGCCTTCAATAGAGCTTAAGAAGAAGAAATACTGCCGCTTTAAGAAGAGCGGAATCAAATACATCGATTACAAGGACCCCGAGTTCCTCAAGAAATTCCTCAACGAGCAGGGCAAGATCCTGCCGCGCCGCATCACGGGAACTTCCCTCAAATACCAGCGCCGCGTGGCTCAGGCCGTAAAGCGTGCACGTCACTTGGCTCTGCTTCCCTTTGTAACTGACTTGATGAAATAATTAAAGAGGAGAAAAGACAATGGAAGTAATACTGTTAGAAGACGTCCAGGGATTAGGATATAAGGACGATATAGTAAAGGTAAAGAACGGCTACGGCCGCAACTATCTTATCCCCTCTCGCCTTGCCGTGATAGCTTCTGAGAGCGCCCGCAAGGTGTTGGCCGAGAAGCTCAAGCAGAGAGCACACAAGCTGGAGAAGATCAAGCAGGAGGCTGAGGCTCTGGCCGAGAAGCTCAAGGCTGTGCCCACGCTCGTGATCGCTACCAAGGTGAGCCCCACCGGTGTAATCTACGGTTCGGTGAACAATGTGCAGATAGCCGACAAGCTCAAGGAAGCCGGCTTCGACATCGACCGCAAGCGCATCGACATCAAGGGCGTTAAGGAGATTGGCGAGTACACCGCCACCGTACACCTTCACAAGGAAGTGTCCGTCGAGGTGCCTTTCCAGGTAGTAGACGAGGACGCTAAGGTGACCGAGGAAGGTCTCAAGGCTGAGGCTAAGGCCGAGAAGGCCGCTAAGGAAGCCGCTGCCAAAGAGGCTGCCGAGGCTAAGAAGGAAGACGCTGCTGAGCCTGCTGAGAACGCAGAGCCCGCTGCCGAAGCTCCCAAGGCCGAGTAAACAGACAACTATATCTCTCTATCATAAAAGCCTGACCATTGCGGCCAGGCTTTTTTATGCTGTGTCGGGAAGGATAATACGCGGCGTCGGGAATACAAAGACTTGTGTAGAGAAGAATTCTTCGCGCTTCGGGAAGAGTCTGACGTGTGTTTGAAAGTTTGCTGGCTTCCGATTTTGTCCTGAATTCCGCAGAAGGCAAATATATTCCGTAAGAGAGAGAATGTTTCCCGCAGAATGGCGCTTCCCAGGCGGATTACATCGCTCCGCCGGCAGCGGAGAGATAAGCGTTCACTCTCTCGGCGGGAATGGTGACGAAGGTGATGGTGTAACCGTTATCGCCATATGAACCGTCCTCGAAGAGCAGCGCCACATCGCCCGAAGGGAGCTTCTCCATGGTCGAATAGCCGGCATATCCGCTCTGCACCCTCTCTGCCTCGGCCCATGTCTTGCCCTGATCGGTGCTGCCGTATATCCTGATGTCGCGGCGCGAACCGGTGTTGCTCAGGATGGAGTGGAGCAGGAGCCTGTCGCTGTAGGAGAGTATGTCTGCGTTGCACGCGTTGCCCGAGAGGGTGGTGCTGCGGCTTTGCTTCTGCCATTTCTTGCCTGTTGCGTCGCCGAGATTGAAGCCGCGCGCCCCGTTCTGCCGCACCGAGGCCAGCAGACTGCCGTCCGGTAGTTCGGCCAGTTTGGCCTCGTCGCCGCCGTGATATACCTCTTCCTTGCAGAGCGTCCAGCTCAGGCCATTGTCGGCGGACTTGAGGATATAGTTGCCCACGACGTTATTGTCCGGCGAGGTCAGTACATTGGCCAGGAACATGATTTCGCCCGCCTTTGTCGTGATGCCACGGCCTGAGCTGACGAAGATGCTGCGGCTGCCAAACTTGCCACGGGCGCCGCCTACCTCGTCCTTAAAGCGCGATGCGGTCAGGTCTCTCACCGGGCTCCATGTCTTGCCGTTGTCCTTGCTTGTCGTGATGCCTATGTGGGTAATGCCTTTCCAGTAGATGTTCTTTGAGGCGGCGAAGACGCATACCAGGTCGCCGTTGGGCGCCTTGGCGAGCGCGGGGTCGCCGTAGCCGTATTTGTCGTCCGTCTGCCCGTCGCCGGCGGCTATGATCTGCGGTTTGCTCCATGTGCGGCCGTTGTCGGCAGAGCGGCGGCAGACAACATCTATCTTATGATCGCCCAGGTCGCCGTCGCTGTCATAGCGCTTGTCGCAGGCCACCACGATGCTGCCGTCCCCAGCCACTATCATAGCCGGAATGCGGTAGTATCGTGAGCCGTAAGTCGTGGGCACGAACGGGAAGGACTGGCAGGCGAATACTTTGGCAACGCCCTCGGGATCGTCGTGGAGCGTCACCGTATAGCTCTGACCTTTGTAGGTGTAGCTCACCGTCTCCAGCAGCGCGTCGAGCGAGTCGCCTACCGCCGCGTCGGCTTTGACGGAAGCCGTGATCCAGAGGTAATGAACGCCGGCGGTCTTGATGTCGCAGTCCTTCAGGTCTATCGAGACATCTCCGGCGGGCGCCGCCGTGGCTATGGGCTTGGCCGCTGCGTCGGACAGCAGTTCCGGTTGCTCCGTCGTGTACACCTCCAGCCGGTCTGTCAGGGCGGAGGTATTGTCCTTCAGCGTGACGCCGAGATTGTCTATCCGGTACGGGTTGTCCGCCTCGCCCCCGAAGCGTGCGCAGAGGAGCACGGCCCTCGAGCCGCGGCCGGCCGTCTGATATCCCTGCACGACCGTGACATCGGGCGCGAAGTCTGCCCTTACGACGTTGACGGTCAGCACTCCCGTGATGCCCACATTGTCACCGCTGATGGTGAAGGTGGTGGAGCGCACGCTCATGCCGCTGAGCTGTATGTCCACATTGGCCGAGGCCCGGAAGTCAAGGCTGCCGCCGTCGGCCGAGGTGAATGTCTGCTTCCCGTTGCCGGCCTTGCCGATGAACGAATAGCCCGTTATCCTGTAGTTGCCCGACACCCACAGCGTGTAGGTCGATGTCTGCGCGGCGCCGGAGGCCAGCGTGATGTCTGCGTCCGTCTGCTTGCTCATGTTGTTGGCCGCGGTCGAGAGCCGGAGCGCCGGCGCGGTGGAGGTGGATGTCCACAGATTGTTCCACGTCTGCCCGGTCTCTGTCCCCTTGCTGTAGAATGTGCCGTTCGCTGCGTTCACCTTGATGGTGTACTTGGTGCCGATCACGTCATCGGCCACGGCTGTGAGACCGATGAGCGTTACCAAAAACGAAAATATGATTCTCTTCATATATTTGCGTATTATTATTCTTTGGTCGCGGGTGCAGAATGTTGCCCTGAGGCCCATTGCCCGCGGCAATAATTGCGACTGCCACAGACTGCCCCATATTAATATGCAATATTAATCATTTTCTCCGGATAGTGTCCCATGATTGGCGGAAATGACCGATAAATAACTTTCCTCCGCAGGCAGGCGGAATATTGCATACCATCAGGCGCATCCCGGAATGCTTAAGGCGATGCATAAAAAGTGAATAATAGATGAATATTCACTTTTGAGAGACCATATTCCCCACATTTGAAAAAATGTTCCGAATAAGTGGTATCTCACAAGGCACCTGAGTGAAAACATCTCAAATGTAGTTCTCCTCAGGTGCCTTGTAGTTTTACCCTCTTGAGTGCGTTGATTATCACATATTTACAAAGGCGATTTGGATGACCTGTGAGACGGATTTGGTTCATTCCCCAAATGCATAAAAATCCATCTCTCTGCGGCCGCGTCCGGGCAGGAATGATTCCTCCTTCTGACACGCATATATATAATAAGGCCTGCCTCTGCCGTGACAACTTGAAATGTAAACGAGGGCTGGCTCGTGACGGTACATACAATCAGGAGAATTTTCTGAAGCAGGTGTTTGAAATTTTTGTTAACTTTGGAGTCGAATATAACGACTCCCGGACAGAGGAAAACGACAGAAAATTCTTTAGAAATCATCAAGATGAGAATAGCGAGAACCCTGATACTTCTGGCCTTTATGGCCGCCTTCGCCACGGCGCACGCCGAGGTGGGAAAGATACACAAATTCCGCGTCTACTTTACCGACAAGAAAGAATCTCCCTTTGTGAAGAGCAAGCCTGAGCAGTTTCTGTCTCAGAAAGCCATAGCGCGCCGCAAGAAATGGCATATCAAGGTGGACTGGTACGACCTGCCTGTCACGCCCAAGTATGTCAACGCCGTGGCCGCCACGGGCGCCAAGGTGCTGTGTACGAGCAAGTGGAACAACACCGCGCTCGTCTCCGACAGCGACGCAACGGTAGCGGACAGGATAGCCCGCCTGCCCTTCGTCAAGGCCGTCACGAACGTTTATTACGGGCCTGCGTCAGTGAGCGACAGTGTGCCCGAGCGCTACAAAGTGTTCCGCGGGGACGTGGGCAGGAGCAGCAACTATTATGGCGACGCCTGGGATCAGATTAACGGCATAGGCGGCGTGCGGATGCACGAGTCCGGATTTCTCGGTCAGGGCATGACCATCGCCATTATCGACGGCGGATTCCTCAACGCCGATACCATCCCGCTGCTCGACAATGTGCGCATCCTCGGCACGCACAACTTTGTGCGGCCGCAGCGGAGCGTCTTTGCCGAGGGCGACCACGGCACATGCGTCCTCTCGTGCATGGGAGCCAACAAGCCCTTCCAGATCGTAGGCACGGCTCCCGGGGCGTCGTTCTGGCTTCTGGTAAGCGAGGACGGCTATTCCGAGACTCCCTCGGAGGAGGACACGTGGGCCGCAGCCATCGAGTTTGCCGACAGCGTGGGAGCCGATGTGGTCAACAGTTCCCTCGGTTATAACACCTTTGATGACGCATCGCAGAATGTCCGCTATACCGAGCTCGACGGCAAGACGCATCTTGTCTCACGAAGCGCCTCGCTCGCGGCCTCAAGGGGACTGCTGGTGTGCAACAGCGCCGGCAACGCGGGCGATGAGGCATGGAAGCTCATCGGTATACCGGCCGACGCCGATAATATATTGACCGTGGGCGCTATGGACCGCACCGACCGCAACGCTGACTTCTCCTCCATCGGCAACACGACCGACGGAAGGGTAAAGCCCGACGTGATGGCTATGGGTGTGGCCGACGCCGTAGTCAGGGGCAACGGCCGCCTCGGCAGAGCCAGCGGCACCTCGTTCTCCTCGCCAGTCACCGCCGGCATGGTGGCCTGCCTGATGCAGGCGCTTCCGTCCCTGAAGCCGGTGGAGATAATCCGTCTGCTGCATTCCAGCTCTACACGTTACAATCATCCGGACAATATCTTCGGCTACGGCATACCGGACTATTACGAGGCTTATCGCAAGGGCAATGGCAAATAACGCTGTATCGCTCTCCGAACTGCTGCACGCCCTCTCGCAGAGCGTCCGCGAGCGCTTCCCCTCCTATTACTGGGTGAGGGCCGAGATTAGCGAGGGCCGGCAGAACAGTTCCGGCCACTACTACTGCCGGTTTATCGAGAAGGACGACGCCGGCCGCGACATAGCCGCCGTGAACGGCATCATCTGGTACGACACATTTCGTGTGCTCCGGCAGCGCTTCGAGCGGGAGACGAGGCAGACGCTCTGTGCCGGCATCAAGGTGCTGGTAAGGGTGAAGGTGAACTTTAACGAGCGCTACGGCCTCTCGCTTATCGTCTACGACATCGACCCCTCGTACACGCTCGGCGACATGGTGAGGCGAAGGAAGCAGATACTCGCGCAGCTTGAGGCGGACGGCGTGATCAATATGAATCGCGAATTGACGCTCCCGCGGCCGCTGCTGCGCATCGCCGTGATCTCGAGCAGCACCGCTGCGGGCTTCGGCGACTTTATGACGCAGCTCGCCGCCCACGGCGCCGCCTACCGTTTCCGCGTCCAGCTCTTCCCGGCCATCATGCAGGGCGACAGCGTGGAGAGCTCCGTGATAGCGGCGCTCAACAGGATAGCCCAGGAGATCGAGGAGTGGGACGCGGTGACCATCATGCGCGGCGGCGGGGCAGTGAGCGACCTCAACGGCTTCGAGTCCTACCCGCTGGCGGCCAACGTCGCCCAGTTTCCCCTGCCCGTCATCACCGGCATAGGTCACGAGCGCGATGAGACGGTCATCGACCTTGTGGCCAATGTCCACCTCAAGACTCCGACGGCTGTGGCCGACTTCCTCGTGGAGCGGGCCGACCACGAGATGGAGAGCCTCACGCAATGTATGGAGACACTGTGCAAGCGCACCGCCACGATCATCACGGGCGAGCAGCACCGCTTGGCGCTCATCACCGCCGGGCTCGGCAAGAGCCGCATGATAGTGAGCAGCGAGAAGAGCCGGCTCATCTCCGACATCAAGGACACGCGCAGCGCATTCGCCCTCGCCATCTCCGGGGCGCGCACTCAGCTCAGGGACATCGTCTCGGGCCTGCCGCGGGCCGTCAGCAATGTCTGCTACGCGCAGCGGATGCAGCAGATGCGCCTCAGCATCAGCCTCAACAACAGTACGCACGGCCTCGTCAACAGCGAGCTCACCCGGCTTACGCGCGATGGGGAGCGGCTCCGCGCGGGCAGTGCAAATATTGTCTCCGGCGGTCGAAACGCATTTGATTTCAAAATAGTCAGGCTCCGCGGCGCGGTGTCGACGATGCTGCAACTGGAGAAGCAGAAGCTCGCATCTACGGACAAAAGCCTTAAATTTGCAGGGCCGGAGAGAATATTCCGCCTCGGCTTCTCGCTGACATTAAAGGACGGCCGGGCTGTGAGGGATGCCGCGAGCCTCAGGGCGGGCGACGTCATTACCACGCGCTTTGAGAAGGGCGAGGTGAAGAGCCGCGTCGAAGCGAAAACGAACAACGAAGAACAAAATACTTAGTAGATTATGGATAAAGAGAATATGACATACGCCAGCGCAATGGATGAACTGGAGAAAATCGTGCGCCAGGTGGAGAACAACGAGATGAACATCGACGATCTTACGGACAATCTCAAGAGGGCGCAGGAGCTCGTAAAATACTGCAAGGAGAAGCTGCTCAGGACCGAAGAGGAGGTCAACAAGATCCTCTCGAGCGATGACCTGAAGGCTGTCTCTGCTCCCCAGCAGGGCGGTGCGGCCCCGCAGCAGGCAGGCGCGGCGGCCTCTGCTGATGCCGCGCCGTTCGACAACACTCCCGTTGATGACGATGATTTGCCGTTTTAGCATATATTAGGTGCTGAGTTAGGCAGAATTTGCCTATCTTTGTCCGGTATTTATACAGAATATACAGACAGATGAAGAAGAAAACGATTATTATTCCCGCAGTAATTATCATAGTGCTCCTGCTGGGCGGACTGGGCTACACGCTGGTCAACCTGCACAAGCAGAAGCAGGCCAACAACGACCTCCAGCAGCTCGCCTCCCTCGACAAGAAGGAGATGGAGAACGAGTACTCACAGTTTGCCCTCCAGTACGACGAACTGAAGCACTCCATCAAGAACGACTCGCTCATGGATCAGCTCAACAAGGAGCAGAAGCACACGGAGAACCTGCTGGCCGAGCTCAAGAGGGTCAAGAGCGATGACGCCAAGGAGATCACCCGCCTCAAGAAGGAGCTCGCCACCGTCCGCGCCGTCCTGAGGAGCTACATCCTGCAGGTCGACTCGCTGCAGCGGGTCAACTCGGCCCTTGTCGACGAGAACGCCCACGTCAAGGCGCAGTACACCGAAGCCACGGCTCAGATCACTTCGCTCAACACGGAGAAAGCCGGCTTGGCGGAGAAGGTGGCCATCGCCTCGCAGCTCGACGCGACGGGCATATCAGTGTCGGCCCAGAACAAGCGCGGCAAGAATGCCAAGAAGATCAAGGACGTGACACGCTTCGTGGTCCACTTCACCATCACCAAGAATATCACCGCCTCTACGGGCAACCGCAACATCTTTGTGCGGCTCCTCCAGCCTACGGGCTCCGTGGTCAATGCCTCGGGATCGTTCAGCTACGAGAACAAGAGCCTGCAATATTCCGCCTCCAGGGTGATAGAATATTCCGGCGAGGAGCAGTCAGTCACGCTCTACATCCCCGTGGGCGAGACTCTCAGCACAGGTTCCTACCGCTGCGACATCTTTGCCGACGGACAGAACATCGGCACTGGCTCAGTCAGCATCAACAAGTAGCACAATCCCCCTTGTCTCCCGGACGTCCTCACGCACGGGTGGCAAGGGGGATATAACAATAACAGCAATTTATCTTATGGTAACCGGCAACAACAATTCTACCTCAACCAAGGACGACATCCTCAGCCACGCTACCTTTGCCGACGAGGATATCATCGTGTTTGACAACATCCGCGACATCACGCTGAGCAAGCGGGTCAAGCTGGAGAACTTTATCATCGCGCTCTGCACCAAGGGCCATGGCATGATCACCGTCAACGGCACGACCTGCAATGTCGGGCCTTCCGACCTCATCATCTGCCGCCCCAATCACATCCTGGAGCACATGATGCAGAGCATGGATTTCGAGTGCGCCTGCCTCTGTGTCTCGCCGGAGTATATGCAGAACATCGTGCTCATGGCCAACTCCTGGGACATCAAGGTCGTTATCGAGCAGAACCCAGTCATCCACCTCAACGTGGAGGAGTCGCAGATCATCAGGTACTACAGCATCCTCTTCAAGGCCACAATCTCCGGCAAGCCGCTCCGCCACCACAAGGAGGTGCTTGAAGCGCTCATGCGGGCCTCTACGTGCTACTTCACCGACGTGTTCTCCCAGCACATCGAGATCAGGCCGCACAACTTCTACAAGAGCGAGGTCGAGTTCAATCGCTTCTTCGACCTGCTCTCCTCCACGTACCCGAGAGAAAGGAAGGTGGAGTACTACGCCGAGAAACTGAACATCTCCAACCGCCATCTGGCGGCCATCTGCATGCGTGTGAGCGGCAAGACGGCGCTCCACCTCATTACCGAGTACGCCGTCAAGGACATCAAGCGCGAGCTCCTCAAGCCCGAGAATACTATCAAGCAGGTGGCGCTGAAGCTCGGCTTCGACAATGTGTCCTGCATGGGGCGCTACTTCCGCAACTTCACCGGCGTTTCGCCCAAGCAGTTTCGCACGTTATACATCAAGAAGATGTACGAAGGCGCGGAGGCGCAGAGCGGAAGCGATACAGCAGAGGGCGCGCCGGACGAGGCCGGAGAGAATACAGAAGCCTGAAGAAACGTCCGGCAGGCCATCCGCTGACAG
>OMUV01000113.1 GCA_900314335.1 uncultured Prevotellaceae bacterium | reverse complement strand
CTGCGGCGGCCCTCCCGGCTATGATTGCGCATGCATGGAGGCATGATTTCCGCCGATGGATGTCCTCAGCCTCCTGTCCCGTGATTTAATTTCGCCTTTCGAAAACACGGCCTTTTTCCGCATTTTGAAAAGGGCATTCCGCACTGTCCGAAAAAACTTTCCGCAAAACTCAAAAATTACATTTGAGATGAGGAAAAACATGTTTGAGTTAATTTCACTCATCTCAAACATAATTTTGGCCTTTGCGGAGCGCTGATTTCCAGACATTTGCAAAGGCCATTTTTCGACCTGTTCCGGGGCGTATAAAATGCCCTCCGGGATGCATGCCGTTCATCGCCGGAAATCCGCGTGCTGAGCCCTTCCGCCCTCAGTGGGCGTCCCTGAGAAACTGGAGGCAGGCGGCGAGGCTCCAGAGGCTCGTCAGCAGCAGTGCGACGCCGCTGCTTGTGCCCACCATCAGGAGGCATCCCACGGCGACGGAGGCGTGGACGATGCGGAGCGTCAGCAGCGGACTGACCGCCTCGCCGCTGAGATCGCTGAAGAGCGCCGCGAGCCGCTGCACGGGCGTCAGCGTCAGGACGCGGCGGCGCAGAGTGGAGAAGAATGTGCTGATAGTGTGTGTGCCGGTCTCCTGCATGCGGAGGTCCGAGGGCATGATGGTAAGTTCCTTTTTCATCGCTTTCGTTATTTTGATTGACGATGCAAAGGAACTCGCCTTTTGTGACAGAATACGTCACAGAGAGAATTTTTCTGTTAAATCTTTCGCCTTCTGCCGGAGGTATTTTATGAATTCAGTGGAACCCTTTACATCAATCTCCTCGAAGAGGCCGAGAACGAAGCGCGCGGGGCCCAGATAGCTGCACACCTCGGCGGTATAGTCGGCGCTGCCGTCGGCGTGGGGAAGGGTGTGGGCGGTGGAGTGCGGGCATTCCTCGCCGAGGAGCGCGGCGGCGCGCGGCGAGAGTCGCAGGCTGATGGTGTCGACGGGCTCGCCGGTGAATCCGAAGTCGTCCGCAAGCAGGCGGTCGTGGCGGGCGGCGTTGCTCCATTTGACATCGAGGAGCTTGACGCTGCCGATGCGCGAGAGGCGGAAGGTCTTGTTCTGGCCGCTGGAGAGCTCGTAGCAGCGGATATCGTCGCCGCCGGAGAGGAAGCAGTAGGGCTCCACGATCCTGTCCGTCACGGTCTCGGAGCGCAGGGAGCGGTAGCCCCTGAGGACCACGGTGAGATGCTGGCGGACGGCTTCGTAGAGAAGGGAGATATTGCCGGCCAGAGGGCCGTCGTCGCCGCTTACGGAGGCGAAGATGCCGTAGTCGTAGAGCCGCGCCAGTTTGTCGCGCAGGGAGCGCAGCACGGCCTGCTTGCGGGAGGTGCCCGTGATGAGGCGCAGCACGGCGGCGGCCTCCGCCTCGCTGAGCAGCACATTGCCCGACACCTGGCGGAAGAACGGCGAACCCTTGTCGAGGCAGTAGATATCGCCGCTGTGCGTGACGACGAAACCCTCGTCGCGGAAGGCCTCGATGTAGCGGTAGACACTGCGGCGGCTGAGCCCGAGGCGCGCGGCCACCTCGTCGATGCCGAGCGTGGTATTGCCGGAGAGGAGGGCCATGAGGCGAAGCTGGTGCGATAGTTTGGTAAGGGGCATAGCGATGAGGATTATTATAAATCAGGATACCTGGCGTATGCGGTATTTCTCCCAGGCGCGGGTGTTGTAGCGGCAGAGGAAGATGACGCCCTTGACGATCCAGTCGCCGAACATGCCCAGCCATACGCCCACGACGCCCATGCCGGCCCAGACACCGAGCATCCAGGAGAAGGCCACGCGGCAGAGGAGCATGCACACGACGCTCACGATCATGGGGAAGCGTGTGTCGCCCGCGGCGCGGAAGGTGGCGGGCAGGGCGTAGCTCGCAGGCCATACGACGAGGGTAAAGGCGGCGTGGATGAGCACAATGGTGCGCGCCAGGGCGGTGGTCTCAGGCGGCAGACCGTAGATGTCCAGGATCAGAGGCAGGGCGGTGCACACGGCCACACAACTCACCACGTGACCGAGGTAGATGCCCCTGACGATGCGGCGTGTGTAGAAGCGCGCCAGGTGGTAACTGCCCGCGCCCACGCAGCGCGAGACAACTACGGTGATGCCCGTCACGGCGGCCATGCCCGGGAGCACCTGAAAGAGCACTATGGCCTGGGCCACGGCGTTGGCGGCGATGGCGGCGGTGCCGAACGAGGCCACCATCATCAGCACCAGCACACGCCCCAGGTAGAACATGCCATTCTCAAAGCAGTAGGGCAGTCCGAGGCGCACTATCACCCTCCAGAGCGACATCGACAGGCCGCGGCCGGGGCTCTCGCCCGCGCGGTGAAGGCGCACGCTGAGCAGGGCGAGGATGAGCACGGCCGCGAGGATGCGGGCCACGAGCGTCGAGACGGCTACGCCGGCCGTGCCGGCCCCCATCAGGTAGATGGCCACGGCATTGCCTGCCACATTGAGCACATTGGCCCCAGTCATCACCCTGAGCGGCAGCGACGTATTGCCGTAGGCCCGGAAGATGGCGGCGCCCGCGCTGTAGAGACCCATGAAGGGCAGCGAATAGACGAGGATGCGGATATACACGTCGGCGTTGGCCTTCACCTCGGGCGCCAGCGGACCGAAGAGGCCGCCGGTGAGCCACGGGCTGAGCGCTATGGCCGCACCCATGAGCAGCAGGCCCGCGATGAGGAGGATGAGCACCGTCTGGAGCGAGGCGGCCGGGTTGCGCCCGTCGCCGCCAGCGCCAAGCTGCTGCCCCACGACCACTCCGCCGCCGAAGGCCAGAGCCGTGAGGATGGAATTGAAGAAGGAGATGACGAAATCCATGAGCGACACACCCGACACGGCGGCTTCGCCGACGCTCGCCACCATCATCGAGTCGGCGATGCCCACGGTGTAGTGGAGCAGCAGTTCCCCGCCTATCGGCAGGATAAGCATGAGGAGCGCATGGTCGGAGAAATGCAGGCCGGAGGATTTCATCTGCAATGGCTAAAGGGGTGGGCTACTTAAGTCGGGTGGGCTATTTAAGAAAGTGCGCCGGAGAGACATAGTTTCCCCGGCGCCTTATCTGTAGATGTACGAACTTTTATTTCAGGTAGTCGGTAAAATAGCGCGTGATGCGCTCGTAGAGGTGCACCTGGTCGCGGCCCGACATGTTGTGCCCGTCGCCGGGGTAGGTGAAGTAGTCGGGCTGTGTGCCGGCATTAGCGCAGGCACGCAGGAAACTGAATGTGTGCTGCGGCACACAGGTGGGGTCGTTGTAGCCGTTGATGATCTCGAGGCGGCCCTTGAGATTGCCGGCCTTGAGGAGCAGGTTGCTGCCCTTGTAGCCCTCCGGGTTCTGCTGCGGTGTGTCCATGTAGCGCTCGCCGTACATCACCTCGTAGTACTTCCAGTCGATCACCGGGCCGCCGGCTACGGCCACCTTAAAGACGTCGGGATATGTGCACATGAGATTGATGGTCATGAAGCCGCCGAAGCTCCATCCCACGACGCCGAGCTTTGTGGCGTCCACCCAGGGCTGCGATTTGAGGAAGTCAACGCCCTTGATCTGGTCCTTCATCTCCTCGACACCGAGGTGGCGGAATGTGACGCTCTCGAAGTCGAAGCCGCGGTTCTCGGAGCCGCGCCCGTCGAGCACGAACACGACATAGCCTTTCTGGGCCATGTAGGCTTCCCAACCGCGCAGGCCGTAGAAGTGAGAGCCGTAGATCATATGCGCATGCGGGCCGCCGTAGACATAGACGATGGCGGGATATTTGTGCGAGGGATCAAAGTTTGTCGGCTTGAGAAGGCGGTAATAGAGGTCGGTGACACCGTCGGCGGCCTTGATGGTGCCGCTGGTGATCTCCGGCATCTGATAGTGCTCCTCCCACGGGTGCTTCGTGATGGTCTCTATCGTTGTGCCGCGGCCCGTAGCGGTGCTCACGAGGCTGATGTAGCGCGCCTTGCGGGGCGAGCTGGCCTTGTCGCTGAGGTATTTGCCCGAGGGCGAGAGCAGGGCCTGATGCAGCCCCTCCCCGTCGTCGAGGGCCGTGACCTTGCGGGTCTTAAGGCTGACGCTGTAGAGATTCTCGTTGATGGGTCTGGAGGCGTTGGAGACATAGATGGCGCTCCTGGTGTCGGGGTTGAAGCCCAGGAAGTCGAGCACCTCCCACTTGCCGCTCGTCACCTGCGTAGTCTTGCGGGTCGTGAGGTCGTAGGTGTAGAGGTGATTGTAGCCGTCGCGGCGGCTCTGGAAGAGGAACACGTTCTTGTCCCACGGCAGGAACACGAGCGGGTGAAGCGGCTCAACGTATTTGTCGTTGCGCTCCTCGAAGAGGATGCCCTTCTGCTCGCCCGTCGCTGCGTCGTAGGCTATGAGCTGCATGTGATTCTGGTCGCGGTTGAGCTCAAAGACATAGATCGTGGCGTCGTCGGGGCTCCAGCTGATGTTGGTGAAGTAGCGGTCGGTCGGGTCGGCTGTGTGCAGGTAGATGGTCTTATCGCTCACGGCGTCGTAGACTCCTATATATACCTTGTGGCTCGTCTCGCCGGCCATGGGATACTTGTCCCACTCCACACGGGCTATGCGCGACACGCCGGCGCTGTCCTTGCAATTGTCGGCGCAGAGCGGCGAGATATTGACCTGCGGATAGGACGTAACCATGCTCTGGTCCATCTTGTAGAAGGCAAGGCGATTGCCGCTGGGGCTCCAGAAGGTGCCCTTCGTGATGCCGAATTCGTCGCGGTGCACACTCTGCCCGTACACCATATCGAGCGAGCCGTCCGTAGAGAGCTGCTTGATCTGGCCGTCGGGGTTGATGACATAGAGGTTGTCCTTCAGGACATACGCTTCGCGTCCGCTGGCGCGGCTGATGTCGCGGGCCTTGCAGCCCGCAGTGATGGCGCGGCTCGAGACGACGCGGCGGGCCTTCCAGTCGATGCGGTAGATGCGTGCGGACGACTCTACCTCGACCACCGTCTTGCCCTTCTCGGGGAAGCGGACGCTCTGCAGACTGTAGGGCCGCGATGCGGGGTCCACGCCCTCGGCGTTCCTGATGTCGTCGAGCGTAAACAGATCCTGCAGAGTGATGAGGCGGCCCTTGGCATAGGAGAGCTGGATGCATTTCTCTACCTCGCGCCTCACCAGGCAATCGCCCCACCACGCGGGGGAAAACCATGCGGGCTGATTGTTCCAGTACTCGCTGCCGCCGCCCAGCAACATCTCGAGCGAGAGGGGCTTCTTCTGCTGGGCCGAAACGCTCTGGCTGACGGACACGGCCGTCGTGATTGCTGCCGCCATTATTATTGCTGTCCTGATATGCTTTGTTATGAATCTTATGGTCATGATAATGCTGATTTTAGTCTTTGCGATAGCGCCCGCCGCGGTCATCATTTCTCCCGCCACGGTCG
>OMUV01000131.1 GCA_900314335.1 uncultured Prevotellaceae bacterium | reverse complement strand
CCGTCGGCAGCGATGTCGTGCGTGGCACTGCTGAAGGCCATGAGCCAGAAGAAGCGCACGCGGTAGACACGGCCGCTCTGAGGCCGCACGATAGCGCTGTCGCCGATGCCGGTAAGGTCGGTGAGCGCCGTCCGGAGCGCCGAGAGCCCCTCCGCGGTCAGTTCGCCGATCCCCTCCGCGCCGGAGACGCGCGCCCAGGTCGCCAGGAATCTCTTCGCCTCCTCAAGCGTCGCGGCGGGGTAACCGATATGGCCGATGTTCTCCGCGAGCTCCCGCGCCATGGGTGCGAGCTGCGCCAGCTCATAGGCAAACTTCTCCCTGTCGGTCAGCACATCGGGCAGGCGGAATACCTGGGTAAAGGTGTAGTCGCGGCCGTTGCAGTCGGCCACATAGCTGCGGCGCACGATGGAGCCCATGGCCTGCTCCTCCACCCTACCTACCGCATAGGTCGTGGCGGCGTTCTTGTTGCGGAAGGCGACGAGCGAGGCGCGGGGCGGGATGTCCTGCAGGCTGCTGACCGCCATAGTCAGGGGCGGCAGCGGCGAACCGTCGGTGGTGCGGAAGGCGTACTGCTGGTCGGAGGGATTGAGGGTGAAGCAGCGGGAGACGGAACTGGAAGCATTGCCCGCGACGTAGGTATAGTCCTCCTCGGGATAGATGGCGTAGGCGACCTCGCCGATGACCTCCACCTTGAGACGGCCGCCATTCTCCATGATGGACCATTGGTGGAAACGCCCCGTGCCGATGGTGGCGTAGGGCAGGATCACGTCGGCCTCGCCGCTGTTGGGCACATCGTCGGCCAGAATGTAGCGGTAGGTGAGGCCGGCGTCGTCGGAGAGGAGGATGCGCACACGGCTGTCAGGGCCGTAGATCTCGGTGCAGGGCGTCCACTTCACGCGGCCCGTGCGGCCGATGGCGCGGTAGAACTGATTGCCCTCGGCCTCGAAGGCTGTGATCCTGAACGGTTCGCCCTCCACGATGTGCAGGCGGATGCGGCGGGAGTCGTAGCGCGAATGATCCCTCACGGCGGCGAGGAAGGTGTAGTCGCCTACCCGCGAGTCGGCCGAGAACGGGGCGATGAGCACATTGCCCTTCACGTCCGAGGGGTCGACATAGACGGGCTCGAAGCGGACGACGCTGTCGCGGCTCTCGCGATAGGCGGGGCGCAAGGGATTGCTGTGCGAGGGGTCATTGAGCGAGATGTCGAAGGGGTGGACCGAGTAGAAGTAGCCGGCGGTGTCGGCGGTAAGGACGGGGAGAGCGAACTGGAAGCAGCTGCCGCGCGTCACGGTGTACTCGGGGCGGATGCGGCTGCGGTCGAGGCGAGGGTCGGAGCCCAGCTCGGGGAAGGCGCATGGGCGGTTGACATGCTCGTCCGTCTGCACCTCGACGAGGTGGGTGCGGGCGGAGTCGGTGAAATAGTTGAGATTGGCCAGCACCGCCCTCATCTGCACGATGCTGGAGAGGGCGAAAAAGTCGCGCGGCGCGCCGTAGCTCATGACACTGGTGCCGGTGCCGGGCTCTGTGCAGTTGGCGTCCTCCTTCTGATGGGTATGCGCCGCCCCGAAGCAGTGGCCTATCTCGTGGGCTATGGTCGTCGGCGCATTGGAGGCGACAGCCGACCCCTTGCTGTAGCCCAGCGCGCTGCCCAGCGAGGCCACTCCCGCCCTGCCCTGCTGCGCATCGCCGATGACTATGCCGAGGTCGTAGGCGTCGTCGCGGCCTATGCGGCTCTCGATATAAGGGCGGCAGTCGAGCATGTCGATGGCCTGATGGGGCTGCCGGTCGTCCACAGCGCCCGCCACCGCGGCGTAGTCGAAAAGGATGAGACTATCATTGCGGACTATGGAGAACGAGATGCCCACCTGCTCGCGAAAGAGGCCGTTGAGAGCCGCCTCGAGCTCGTCCCACCAGGAGTGGATGGCCGCGATGATCTCCGCCCTGTGCGCCGCCGTCTGCCCGCTGTACTGCGGGAACCATGAGTCGAGGTACTCTGGCGCCACGAGAGTAGCCAACCGGAAATGGTAGACGCGCCCCGTGTTGCCGATCACCGACGCGCTGCTCTCCGCGCTCAGATGAGAGGGCAACCGCTTCACCTGCGGCCGCAGCATGATGCGCCTGTAGTCGGGGTCAACGCTGAGCACACAGTCGCCGCCCACGCTGTCGATCTCCGCCAGCTGAGCGGAAACCGCCGGCGCGCCGATAAGGGCGAATGCCTGGGCACACTGCGGCAGGCAGCACAAGATGAGAGTTACGGCAAGACTTGCGGCGCCCGCTAAGCGGCGGATGGTCGTCTCGTGGAAATGCTTCATGAGATGGCAGGATGGATAAGTGATGTAACAAATGATGAAGCACAAAAATACAACTATTCTCCCAACCGCCAATGCCCCATTCGCATTTTCCTTCGCGCCGCCACTCTTACGCGGCGGCTGCGGCCGCTGAGGACGCGCTGCAGCGGCCTCCCGGCTATCGCGGCTCGAATATTAAATCGCGCACTCCTATACACACTTTCTCCCGCGGCGCAGGGATCTACTGCATGGTGTAGGTGTGCACACTCCGGCCCTGAGCCGAGGGAAGATAGTTGATGCCCCACCAGCACATCTGCAGCAGGAGGAAGTTCGCCACGAGCACCCATAGGGCGAAGCGGCGGGAGGCCCCGTGGCGCAGGCGGTGGTGGATGTAGACGAGGTAGGCGAACCAGGTGGCGGCGGCCCATGTCTCCTTAGGGTCCCAGGCCCAATAGGTGCCCCACGCCTCCTTGGCCCACAGCGCGCCGAAGAGCATGCCGATGGTCAGAAACGCCCAGCCGATGTAGACAAGATTATCGCATATGGCCATTCCCTGACGGTCGATATTTGCCTGGTCTGCGGCGCCGCGGGCGGGAGCGGAGCCGGCGGCCGGCTGATTCCCCGAAAGGCCATCTCCGATCGTAGCGGCATTGACTGTTGCGCCCCGTCGCCGCCGTCGGCCACGCCACAGGAGGAAGACGGCCATGACAAAGGCGGCTCCGAGCAGAGCGTAGGCCATCATGTAGACGATGACATGCGGGGCAAACCACGGACTTTGGAGCGCCGGCATCAGGGTCTTGTTGTGGATCTCGGGCCGGAGCATATTGATGACGATGAACACGGTGGCGAGGATGGTGGAGAGGGCGAGGATCCATCTGTATCGCCAGCGGCTGTAGACGAGAAGCCCCGCCATGGGCAGGAAGAGGCTGTACCACAAGCGTGTCTCGCCCATCGTGCGCAGCGGCGGGCGCTCGAGCGATATCCACAGCCCTATGATGAACGCCATGAACACGGCCAGTCCCGCTATGGTCGTCCAGCAGGCCAGACGGCTGCGGCCCCGCCACGCGGCCCATGAGCCCACAGCCCAGAGGAGGAGGGAGACGATGGCAAAGATGATGAAGCTGTCCCAATTCATAATACAAACTTAGTATCGCATGTCTTATTGATTCGTAATATTTGATCCACTACGGAGGGCGTCAGTCGTGGATCCTCACACCCGTGATGAGCATCAGCACGGCGCCGGCGAGCAGGAGGAAGATGCCGGCATAGACCGCCGGCAGCCACGGGTCGCGCACCAGTTCGAAGACGCTCAGTGTGCTCCACTTGCCCATCTGCTCATTGTAGGAGAGCTGGTACACCTTCCAGCCGTCGACGGTGAACGGCCTGTTGACCTCGATGGTGGTCCGGATGTTCTTGCCGCTCCTGGTGTAGATGTCGACGAGCGAGGCGTAGCGCTCCGGTTCGCGGGCGGGCATGGCGACGGTCCTGCCGTCGGGGAGCTTCAGCCCCTGATAGGGGAACAGGTAGGAGCCACAGCTCACCCATCCCTCCCGCACCGCGCTGCCCCACGTGGCCCGGACCAGAAGGGCGCACTGCGCTCCCCTGCCGCTGTACGGCACAAAGCCGCCGCGATTGAGCGCCATGCCAAGCGAGTCCATCTGCAGCCGGCCCATCATCTCTTCGGGCATACTGCACGCCATGCCGGCGAGCACGGCCGGAGCGGCGTTGTCCAGCCGCCTCACTATGCGGAGCGTCCAGCCGCCGAGGCTCCCCCCGGAGAAGGTGCTGTCGATGAGCAGTGTGGCGGGCTTGTCAGGAGGAATGGGAATCCCCGCGCTGTCTACCATCATCAGCTTGGGAGGGTATTCGTCGATGGTGAACCGCTCGAGCTGGATGGCCAGCGGCAGTTCGACCACGTCCTGTCGCTCATTGAGGGCGCGCCATTCGGGCTTTCCCTGCTCGCAGTACATCCTGACTCTCTGCATGTCGGCCGAGCCCAGTGTACCGCAGACCAGCACCACAAAGAGCCCCGTATGGCAGAGGAGCGATGGCAGCCTGCGCCATGTGAAGCGGCTGATCTGTCCGATGGCGACGAGGCCTACGATGACAGACACATATATATAAATGAGTATGAACGGCCAGAAGCACAGCATGCGCGTCAGCCCGAGAGGGTCGGACGGGCGGCGCGTGGCGGCCACTTGCGGTGTGAGGCCCATCACCACGGTCAGCACTGCGGCGAAGGCCAGGGCGGGCACGGCGGCGCCGGCGGTCGTCAGGAAGCGGACGGCATAGCTACGGCCGCGACAGAGGAAGGCCGCTATGAGGCCCAGCACGAAGACACCCAGCGCGATGATATTGGCAGGCCAGCAGAACACGGCCCAGTCGAGCGGCCCGACGCTCATCTGCAGCATCAGGCCCACGACGAGCAGTCCGGCGGCTATGGCCGTTCCTTCAGGATAAGTCCACGGTTGTTTCCACATCATAAGCGATGGCATTATTGTCTAATGGGCGAGGTGCAGCGCATAGAGCCGCACCTGCTGTATATCCCCGGCCATGCCGACGCTCATTTCATTATTCCTCACGGGTACACCTTCCTTCTATCATCCGGCGAAGCCTGCAAGCCCGCCGCCGCTACCCCGGCGGGGATCACATCGGCTGCGAGATGAAGCGTTTGTTCTTTCTGGCCGTCTCTATCCACTTCGGCACGATGGTGATGAGAAACTGCTGCTTCTTGGCGTTGAGGTCCTTCATGTCCAGCCCGATGTAAGCCTGAGCCTTGGCCTTGGTCGAGATGTCGGGCATGGGTACATCGCCCGTGTAGCCGTGTCGGGCCAGCACCTTGGCGATCTGCACGCGGGCGTCCTGAGCATAGCCGAGGGCATCGCCGAGCAGTCGCGTCACCTCCTGCGGAGCATGGAAGGCGGCACCATGACTGGCCACGGCATAATCCCAGCGCCACTGGCTCTTGCGGATGTCGGAGAGCGTCTTCTGCATCTCGGCCTCCGTAGCGCCCTTATCCCAGGCAAACTTGGCCTCGATATGGGCCGTGGCGAGAGCCTTCTCCACCTTGTCCCTGACCTCGTTGACCTTAGCATAGCGCTCATAGACATTCTGGCGGAGCGTCTCGGCATCCTGACGATGGCATGTCTGGCAGGTGCGGTCGATATTGGCCAGCGGGCTCATGATGTGGTGGTCGGTATATTTGACGCCGCCCTCCTGCTTATAGGGCATGTGGCAGTCGGCACACGACACACCCCTCTGGCCGTGGATGCCCTGCTTGAAGAGCTCGTAGCCCGGGTGCTGCGCCTTGAGAATCTTAGCATGAGAGAGCGGGTTGATATAGTCGTAGAAGCCTATGCTGTCGTAGTAAGCCTCGGCGGCCTCGCATGTGAGGCCCTTGTCCTGCGGGAACCTGAGATACTGGTGATTGTCCTTCTCAAAGTAATACTCCGTATGGCACTGGGCGCAGACTAGCGAGCGCATCTCCTGATGGCTGGCCTTGTGCACATCCTTGCCGGCGCGGGCCCAGGCCTCGTAGAGGGCGGGGCGGGCCGGCCGCAGATCCATGGTGCGGGCGTCGTGGCAGTCGGAGCAGCCTACGGTGTTCATCACCTCGGCGCCCCAGTCGCTCCACTTGGCGCCGTAGAAGGCGTTGAGCCCCTTCTCGCGCATCAGCCGCGGCACATCGGGGCTCTTGCATGTCCAGCAGGTACCGGGCTGCAGCTCTTTGCCGCCCCTAACGCCCGGAGCTCCGGTGCGCAATATACCGCGCAGGTCCTCGATGCAGTGACGGTGGCCGCGCGGCGTGTTGTAATTCTGCGCAAAGGCATAGCCGGCCCACAGGATGACCATCTCCGGCCGCTGGGCGAGCACGTCCTTCTCCTGCGATCCGTTGTATTTGCTCTCGAATGAAGTGTCCTCCGTCATCGCCCACGACTCATACTCGCGCGGATAGTCCTCGGCGAACTTTTCATTCTGCGCCACGATAGAGTCGGTAAAGGTCTGGCGCTTGTTATTGAACACACTGGCCACCTCTGCCCTACGCTCCAGAAGCGACGAGCACAGCAGCCCCAGGACGAACACTATGGCCATAGCTCCTCCGAAGAGCAGCCATCCTTGCCATTTCTTCAATTGCTTTGCCATATATCTTCTATCTTAACTGTTATCTACTTAATGCCCTCTGCAGCCACTCGGGCACGGGACTGGGCGGTATGGGCACCTGTGTCTCGGCGTAGGGCGTAGAGGTGAGGGTGTTCATGCCCCCGTGCGGCACACTCCGGTGACAGTCCCAGCAGGCCTTGCCCTCGCCCCGCCTGGCCTCCATATAGTCGATGCGGCCCGTCCTGACAAACTCGGTGTTGAGCTGACGGTGACAGCGGATGCAATTGTCCATGATGACCTCGGCGCTGGCGTCCTCGGCCATGATGGCCTGACGCTCGGAGCGGGTGACAAAGTAGGCCACGTGCTTCATGCCGTCCATGCCCTTGAAGGCGTAGTGGCTCACGATATTGCCGTTGGGCACATGGCAGTCGTTGCAGGTGGCGTCGCGACCATGGCTCGAATGGCTCCATGTGGCATAGTAAGGACTCATGATGTGACAGTTGACGCAGGCTGCGGGGTCGTCGCCGGCAATGTAAGTATGCATTCTGAGCAGGTAGAGGAACAACAGCCCCAGCCCCACTATCACTCCTCCCAATACCAGAAGCCAGATCTTTTGCCGGTAGGAGAAGATACTTGTCCACGATGTCAGCTTACGCCAGTTCATAGGCTTTTGTTTTAAAGCTTTACTCCGCAAAGTTATGTAAAAAATCTATATTCCAAACAGCATCCTGTGAATTTATATTAGAAAATGAGAGAAAATTGCAATAACCGCCCTGCAAATGCCATTATTCC
>OMUV01000128.1 GCA_900314335.1 uncultured Prevotellaceae bacterium | reverse complement strand
TCGTCTACTACGAGATAAATTTTTTTATCTCGTAGTAGAATTTTGTCTTCTCCCACGGGAATTTTGTCTTCTCCCATGGGAATTTTTTCTGCTCCCATGAGAACTTTTTCTGGTCGCATGAGAATTATTTTTCGTCCGCATGAGAATTTATTTTCATCCGCATGAGAATTTCCGCGCATGCGGGAAGGCTTTCCGATGCGCAGAGGTCGTCATTCCCGGGTGGGAGCAGGTATATTTTGTGCACGTCCGGCGTATTCTTCCTGAGGCTTTGCTGACGACGTAAAGCCGATTTTTCCTCCTCTGTAACTTCTTAAAAATCAGTGTCCCTATGAGGGCTAAAATTACATTTGAGACGTTTTAAAACATCTCAAATGTAATTTCTCTCGTCTCAAATGTAGTTTTCGGGTTGTGCGGAACATTTTTTCCGATTCGCGCATTTGGCATCGCATGCAAGGTGAAAGATGCCGGTTTTATGCATTTGCGGATCACGCAAATCAAGCCGGGCTCTCTGATGCGCCCCGGCATTCTTTCCGCCTTTATGGCCCTCATCTTTGCGGCCGGGGATAATCGCCTAAAGTCCCGCGGGCAGGATCACGAGGCGGATGTAATCGCGGAGGCGATAGAGTGAGTTGCCGGCGGCGGCCTGCGAGTCGCAGACCAGCAGCAGTGTAGCGCGCCCGTCGCTGAGGGTGGGGCCGGGACACATGCCCTCGTAGTTGGCGTAGTCCCAGGAAGTGGTGTTGAGGTGCGTGGTAAAGTCGGCGATGGCGGTCTTGCTGAGGAAGCGGTCGCGGGGGAGGTGGCTCAGGGTGTCGGTGGCAAGGATGAGGGCGGACGGTTCGGGGCGCACCACGAAGAGCCGTATGCGGCAGAGCGCACCGAGGTAGCCCGACGGTATACTCAGTTCACGCTCCATAACGATGAGCCGGCCGTCGGGCAGGACGGTCATCTCCGAGACGCCGTGAGCGTAATATTTCACATTGGTCCTCAGCGCCGGGGGCTCCATGCGGTAGGCGTATTGCGCAGCGTAGCGGAGGTCGCTCCCTATGCGCAGGATGCGCAGCGGCAGTTCGCCGTCGCTCTTGTCGCTCAGGAGCGGCCGCTCGGTGACGGTGTAGAAGGCGCTGTCCGCGGCGCTGTAGGTGAGGGCCTCGAAGCCGAAGTTGTGCGTGATGTTGGATGTCCCGAACATTGCGGGCAGCTCCATCTGCCGGCCTGTGCGGCGGCCTAAGGTGTCGTATTCCACTATCTGCTGGTCGTCCTCGGCGCTGACGAAGAGGGTGTGAGTGGCGGGGTAGTAGCAGATGCCCTCCTCGTCGCGGGCGGCGTTGGTGGCGGTGCTGCGGTAGCCGCGGTCTGCGAGGCTGAGTATGCGCCCGCGCACACTGTCTATGGCGATGTCCACGACGCGGAATCCGCCGTGGCTCTCCTTGTCGCTCACCAGGGCGTAGCGCTGTCCGCCGAGGCGTGTGATGCCGCTGTAGTTGCCGGTGGGGATGCCGCGGGAGCGCATGTTGATGGCCCGCGTGAGTGTGGCCGTCTGGGCGGCGCCTGCGAGGGGGCTGAGGAGCAGGGCCAGAGCTGTGGCAAAGAGGACGTGTCTCATCGTGCGTTGTCGGAATGAAGGGTGAAGGCGCGTGTGCGGCCGGCGTATTCGGGAGCGTAGTGACACTGCACCGTGGCGGGCGCCGCCATGTACGTGCCGCTGCGGTCGGCGCGGAAGTCGAGGCTCAGGTCGTGCTTCCCCTTGGGCAGGCTCTCGATGAACATCTCCTCCGAGGCGTCGCGCACGGAGAGGTAGAACGGAGTGCGGCTGTCGTAGGTATAGCCCGAATTTTGTCTTACCGGTTCGAGGCATGCGGGCCGCGGGTCGCGCACACAGATGTAGTCGTAGTCGCGGTCGGCGGTGACGGTGAAGCGCACGCGTATCAGGTCGCCCGTGCGGATGTGGCCGCCGTCGGAGATCTCCTTCTCCTTACCGTCGCGCACGAGGTAGTAGCGGCGCTCTATCCGGAGCTCCCTGCCTGCGGCGTTGACCTCCGTGGCGGGCGTGAAACGGGTGGTGTAGAGGCTTCCCCAGGAGAGGCCGTCATTCCCCTTGGTGACGATGACGCTTTTGGGCGCCGGCCGGTCTTTCTTGATGGGCAGCGATGCCTTGACATATCCTGTGCTTGTTCCCGTGGCGCGGCTTATTTTCACTTCGTTCTTCGTATTATCAATAGCGCGCCCGACGGCGTCGGTAAAGATGAGCGTGGCCGCCGTGTCCGGCATGAGCGGCGCGATGGTGCTCCCGCTGTCGGTGGGCAGGAGCAGCGCATTTACGGCGTCCACTGTGGCTATCGGTGTCTCCCACGCCTGCGTGTGCTTGGCCTGCAGGAGCCACAGCAGCATCTCGTCGGCCTCCGTCCTATCCTCAGGGCGCAGGGTGCGCAGGGCCTCGATGGCGGCCGTCTGCGTCGGGATGCGGTAGGAACGGCCGAACGACGGCGAGCGGTAGGAGTCGAAGAAGCGCCCGCGGTCGGCGGCGCTCACCGTGTGCTCCATGATGGAGGCGAGAGCCGTGGCGGCTTCGCGCTTCTTGCCTGCGGCCTGCAGCACGAGGGCGGCGGTGGCTTTCTCCTTCATGTCAAGGCCGGCGGTGTTCTTGACGAGAGCCTGCAGGAGGTATGCCCTGTTGGCTTTGCCCTGCGAGGTGATGTCCTTGCCGCTCAGGCGCAGGATGTCGAGGTAGTCGAGCTCCAGCGGGCGGACGTCCTTGTCGCGTAGTTTGCTGATCTCCCGCGCCATGTAGGCGTCGAGATAGCCCATGGCGCGCTTCAGCATGTTGCTGCCCTCAGGGGTGAGGCCGGTGAGGGCCTTGAGGCGCAGCAGGAGATGGGCGACGCGCTCCGTGATGTAGTAGCTCGAGCTCATGCCGCTCCACCAGCCGAAGCCGCCGTCGCCGTGCTGGAGCATGCCGAGGCGCTCGCTCAGATTGCGCAGGCGGCGTGTGGCTGTCGCCTCGTCGAGCGCGGAGGCGAGGGTAGTCTGCCTCAGTGTGATGCCTGCGGCGTCGGCCGCCCACGGTGTCTCAACGGCTATCATATTCTTCAGTTCCTCGGAGCGCAGCAGGGCGTTGGAGAGCAGTGTGTCGCCGCTCTGCATCCCGGTCATGCGCGATGCGGCTACCCTGACGGCGGGATATGTGCGCCCTATGTGGAGCTCCATCGCCGTGGCGTAGTAGGCGGTGGCCAGGGTAATGGCGTCCTCGTAGCGCGGAGAGTCGATGTGCGGCAGGGCTTCGATGGCGAGGAAGGCGGGCGAGGGCGTGTATTCTGCGGTCAGCCGCGCCTTGCCCTCCACACTGCCCGCGTCGCGCAGGCTGTCGGGGATGGCGATGGTGTGCGGCCCTTTGCTGCGCAGGATGAAGGGCAGGGTAGATAGGGTCTCGGTCATGTCGGAGAGAAGCGGGATGTAGCGCTGCTCGCCGTCGGCAAAGCTGTCGCCCTCGGCTGTCACGCGGCAGATGAGCAGCGGCGTGGAGAGTGTGGAGGGCAGGACGGGCGAGAACGTCACAACCGTCTCGCCGTGGCCCTTGACGGTGTACGAAGCCTTGCCCTCCCAGATCACGGCGAGGCTGGAGGCGTCGCTGATGGTCATGCGCGCTGTGCCGCGCAGGGTGCGGTCGGTCATGTTGCGCAGGGTCGAGGCGATGTTGCTCCTGTCGCCCAGGCGCAGGAAGCGCGGCAGCACGGGAGTGATGCTGAACTCCCGGGTGACCGTGACGGTGGTGTCGCTCTGCGCCCAGTTCATCGTCTTGGTGAACAGGAATGAGCGCACGTTCCACCGTGTGAGGCTCTCGGGCACGGTAAACTCGATGGTGAGGTCGCCGCTGTCGTCTGTGCGCAGCGTGGGGGAGAAGAAAGCCGTCTCGGCAAAGTTGGTGCGCGGCCTGACCGTCTCAGCCGTGCTCCCGGCGTTGAGCGCTACCTCCTTTAACATGGTACCGGCCTTCGTGCGGGAGCTGGCGAGCTTCCTGCTCAGGTCGCCGATGGGCTGCGCGTCGTTGGCGCTGATATCTGCTTCCGAAAGCGTGATGAACCGCTTGGGCATTGCGAGGATGTCGCTCGTCCCTTCCGGATGCTCTGCCTCGTCCCCATAAAAGTCGTAGAGGTGGTCGAAGCTGAGCTCTGGCTCGGGAAGGCTCTTTTCGATGTCTTCGAAGGATTCGGAGAGCGTATTGCTGAAGCAGTGCCACCGCGGCGAGGGCACATAGCGGTTCAGCCCGGGGTTGTTGTACCACTCCAGCGCTCTCAGTTTGTCGAGCGAAGCGTCGTAGATGGTCATTATCGCGGCTGCGGAGGCCGGCGTGTCGTCGGGGTTGAGAATATGCATCTTCCAGGTCTCGCGGCTGCCCGTCCTGAGTTTGTCGCGGAAGGTGGTCCACTTCACCCTGAGCTTCTTATCGGGCAGCGGCTTGAGGAGCTTGATGGAGCTCGTGTAGAGCCGGCCGTCGCGCATCATGGCGATGCTGACCGCAGCCCCGTCGCCATACTCGGGGCGGTAGGCCGTCCTTACGACACAGAGCGTGTCGCTCAGCGAGAGCTGCTTGCTCTCCACGAGTTTCCCGCCGGCCGTCACGTCATAGTATATCACGGCGTCCCGGAGCGGCGTCCCGATCTGGAAGATGGCGCTGCCGTCCTTGCTGTAGTAGCCAGACGGGGCGTAGAGTCTCAGGCGCTCCACCGTGTCGGCCGGATGCTTGTCGCGGAGCGAGAAGATGGTGAAGGTGTGTATGAGCGGGCGCTGCGCGGAGCTGTCGGCGACGGCCCTGAGCGTGTAGCGGCCGGAGGCGAGGCCCCTGACTGCGCTCACATCGATGCTGCGGCCTGTGACAAAGCGCGAGCGGATGATGGTGTCCGCACCGTGGCTGATGGTGTAGCTTCCGGCGGTCTCAATCTTCGCGCCTGCGTGGTTGGTGAGCTCTATGGTGATGCTCTTCAGACTGTCGCGGTCTATTTCAGCAGGCATGTCGGTGGAGAGCACTGCGGCCTCGCGGCCGGTCATGATGTCGAGCGTGGCGCTCTGTGTCTCGCCGGCGACGGCAGTGACATTGGCCTGTACGGAGAAGAGCGTTGCGCCTCCGATGCGCTTGGCGGTGACGGCTTTCTCGCCGGGAGTGAGCGGCACACGGAGCGTGAAGTCGCCCTTCTCGTCGGTTGTGGTCGTGCCGCGGTAGATGACGTCCCCGCCACGCGAGTAGTAGAACATGGGGCGGCGCGTCACCTCGTAGCTCACCGTCGCGCTCTGCACGCCGGTGTTGGTGTAGGTGAGGGCGTGGCCTTTGACCTCCACCGTGTCGCCTGCGGCAAAGGCGCCATCAGGCTTGCTCAGCGTCACCTCGAATGTGGGCCGCTTGTACTCCTCTACTTCGATGGACGCGTAGCCCCCGCCGTTGGCCTCGAGACGGAATGTGCCCGGCAGCAGGTCGGCAGGCAGAGAGAACACGGCGCTGTACGCGCCGTACTCGTCGCTCTTCGTATTCTTCTCGGCGATCTTCTTGCCGCGCGCGTCGTAGAGGCGGATCTTGATGTCCTTGGCGTAGACGGTCTGCATCTCGTCGCCGAGCCGGCTGTAGACTATGCCGCCCACCTTCACGCTCTGCGAGGGGCGGTATACAGCGCGGTCGGTAAAGAGGCGGTAGATGGTCTCTTCGCTCTGCTTCTGCGGCTCCAGAGAGGGATACTCCCAGCTATTGCTCAGAGGAGTGTAGACGTCGCCCTGATATTCCGCGCCGAAGCGCCCGTAACCTTTGACGCTGACGATGACCTTGCCCTCGCTGTCGGTGGTGTAGGTGGCCATGAGCTTCGGGGCGCCGGAGCGGGTGTCATATTCGCAGACCCGGGCGCCGCCGAGCGGTTTGCCGCTGCGGGCGTCGACGGCCGTGATGCGTGTCTGTCCGTGAGGCAGGGTGAAGTAGATGAGCCTCACGCGGCTGACATATATATAAGAGGTAAGGGGAGTGTCTTTGCCGGGCTCTTCGGGCAGGATCAGGTAAATGCCGCTCTCTGCGGGGGCCTGCCAGGAGATGCTGTCGCTGACATGGAAGCAGGAGTCGGCCTTGACGGGATATGTGCGGTGAGCTATCTCCACGGGCCGCACGCCCCTGAGCACCTCAGAGGCCCTGGCGCCGCGCTTCTCCAGCATAGTGACGGCCGTTAGCGGCAAACGGTAGAGCCGGATGCTCACGTCGCTCTTATTGTCGATGTTGAGGCGAATGGTGGTGCGCTGCCCGGGGTAGAGAAGCTGCGTGGGGAGAGAGATGTTCACCCTTCCCTGCTTCATGTTGCTGATGATGTTCCTGAGCACGGCCACGCGCGGATTGCGGGAGCACCGCGCCACGCCCTCGCGGGCCAGGCGGAGGCGCAGAACCTCTGTGGGGCAGTCGCCCTCGGACATCTGAGAGCATATATATATGTATGCCTCTACGATGGCCTTGCTGTCGGGGTAGCGCTTTATCAGCCGTGTCGCAGTGCGGTAGTCGGGGAGCAGCGTGTCGCTGTACTGGCCCGTGAAGTAATTCGTGTTCTCTCGCCGGAGCGAGTCGATGGTCATGAGGATCACCGCGTCGTCTTTTCCCGCGGCGCGATAGCTCGCTATGGTACGGCCCTCGATGTCGCGCATCAGAGCCAAGGCTGCGGTGTCCCGTTCGTCCGTTCCGTCGGCGATGAGGTCGGCGGCCCGGCGGCTCACGATGTTGAGCAGATCGCCGTCGAAGTACTGGCTGTCGCTCCCCTTAATGACCGCGGGCACATATTCGGCCGCCTTGTGCCCGCTGAAGGCGCTGAGGTCTGCCATCGCCCCGCGTATCAAGCTGATGGAGGTATCCCGTTCCCCTTCTCTGTTCATGTGCAGGGACGCCGCCACGAGCTTCCACAGCGCGCGCTCCGTCGGGCGTTTCTCTGCGGCGGCGATGGAGTCCACGCGCTTCACTTCGACGGTGGCGGAGTCCTCCGAGATCTGTCCGTGAATGGCGGTCGCGGCCATTGCTGCGCGCAGCATGTAGCCCGTCTCTCCCTTCGTCCCGGCCAGATGATAGACATGCCATAACTGCCTGACGGCGGTGGCCGGCAGGTCGGATTGGATGGCATTCACAGCCTTCGCCCACTCGCGCTTCAGATTCTGCCCCTGCGCCGTAAGCACGAGGGCGCAACAGGCTAAGGATATGATAAATCTATTCAGTTTCATATTTCTGTGATATTGTTTGTGCAAAGATAGAGATTATTTCCCATATGTTTCCCGGAAGCTTATGAAGGCTGATAAAAGCCCGGAAATGCGGTCGGGATAAATAAAAATCATTACTTTTGCCGAGGTCAAGTAAAGTTACGGTTATGGTCAATGCTAACGACAAGGACACATTGTCGCGGGAGCGGCGTATATTTGCGGTGACGCTTAAGGGCAGCGTCATCAATTTCCTGCTTGTCCTTTTCAAACTGGCCGCGGGCATCCTCGGCCACTCTGCCGCCATGATCGCCGACGGCATCCACTCGCTCTCCGACCTGGCCACCGACGCTGTGGTGATAGTCATGGTGCGGCTCAGTTCGCGCCCCGAGGACAGCGACCACGACTACGGCCACGGCAAATATGAGACCCTCGCCACGGCGATCATCGGCCTCGCGTTGCTGGCCGTGGGCGTCGGCATCTGTGTCAAGGGCGTGACGGACATCTACCACGCCGTGACGGGCACACCGCTGCGCCAGCCCGCGTACGTCGCCCTTGTGGCCGCCGTGGTCAGCGTCGTGATGAAGGAGTGGGCTTTCCGCTTCACGGCGCGCGTAGCCCGGCAGCTCAACAGCAGTTCCCTGATGGCCAACGCTTGGCACCACCGCAGCGACGCGCTCTCCTCCATCGGCACAATGGCCGGCATCGGCGGCGCCATCCTCCTCGGTCCGTCGTGGGCCGTGCTCGACCCGATAGCCGCCGTGGTGGTCAGTTTGCTCATCATGCACACGTCGTTTGATCTCATCGGCCGCTCCATCGACGAGCTCCTCGAGAAGAGTCTGCCTCAGGACGTGGAGGATAAGATAATATCCATCGCGACGGCCGACCCGGAGGTGAGCGGCGTCCACCACCTGCGTACACGCCGCATCGGCAATAATATCGCCATCGAGATGCACGTGCGTATGCCCGGCGACATCTCCCTCTACGAGGCCCACGCCCATGCCAGCGGCATCGAGCACCGCCTCTACGATTGCTTTGGCCCGGGCACACACATCGGCATACACGTCGAACCGCTCAAGGACGCCAAAGACGCTGCCAAGGAGGCTAAGCCGCAGTGACAGAAGCCTGTCCGGGAAAATACATTGCCGCCCAGACATACCATTGGCGCCTCCTTTGCGCTGTTTGCAAAGGTGTTCCTGCTCCCTATCACCGAATCTAAGAAAATAACCGCGGCTAATGCCGTCCGCATTGCAGTTTGCGGCATTCCGGGCATGGATTTTATGTATTCAGGAATGGATGGAAACCGCCTTCCCAAGGGTGATTTTTTGCCCCCTGTAACTATATGGTTTTCAGTACTCCGCAGAGGGCAGAAATTACATTTGAGATGTTTTGAAATACCTCAAATGTGTTTTTCCTCATCTCAAATGTAGTTTTTGAGTTAAGCGGGAGTGTTTTTGTGATGTGCATACACGATGCTTCCCGAAAAGGAGAAGTCCATCCGTATGCCCTACCAGTATACATCTTTAAGGCGCCTGCCGACGACTTTGAGGCGGTTTGCGGCCCTTTGCAACTATATGAAAATCAGCGCCCCATTGAGGGCCAAAATTACATTTGAGACGTTTTGAAATACCTCAAATGTGTTTTTCCTCATCTCAAATGTAGTTTTTGAGTTA
>OMUV01000060.1 GCA_900314335.1 uncultured Prevotellaceae bacterium | reverse complement strand
TCACGTATTAAACAGAAGATTAGTGCATCTTCTGAGGCGGGAATTCTGTCGTTACAGCAGCCTTGTCGGTGGCGGCGGCAGGGGAGAGGGCGCGGCGGATGACCGCAGGGCGTAGACAATAAAAGGCACGGCGAATCGAAACTCGCCGCGCCCGAAACGCGATTGTCTGGTATGAAGAAGTTTATATGGAGCGCAGGAATTTCACTACGGCATCTCTGTCACTCTTGCTCAGGTTGTAGAACTGGAGGGCGCTCTTGTAGGCATCGCTCTCCTTGCTGTAGAGGTGCCACATGATGGCCTCTATCTCGTTGCGTGCCCTGCAGTCATGCAGACGGTCCTCGGCGCCGGTGTTGGCCTGCGAGAGGCCGCGGCCCCAGAGCGGGGTAGTGCGACACCACGAGCCGTGGATGTCGTTGATCATATGCAGGCGGTGCTGCAGCATATCCGAGTAGGGCCATATCTTCTGGTGAGGATACTTGGGCAGCGGGCGGTCCTTGAGTATCGCGGGAGCCCAGTAGTTGTCCTCGCCCGTCGTCCAGGAGGGGCGGTGGCAGTTGACGCAGCCCATCTGTGTGAACAGTGTCTTGCCGCGCTGCACGTCCTTGTCGTTGAGGTTGCGGGCGCGGGGGATGGACAGGCCGCGGTGCCATACCATGAAGGCGTAGAAGTTGTCGTCGCTCATCTCGGGCGTGAAGTTGTGAATGTCGTTGGAGAACTGGTTGGTCGTGGGCGCGAGAAGCGTCGAGAGGGCGTTCTTTATGCCGGTCTCCGTGCCGTCGGCATAGTAGGGCGACTGCGGATTGGCCTTGATGGCGGCCACCACATCGTCGTTGTTGGCCATAGCGTCGGCCCATGCCTTGGTGGTGTAGATCTTCGGCCTGTCGCTGCGCGATACATTGGTGATGTTCCAGATGGCGTTGGCGCCGGGGCCGTCCTGCAGCGAGGCGCGCGTCAGGGCGTAGGTGAAGCGCTTGATGGCCTTCGTGCCGTCGGCCAGCGTGTACCATGCCCCGGCAGCCCAGTCGTTGGCCGTCTTATCCCAGAAGTTGGGATTGAGCTCTGTGAACTGTGCCTCCTTGGCATACTGAGCCTTGAGAGAGTCCTGCGGAATGGCGTCCAGCAGGCCCGTGCCGATTACTCCAATGGTCGACTCCAGCCTTACGGCATAGTTCTCGGGCTTGGGATATGTGTTGAAGGCGTCCTGCGGAATGGTCACCTCAGGATAGATGAGGCTGAATGTCTCGCCGTCGGGGAAGTGCATGGGAATGCCGCTCTCCATGGCGGTCACAGCCTTCCATTCTATCTTTATCTTGCTCTCGTCGATGGGTGGGAGGAAGGGCGAAGTGGCTACTGTCTGCGGCATACCGGTCACCTCCGAAATATATGCGCCGTCGTTGCTGTTGGCTCCGTCCGTGGGATGGTAGATGGCCAGCAGGTAGCCGTTGCCGTAGGTCGAGTTGTAGGCCGTCTGGCGTTTGCCGTGGCCGTAGCCGGGATGGCAGTCGATGCACGATTTCCTGACGGCGGCGGGGCCGAGACCATTGAAGGGCATCTGGCTCTCGTTGTAGGTGCGCTCGAAGAAGGCTTCGCCCTTCTTGAACTCAGCCTCGAGGCCCATCTGATCGACGGCGGGCGTCTCGTCTTCGTAGCATCCGGCCGATACATTGTCCGTCGTGCCAAGCTCGCCGCCGGGATACCATTCTTCTTTGCTGAAGTTTCCGACGGCCTCGCCTACGTACGCCGCGTCGGTGTGTGTCTCGTCCGAGAGAGAGTTGTCGTCGCTGCAGGATGCCATCATGAGGGAGACGCATCCTGTCATCAACATGAGTTTTAATGTTGTAGATTTCATCCTTATGTAAGTGTTTTATCAGCAAAGCCCGACACCATCAGATGCCGGGGCTTTGCCTGTTCTTGTTTCTGAATTATTGCATTGCAAACCAGTTGGCCGCATTGGTAAGGTCCTCGTCGAGAGTCTGGACGGCTTTCTGTGCGACGCCTACGAGCGGGTCTTTGGTGTTGTTCACAAATCCGCCCTTCAGCTTGTTCTGGCAGTTCTCCAGAGCAGCGATTGCGGCGTTGAGGTCCGTGGCCAGTTTGTCGGCGTTGGCGTAGTTGTGCTTCTGGAGATAGTTCATGATGGAGTTGGTCTCGCTCCTGCTCTCCGAGCGGCCGCCGTAGAGCGAGTTCTGGATGCTGATGAGGTTATCCTTGAAGTCGATGAACGAGCGCTCGCTGTAGGGCGACTCGATATAGTTCGGGTCGGGCTCCTTGCCGTTGCCGTAAGGATTGCCGATCTTTGTGTTGGCTACCTCGTCGGCGATATTCTCGCATCCGGCCTGCAGAATGGTCACCATGGTCTCCTGCACCGTAGCATATGTGCTGCCGGCTTTGCTTGCCTCCAGCATGTTCTTGCCGTATGACCAGCCGTTGCCTACTACAGAGGAGGGGAGTTCAAGGTCTGCGACTCTCTGCTTGTGAGCTGCGGGGGCGTCCTCGTTCCAGGACACCTCGAGCTGCCAGCACTTGTCTCTCAGGTCGCCGGCTACAGCCGTTGCGTAGATCAGTTCCTCCTTGCCCGTGACGTGGGCGCCGATGCTTGTGAATGCCTCATCGGTCTCCTCGCTCATCATGTCGCTGACGGTGCGGTTCTTGCCGTTGCGGAAGATGATGAACTCGATGCCGTGGAAGCCCAGAAGCTCCTGGCCGAGGCTTCCGCCGGCGAAGGCGATGGCGTCATCGTCGTCGCCGCTCATTCTCTCAAGGTGATTCTTGTTGGTGAGCTGTCCGGCGAGCGTGCTCACGTCGAGAGGCCATGTGTCGATGTGCGGATCAATACCGAAGTCGCTTGCTGCGCCGAAAAGGAATGCTTCGCTCTCCTCATAGTAAGCGCGGGCGGTCTTGAATGTCTCGCATATCTGGTCGAGGTCTGCCTGTGTGAGCGAAGAGGGGTCGTTGACCATCTTGTTCTTGGCGGCTTTGAGCTCTTCGTAAAGGGTGCCGGTAGCGTCAGCCAGCTTGGAGTAGGTAGAGTAAACTGTGCCCTCCACATACTGTTTGAGGATGGATTGCATCTGCTCCTTCTTTTCCGAGGAGCCATTGTTGTCGCCGTTGTCATCGCTGCATGAGCTGAATCCGGCTACGAGAGCGCCGCACAGAAGCAGCGTGCCTGATAACTTTACTAAATGTTTCATCTCTTTTTATTGTGTGTTGTGATTATTGTCTCAGAGGAAGAATCCCTGGTATGCTATGCCCAGCGATACGGAGGGCTCGTTGTTGTAGGGGTTCTGCAGGAAGCGGTGGGAGTACTCGGCCTTGACTGCTATCTGCGGCAGCGGGTAATAGTTGAGGCCGAAGGCCATGCGGATCTTCTTGGTGTAGTTGTATTTGGGCTGTACGAAGGAGGGCATGTAGGGGTTGTAGAACTCATAATGCCCGAACACATAGAGCTTCTGCCCGTCCTGACGGAGCTTCTCTATCTGGGAGAATACGTTGTAGCCCGCCTCGGCCATGATGGAGATGGCGTTCTTGCCCACGGGCGTCTTCCTGTAGGGAGCTTCGTTGGCCGAGAGATTGCGCTTGATATTGCTGATAGTGGCGGCGTCGCCCACATAACCATAGTCAAAATTGCCGCGGGCTACCCAGTTGTGGTCGTTATAAGTAAAGTCAAGTGAGCCCACGGCAACGGTTCCTTTTACGGAACTGTAAGTCTTCTTGTTCCCATTGGCGTCATCGCCCTCGAGCTCGTGGGGATAGGAGTTGTGCATCGCTCTGCCCAGATATCCGCTCAGACCGATGCGGAGGCCCGGCACGCTGTAGTTGTCCACGCGCGCGGCAAAGCCGTATTTGTTGGCCACCTTGAACTCGTAGGGCGAACCGGCGCCGTTCTGTATCCAGTTCTCTCTGTCAAACTGGAAGGCGTCGAGCCCGGCCACCATCTGAGCCTCGTAGCGGAAATCGCCCACGTTACCCCAGATGCTGACGCCCGTGTCGTGCCAGGTGCAGGGCAGAATGGTGCTCTCGCCCTCGGGACGGTAGACGGTGAAATAGTTCAGCGGCTCGTGATGGGCGTTGGTCAGGCCCACCGGTACGACGATGTGACCTGCGCGTACATTTATATAAGGTGCGAATGACTTCTGTATCCACAGCTGCTCGAGTTCTACCTCGCCGCCTTTCTCTACTTCCTTCTCCCATTCGCCGCCTTCGGTGTACTCCTTCTCTTCCGAGACGCCAGTGCCCGTATGCTCGAATTCTATCTCGGAGCTGAGCGTCCAGCCTTTGCCGAAGTCGTAGCCCAGATAGATCACAGCGTGCGGAATATCGAAGCGCCCGTGCGAGGGATCGTTCTTGTAGAGCTCGGGACGGGTGTATCTGAACACATTATCACTGTAAAAATTGCGGCTGTAGGCGGCCTCGCCGTAGCCGCCGATACTGAGGCGATTGCCCTTGACGTGCTGCCATACACTGTCCGATGCGGAATAGTCCTGCGCGGCACCGGCCACACAGAAGCAAAGGGAAAGCAGCCCGAGAGCGCCGTCTCTTAACATTCTAAAGTCGTTCTGAAACATAATTTACTTCGTTTGTTTTCGAGTGCAAAATTACGGCGGACGCCAATCCTTCGCAATCACCGCTTTTTTGTAAAAAGGATTACGGAACGGGCAAATATGTGAAATCACGTGCTTAACCGCAAAATCGGGAAAAATACCCACAAGAGGTGAAGTACGTATCGCCGAAAAGCTGTTATTTTGCACAAAAATTGAGGGAAAAGCGAAATGCCGCAGGATAATATTTACTACAAAGACAGTATCCCCATGTGGGAGGTGATACGCCGTGACCCGAAAGTGCTCAGGGCGATGAGCCGGTTTAATATTCCCCTGGGCGTGGGCGAGCTGACCGTGCGCGAGGTGTGTGAGAAGTACGGCGTGGACACGGACACCTTTCTCGCGGTCGCGACCTTTATCAAGTTTGGCGAAGAGAGCGCGCCGCTCTATCAGGACCGCATCAATCTCTCCTCGCTCATGGATTATCTGACGGGCGCCCACGACTGGTTTCTGGCCTTCCAGTTTCCCAAGCTGCGCCGCATGCTCATCGAGGCGGTCGACTGCTCCGAACGCAACGAGACCGCTTTCCTCATCCTCAAGTTCTACGACGATTACATAGCTTCGGTCCGCCGGCACATGGTCTACGAGAACACGCACATCTTCCCCTATGTCCACTACCTGCTCTCGGAGGGCAGCAACCAGCCGACCCACGAAATCGTCCCTTCTGAGAAAGATTTCGAGACCTATCTCAAGGGCCACAACGGCATGTCCGATAAGCTCGGCGAACTGAAGAATGTGCTGGTGAAATACGGCGTGGCCGGCGCCGAGGTCAATCTCATAAACGATGTTGTCTATGATATATATGTGTCCGAGGAGGAACTGAACATACACTGCAGCATCGAGAACAAGCTCTTTATCCCCGCCATCGCCAAGATGGAGAGCAAGCGCAACACGCACCCCATCTCCGTCGACAAGCACAAGGCCGAGGCCGACCGCGAACAGCTCACCAACCGCGAGCGCGAGGTGCTGAAACTGGCCGTCAAGGGCTACAAGAACAAGGAGATAGCCGAGCGCCTGTTCATCTCCTTCAACACCGTCCTGACCCATCGCAAGAACATCGCCCGCAAGCTCGGCATCCATTCCCTCTCCTCGCTCACCATCTACGCTATAGCGAGCGGACTGGTCAGCCTGAAGGACATCTCAGAATAAAGCCACTGCCTGCGTTCGAACGCCGTTCTAATGGCGTCGGAATGCATCTTTCGTATTCCGACAGGTCTTCTGCCGACGACTTAGAGGCGGTTTTTGACCCTTTGTAACTACCTTAAGATCAGTGCCCCTCAGAGGGCCAAAATTACATTTGAGACGTTTTAAAATACCTCAAATGTAGTTTCACTCATCTCAAATGTAGTTTTTGCGTTAAGCGGAAAGTTTTTTGTGGAGTGCATACACGCGGTTTCCCGAAACGGGGAAATCCATTCGTATGCCCTGCCAATATACATTCTTAAAGCGGCTTCCGACGACTAAGAACCACTTCGGCGGCCTTGGTAAGTGCGCGAAAATCAGCCTCTGCGAGCGGGGTAAATTCTACTGCGAGATAAATTATTTTATCTACGAGTTAACGAGTCGTCTACTACGAGATAAATTTTTTTATCTGCGAGTAGAATTTTCTCTTGTCTGACGAGGATTTTCTCTGCTCCCATGGGAATTTTTTCTCGTCCCATGAGAATAAATTTTCGTCCGCATGAGAATTTATTTTCATCCGCATGAGAATTTATT
>OMUV01000127.1 GCA_900314335.1 uncultured Prevotellaceae bacterium | reverse complement strand
TCGTCTACTACGAGATAAATTTTTTTATCTGCGAGTAGAATTTCTTCTCCTCCCGCGGGAATTTTCACCCGCATGAGAATTTATTTTCATGCGCATGAGAAATTTTTCTCACCCGCATGAGAATTTCCGCGCATTCGAGAGGGGGTTCCCGAAGTGCGGAATTCGTTTCACGCAAGAGCGGGTAGGCCTCTTGTATGCTCTTTCTGCTAATTTCTCAGAGGTAGCTACTGATGGTTACGGGCCAATTCTCATCCATCTTCTTCTACTTATAAATCAGAGACTTTCACGGGGGTAGAAGGCAAAGTACCCTATTCCGAAACTAAGACATACTTTGTCAAAAGGAAGCGGGACGCTTTTTTCTGCGGATGGTACATGCATCAGGTTGGGCAGAATGAGAGGTGTTTTCTAATAAAAGAGACTTGCGTTGTGCGCAAAAATTTTCCCAGTGTGCAATATTATGCTTATTTTTGCAGCAAATTTAGAGTATACCATTACAAGTCTCTGAAAAAGCATAGAGAATATGAATGAAGACAAAGTGCGCGTTGCCATTACCCAGGGGGATACTAATGGCATCGGCTATGAGATAATTTTCAAAACATTTCAGGATCCGGCCATGTTTGAGGTCTGCGTACCTATTATATATGGCGCTCCTAAGGTGGCTGCCTATCATATCAAGGAGATAAACCTCGCCGCGTCGTTTAATCTGATACATTCCGCAAGCGAGGCCGTAGAGGGCAAGTTGAACCTGGTATCGTGTATTGACGAAGAGGTAAAGGTGGATTTCGGGCATCCTACTAAGGAGAGCGGCAATGCTTCCTTCATGGCTCTCGAGAAGGCCATCACGGAATATAAGGACGGCCTTTTCGATGTCCTTGTGACGGCGCCTATTTGTAAATCAGCAATACAAAACGATATATTCCGCTTCCCGGGCCACACGGAATACCTGCAGAAGTGTCTTGCGGATAACGGGCAGGAGGCTCTGATGATTCTGATGAATGACCTCATGCGCGTAGCTCTGGTCACGATTCATGTTCCCATCCGCGAGGTGGCTTATGCCGTTACATTTGATAACATCAAGAAGAAGATTCAGCTGTTGCAACATTCTCTGCTGGTAGACTTCCGTGTATCTGCGCCCCGTATAGCGGTGCTCGCCCTTAATCCTCACGCCGGTGACTGCGGTCTGATAGGCAAGGAGGAGCAGGAGATTATAAAGCCGGCAATAGAAGACGCCGTGAACTCCGGCATCCAGTGCTTTGGCCCTTATCCGGCAGACGGCTTTTTCGGCGACGCTTCCTATCGGCATTTTGATGCCGTTCTGGCCATGTATCACGATCAGGGTCTCGCTCCTTTTAAAGCTCTTTCGATGAGCGACGGCGTCAATTATACAGCGGGTCTGCCGCTTGTCAGAACTTCCCCCGATCACGGCACAGCATACGATATAGCAGGCAAAGGCATTGCTGACGAAAGTTCCTTCAGACATGCCATTTATTCGGCCATCGATATATTCCGGTGCCGCAGAGATTATAAGAAAGCCAGCGCCAATCCTCTGAGGAACGAATACCAGAACAGGAAGGACTGATTTCATAAAAGACAGACGTATACTACTGTCATCATTGCGAATTACTGATGAAGTTTGGTATTATAGCAGCAGGTTTGGGCTCGAGGTTGGCCAGTGAGGGCAGTACCATGTCGAAGCCAATGGTCAGGATATGCGGCGAGCCGATGATCGACCGCCTCATCAGGATCTTTGCCTCTGACGGCGCAGATGAGATAGTGATCATCTCCCGCACTGCGGACAAACAGTTGCAGGGCCATCTGACATCCTTTTATAATGTCATTCGGGACGGGGAGCTTCATAAGGCAGAGAACGCTCTGGCGGAAGTTCCTGTCCGGCTTCTGGTGAAGGAGACTCCGAGCAGCATGCACAGTTTCTACGAGATCAGCAAATATCTCAGCGATGATGTTTATTGCGTCACGACAACGGATACCGTGTTCAGCGAGCAGGACTTCTCAGCATATGTCGGACGTCTCAGGGATGGCAATGGTGCCGACGGAGTGTTCGGGATAACGCCCTATATAGATGACGAATCCCCGCTCTATGTCAGTGTCTCCGACGATAGGCGAATACTGGGCTTCTATGATGAGAGGGCGGACTGTCAATATGTTTCCGCCGGCATTTATGGATTCCGGTCTTCCGCTATCAATATTCTTGAGGATTGTATTGCCAAAGGAATCATGAGGATGCGCAGCTTTCAGCGGGCTCTGATATCAGGCGGCAGAAATCTCGAAGCTTTCGTGTTCCCCAAGGTGATAGACGTAGACCATATCAGCGATATAGCTAAAGCAGAGGCTATGCTTTATGAAAACAAAGACGGTCATAGCTGTTAGCAGGACAGAGAGATTCTCCCCTCACTCCGAGGCGAGAGATCGTGCGATATACGAAAACGCATGCGCGGAGCTGGAGGCCCGCGGCTTTGACGTCGTACAGGTAGCAGAAGACAGTATCGGTGCGGGCAGATTGTCGTCGGGATTTTATCTGAGTATGGCAAGGAGCAACCGTGCACTCGAGTTCCTGCGCCGGGAAGAAGAGCGTGGGGCAGTGGTGGTCAATTCCCCGTCGGTGCTTATAACCATCAATCGCTTTCTTCTCGCAGAGAAGTTTTCCCAGGCAGGGATAAATGTCCCGCAAACAGAAGTTATGAATTCTGTGTCCGGGCCTTCTCTGAATTATCCGTTTTGGGTGAAGAACATAAATCCGTTTACCCGCGATGAGCACGATGTGGCGTTCATTTCCTCGGAGAAAGATTTCGAAGCATATCGACAAGATTCTGCATCCCGGCATGACATTTCTACAATTGCTGAAGAGCATATCGAGGGTGATCTGATTAAATTTTACGGAGTAGGCGAAGGCTTCTTCTATTATTATTACCCGACGTCAGACCAGAGCTTCCGCGGCAAATTCAATAACGAGAGCGTAAATGGTGCGCCTCATAACATATCCTTCGATAAGGAGGAGCTACTGCGTTTATGCGGCCGAGCTTCCGGCGTTATTGGGCTGCCTGTATATGGCGGCGATGCAGTCATAGGCAGAGATGGCAATATATATATAGTAGACTTTAATGATTTCCCGAGCTTTGGCGCTTGCCGTAAAATGGCAGCAAAAGCCATAGCCGATTATATTGAGACAAAATACTTTTAAAGATGAAAGAGAAGATAATAGATAAATACGAAGAAGGCGTGACTTCTACATACAAGAGCAAGGACACCGAAGAGTGGCTCGACAGATATTTCAATCGCCAGATAGGATATCTATGGGCGTTGTTCTTCAAAAAGCTCCATGTATCCCCCAATGCGGTGACCATTATGTCTATGGTATTGGGCGTCGCCGCAGGCATCATGTTCTATTATACCGACCTTGTTCATAATATCATCGGCGTCCTTCTGCTTATGTGGGCAAACTTTTACGACAGCGCAGACGGGCAATTAGCCAGAATGACGGGTAAAAGCACACAGTGGGGCAGACTGTTGGACGGTTTCGCCGGCGATGTATGGTTCTTCGCCATCTATCTTGCCATAGTTCTGCGCCTGTGGAATCAGCCGATACCTTTTACACACAGCCGCTGGGGAATCCTGATTCTGATTATCGCCTTCTTCTCCGGATATGTATGCCACGCCAAGCAATGCCAGCTGGCCGATTATTACCGGACAATACATATGTACTTCGCTTTTGGAAAAGACGGAGATAATTTTGACAACTCCCGTGACCAGAGGCGTAAGCTTCGTAATATTCCCCGCAAGGGCAACTTCTTCTTCCGTCTCGGATTGTTCTTTTATGGCAACTATACTCACTCTCAGGAGTCTATGACGCCATATTTTCAGGACTTGATGGCTATTATAGTAAACGAACGCCATGGGCAGATTCCGCCTCAGTTCCGTCTTGATTTCCGCAAGGAGAGCAAGCCGATGATGAAGTATGCCAATTTCCTTACATTCAATATGAGGGCTATACTGCTTTACATCTGCTGTATTGGCAATTTCCCGTGGGTTTATTTTGTATGTGAGATTGTCGTCTTTTCTATCGTTGCTTACTGTCTGCGTAATCGCCACGAGAAACTGTGTAGTCATACGGCTATGCTTCTGAAGGAAGGTTATTATGATGACGATGCCAAACTGATCTAAGCTGCCGGACTTTTTCTCCATGACCCGTAAGAAGGCAACGAATATCTTCCTGTGCATAGGCATTATCGCCGTCGTGATAATGCTCCTGACTTTTGATATCCCCTATGCTCAGATTTGGAAGAATCTCCATAAAGCAGGATGGTGGTTCGTGGCTGTTGTCCTGATATGGATACCAATTTATATGATCAATGCATGGTCGTGGATGGTCATTATCAAGGGAAACGATAAAAAATGTGCTGTTCCGTATTTCCAGATCTTAAAGTACACTATCTCCGGATACGCCCTCAACTATATTACGCCCGTCGGACTCCTCGGCGGCGAGCCTTACAGGATAATGGAGCTCTCTAAATATTACAATATCGACAGGGCTTCCTCGGCCGTGATATTGTATGCGATGATGCACATCTTCTCCCATTTTTTCTTCTGGGCCTTCTCTATCGTGTTGTTCATCGCTTTGAAATTTGAGATGATGACTCCGTTAACGGGCATCTTCCTCCTTATAGTGTCGGCATTCATTTCTGCGGGCATCTATCTCTTTATGAAGGGCTACAGAAAGGGATTTGCCATGAAGACCCTGCGGCTTTTTATCCATTGGCCATTCATCGGGACAAAAGTGGCTCGCTTCATGGTATCAAAGGAGGCTACAATACACAAGATAGACGAGCGCATTGCCGCGCTCCATAAACAGGATAAGCGCTCCTTCTACCTTTCACTGTCACTGGAGTTCCTGGCCCGGATATTGGGATGTCTGGAGATATGGTTTATCTTTATGATATTGTCCAATAATGTATCCTTCACCAACTGCATATTGATACAGGCGTTCACGTCCTTGTTTGCCAATCTGTTTTTCTTCATGCCTATGGAGATGGGAACCCGTGAGGGCGGATTTGCCATTTCTGTCGGAAGTCTTGCTATGTCGGGCGCTTTCGGAGTGCTGGCCGGCCTGCTTACGCGTGTGAGGGAACTGATCTGGATTATGGTAGGACTGGTGCTGATCAAGGTAAATAACAAATGAAAGACGCAGAAAATATTACGGCACTTCTTTTTGATTTTGGCGGCACATTAGACTCCCCGTCCCGTCATGCCTCCCGAGTGCTCAGGGATGGGCTCAAACATGCTGGCCTGTACCCGGAGGAGAATATCTGGCGTGAGGCTTATGTCTATGCAGAGCGAAAGCTGGAGGCGGAGGCTATTATTGCCCCGGGCGATGATTACTTTGTCACTCTTTACAAGAAGATTTGCATCGAGATAGAACGCATGAAGACGCAGTCCGACAGCTTCTCCGATATAATCACTCCGCAATCTGCCCGCGCTGCTGCCGGATATTGCTTTGACAATGCTCTGGCCTATGTGAAGCAGATACTCCCGTCGCTACAGCAGCTGAAGCGCTGGTATAAGCTCGGTCTGGTGACCAATTTCTACGGCAATATCTCCACAGTGCTTGGCTCGCTCGGCCTGGACAACTTGTTTTCCAGTGTGACAGAGTCCGCGCAGGTCGGAGTCAGGAAGCCTGATCCAGATATTTTCCGCATAGCATTGGATAAGACGGGCTGCAAAGCAGAAGACACCATAGTAATAGGCGACTCCCTTCATAATGATATCCTGCCGTCTATGAGTCTTGGCTGTCATGCTGTGTGGCTGAAGGGCGAAGGCTGGACCGATAAGGAAGAGACGGCACCGGCAGACTGCGTGGTCGCAGACAGTCTTGTGTCATTTATGCGGCTGTTAATGGGAAAATATAACAAGTAAATAACGCCCGGCTACAACTTTTGCGCTTTTTCTCCGTTTAAAGAAATATGAGATGTAAGACCTTTGCATATCTGCTCGCGATTATTCTGCTCGTCTGGCCTTCTTTCGCTGTTCAAGCGAACGTGGTTAATGTGGCGGACAGGCTGAAAATCCATGGCACTGTAAGCGATCCGTCGGGCTCGCCGATTGGTTTTGCCACTGTCAAGGTCGAGGGGCAGGGCGTGGGGACGCTTACCGATATCAACGGCAAGTACTCGCTCTCATGTTCCTCCGGCGACAGCGTAGTTGTGACGTACAGCATGATAGGCTACATCACGCGCAAGAGAATGCTGAGGTCGCCGCACGACTCTGTTACGCTCAAGGTGGTTTTGTCCCCGAGCGATGTCACATTGGGCACTGCTCTCGTCAAGGGCCACAAGGTAAGCGGAGACATGGTACAGACGATAAAACCGAAGGACAACGGGCTCGCGCCTTCCGCCTCGGGCAATGGTGTAGAGGATCTGGTATCGACGCTTGCCGGCGTGAGCCGTCATGATGAGATGAGCTCTAAATATAATGTCAGGGGCGGCAGCTTCGAGGAGAACCTTGTATACATCAATTCGCATGAGGTCTATCGTCCCCGGCTTGTCAGCTCATCCTCGCAGGAAGGCCTGAGCATCATCAACAGCGATATGGTGGAGAAGATTGACTTTTCTGCCGGCGGCTTCCCCGCCAAGTATGGCGATAAGATGTCTTCCGTGCTCGACATTACGTATCGACGGCCTGTGCGCCCCGAGTTCCGCTTGTCCGCATCGCTGCTGGGCGGCAGCGCCACGATAGGCGCGGGCAACGGCAAACTGAGTATGCTGTCGTCCGTCAGGTACAAGACTACTCGCTACCTGCTCTCGTCGCTCGAGACATCCGGCGAATACCGCCCGAATTTCCTTGACTGGCAGTCTTACCTCGTCTGGACGCCCAATGACAAGTGGTCGGCCGACTTGCTGGTCGATGTCTCAAACAATCATTACAATTTCCGTCCTAAGGACAGAGAGACACGCTTCGGCACGCTCGAAGACACCAAGGAGTTCAAGGTTTATTTCGACGGACAGGAGAGGGATCGCTTCCTCTCACAGTATGCCGCGGCCAAGATAGCGCGCCGCCTGTCTAAGCAGAGCTCACTCTACCTCTCCCTGTTGGGCTATCACACCAAGGAGCATGTCACATACGATATTCAGGGACAATACTGGCTCAACGAACTGGGCGCTTCCGAGTCGCTCGGCGTAGGTACTTACCGTGAGCATGCCCGCGATTATCTCAGCAGTACTACGCTTGGTGCATCGCTGGGATATAAGGGCCAGTTTGCTTCGCATACCGTCCTGTCGGCCGTATCCATCTATCAGGAACATACGAGCGAGCATTCTTCGGAATGGGAAATGCGCGATTCCTCCGGATATTCCATCCCTGCCATACCCGATCATCTCGAGCTCCTCTATTCGCTCTACGCTGGCGAGAGTATGAAATCGAAGCGCATTGAGGCTTACGCGCAGGACGTGTGGCGCATTAATTCCGATATCGGTTATTTTACGCTCAATTACGGACTTCGTTACAGGTATCTCGACTGGAACAAGGAGTCCATCGTATCTCCGCGCGCTTCTCTCGGGTTTATTCCCAAGAACAACGATAGCTGGATGTTCCGTATTGCTGCTGGCGTCTATTATCAGACACCTTCCTACAAGGAAATCCGAGATACGGTTACGACGGCCTCTTCCACGATTGTCCGCCTTTCACGCGACATCAAGTCCCCGCGCAGTATTCAGGTCGTGGCGGGAGCTGATTATAGTTTCAAGATGGCATCGCGGCCTTTCAAGTTTTCCGTCGAGGCTTATTACAAAGCGCTTCATAATCTCATCCCTTATAATGTGAGCGGAGTCCGTACTGTCTATTACGGCTACAATGCCGCCAACGGTTATGCCGCGGGTATCGACACGCGGCTCTATGGCGAATTTGTGCCCGGTACAGACTCATGGATTACCTTCTCCCTCATGAAGACGCAGCAGAAGATTAATGGCAAAAGCCTGCCCCTTCCCACCGATCAGAGGTACAATCTGTCGCTCTATTTCACCGATTATTTCCCGGGTACGGACCGCTGGAAACTGTTCCTCCGCGGCTCTCTTGCCGACGGACTGCCGTTCGGCCCGCCGCACACGGGCATGGAGAAGATGAACTTCCGCGCACCGGCCTACAAGCGCGTTGATATCGGTATGAATTATAACCTGATCTCAGACAATGGCGATCGCAAGACGAAGAACGGCGAGAGCAAGGCCTCTTCCCGCAGCTGGTTCCATTCCCTGCGTCCCCGTGCCGGATGGCTTGGCATAGATGTGTTCAATGTGCTGGGCATCAACAACGTGAATTCTTACTACTGGGTGTCGGACATTACCGGCGGCCAGTTTGCCGTCCCCAATTATCTGACCGGCCGACTGGTGAGCCTGAGATTGCAATTGGAATTTTGATAATAGTTACCTTATATGAGAAACAGTATGAACAAAAGAATTTTGATTTTAGCCCTTTCGGCATTCGTTTTCATGGGCGGAGCCGCCCAGACAAAGGTAATAGCCCACCGCGGCTTCTGGAATACGCCTGGTTCCGCGCAGAACTCGCTGGCCTCTCTCTCCAAGGCCGACAGCATCAACTGCTACGGCTCGGAGTTTGACCTGTGGCTGACCAAGGACAACAAGATTGTGGTGCACCACGACCCGACGGTCAAGAACCTGAAGATAGAGGAGAGCACGCTCAAGGAGCTCCGCCAGTATCCGCTCAATAACGGCGAGAAGATACCGACCCTTCAGGACTATCTGAAGCTCGGCAAGCGTCTCCACACACAGCTGATATGCGAGATCAAGCCGCATCACAACGATGCGCGGACCCTCGAGTGCGTCGACGCCACGCTCAAGCAGTTCAGGAAATACAAGTTGACCGGCCGTGTCACCTACATATCCTTCTCCCTGCCGGCAGTAAAGCGGCTTATAGCAAAGGCGCCGCAAGGTACAGAGGTGTATTACCTCAACGGCGAGCTCTCTCCGAAAGAGATAAAGCAGATAGGTGCGGCCGGAATAGACTACAGCGAAGGCGCGATGGACAAGCACCCCGAGTGGTTCGGCGAATGCCATGATTTGGGTCTGAAGGTAAATGTCTGGACTGTGAATAATCCTGCCAAGATGAAGAACTACATCGACCGCGGTGCCGATTTCATCACGACCAACGACCCTGTAAAGTGTAAAGAACTCGTCGCCGGAGGCAAATGATCTCACTTTATCTGGCGCGTCACGGCGAGACGGAGGAGAATGTCAGAGGAATCCTCCAGGGCATTACTCCGGGACATCTGACCGACAAGGGCAAAAGGCAGGCGGCCGAGACGGGCGCAAGACTGCGCGGTATGCATTTTGACCATGTCATATCGAGCCCGCTGCTCAGATCCCGCGTGACTACCGAAATTATCCTTTCCCAGCTCGGCTCTGTAGCTGAAAAGCAGGAATACAGCCTCCCAGAAGGCCAGGCCTATGTAGTCTGCCCTCTGCTTAGGGAGCGCGATTGGGGCAGCCTTACTCTCCGTCCTTATGCGGAGGGCAAGGCTTTCCTCAATCATCTGCCTGCCGATGTCGAGACCCTTGCTCACGGCTATCGCAGGGCTGCCGTTTTCGTCCGCTTTCTGTTGCAACGCTACGATGACCCGCGCGGCGAAGTGAGCGTCCTCGCTGTAGGTCACGGTTTTATAGACCGATGCATCCTCTCCGTCATCACGGGCAAAGACAAGAGCGACATCCGCCGCATGGAAAACGGCGAAGTGCGCAGGATAGGGATTCCGAGCGATTGGACGGGCGAGCAGGTCAGTCGGCTTCAGCAACCCTCGGCCGACGAGGTCTCGGCAAACTGATCCCTGCTACAAGGCCAGCCTTTTCCGGCATTAGCCGGCGGAATTCTGAAAAGATGAATGTGCCTCCTTCATGCGCGTTCCGTCATGCCAAGAAGGATGGAAATCGCCTTTGCAAGTTGCAGAAAATCTGCGCTCCGCATAAGTGCGAAATTACATTTGAGAAGAGAAAAAACATCTCAAATGTAGTTTCTCTTAGGTGCTTTGTGAGAATCCTGCCAAGCGGGAGGGTTTTTGAGGAGAGCATATCCGATGTTTCCCGAAACGGCGGAACCGTCCGTATGCCCTGTCAGTATACATCCGTAAGGCGCCTGCCGACGACTTGGAACCGTTTTCGCGGCCTTAGTAAGTATGTGAAAATCAGCTTCTGCGAGTGGGGAAAATTCTACTGCGAGATAAATTATTTTATCTACGAGTTAACGAGTCGTCTACTACGAGATAAATTT
>OMUV01000002.1 GCA_900314335.1 uncultured Prevotellaceae bacterium | reverse complement strand
AGAGAGGCCTGTTTCAATCCACGCGCCCACACGGGGCGCGACATAATATTCGGACTATCTTCATGAGCATCGTGCAACGTTTCAATCCACGCGCCCACACGGGGCGCGACAGTAGGAGCATATCTATCTATATATCAGGCGCTAATATACAAATTTCGCGAATATCACTATTACGTAACACCATGATAAATAAGAAAGAAGCTCCATAAAAGCATGGGCCTGAAAGCCAGAATCTGCGAATGCTCCGCAAAATATGCAACACTACATATTCGCATTCATACTAACAGAACGCCATTTACATCATAAGACGTATTCCGACCTAATATTATTGTGTGAAGCTGAGGATTATTTCTAAGTTTATAGATTCTTATACTATCTCTTTCGCTATCTATAATCTGAGATAATCGCTCTTTGAGAAGGGTTAACTGCACCAATGTAACCTCACATTCGAACACTGAATTCTGGACTCTCTGTCCATAATCCTGACAAGCTTTCGCCACTTGGCGCAACCGTTTCTGTCCATACGGACTAACGGTATCCACATCATAAGTTACAAGTATCTGCATATCTATTTAATTATAAACGCCGGGTAGTCATCAATATCACCGCGTATGAATCTGGCCAGAAGCATAGATTGCACATAAGGCAGCAAGCCGACACTAATCTTCTCATTCAAATAGGGGTGCACTATCTCGTCGCGCTTTCTGACCTGCCAGGCCGAAATAAATGTTTTTCTGCCATCGTCTGTCATAACCACGCTTTTATCGCCCTGAGACAGAAAGTCCTTTTCGGATACCTGCCTTTTATTGATCAGCGAAAGCACAAAACGGTCGCCAAGGTAAGCCCGCAGTTCCTCTATCATATCGAGAGCTAATGAAAACCTTCCAGGGCGCAATGTGTGCATGAATCCAATGTATGGGTCTAGCCCTACAGTCTCCAAGGCAGCACACATATCATTTCCAAGAAGCGTATAAGCCAGAGACAACATCGCATTAACCTTATCCTTAGGAGGTCGCCGATTTCGCTCCGTAAAAGGGAATTGGCTTTTATTCTGTATTATAAGATGTGAGAATACAGAGAAATATTTGTTGGCCGCGATACCCTCTACACCTCTCAGCTCATCAGCATCTATACATCGGAGAGCCTTTATACGACACGCATCGAGAAATGTAGCAGCATCCTCTACATCACCATCTGCTCCATGATCACGCATAAATCTACGCAGGATGTTACGACTGTTCAAAATTTTGGTAGCAACCATTATCCGAATCAGATGCAAAGATTTTTGTTGATCTTCGGCCATGTGTACTTGCGCGAGACGCAACAGGACATTGCCGCGTACGGCACTTTGAATCCGGCTTATAAAACGTCCGTGTGGAGACAAGAAAGTAAGGGATACACCGGAGTCGCCACACAGCTTCATCAGCCCGGGACTGGCTCCCATATATCCAAACGTCACTATACTCTCGATATTGATTATCGGGATGCGGAATATCTCCTTCTGCTTAACAGACATCACCACATCCTGACCGTCCTTGGAGAGATAAGCATCTGGGGTTGTAACATACAACGTATTAAGTAGCTTCCTCATAAAGATTTTTCTTGAGGTAATATGAAGCGGCCGTCACGCCTTTACGGGCAGGCATGCACACATTCAAGATAGAGCATCGTGCACAGCAGCGCCGATAGTCGGCATGGGGAATGGTGCGCGAAGCAAATAGGGAGTGCATCCCTGCGGCACACTCCCTTACAATATCGCGGAGCTCGGGTGTGATAGTCACTTCATCGCGACGCTTTATAGCGCCATAGTAAAAAGCTCCGGTATTGATACTAATGCCATACATCTCCTCCAGGCACATAGCCTGTGCTGCCAGCTGTACTTCGTCTATTTGATCAGGCTTAGGCCTGCCATGCTTATATTCCACCGGATAAGGTCTCCACCGTCCTGGATAATCAGGATGCGATATGAATTCCTCATTCTCTCCGGCAGGATATAGCTCTACTATATCGGTCAGCCCATAAAGCCCTAATTCGTGAGAAGCGATATTAACAGAGCGCAGACATATGCAGTTTCCGCTTTTACGGCGATAGAACGGATCGTCTACGTGCTGATGAAGGATGCGTCCCTCCATAGTAAGGACATTTTCCTCCCACTGCTGCTCAAGATATATCAAAGCCCATTGTCGGGGACAAAACCTATAGTGTTGAATCCCCGACAACATGAGCATATCTTCTTCCGTATACACGCGACTTAGATTAATTCTTCTACTGTCACTCCGGCAGGAAGCTTTTCGTCTTCTACTTTGATTGCATAATCTGCAATAGAGCGCGGAACACCATCTGTCTTCTTGTTGATCTTTACAAGGTCGAATAGCTTGTTGGCAGGAGCATTCCCCAGCATCGAATCATGACGGAAAACTATCAGCTTCTGAGCGCTCATAAGCCCACGGGCAGCAGAACGGTCCTGGTCGAACATATTCTTGAGGGCTTCCCAAAAGAGTTGCAGATCTTCCTCACTAAATCCTGTCTGTCTGGCAAAATTGGCCGAGACAAACCCATGGCACACATAGAGGCCATAAGGCACTGTCGACTTACGACCCATTGTCTTCTCCTTTTCCAAATCCTTCTCTTTGGTAACGGCCATTCTCGTAATGGAATGCTCCACCGCGTCGATAGGATCAACAGAACGGGCAAAAGTCAACTGCACAGGTCCGCGAAGCTGGTCCTGTTTTCCTGTTGTAGCGATTACTGCTCCAAAAGTACGTATATCATAATAGGACTTCGTAAGATAATCCTTGGCTGCCAATTTTTTATTATCCTGGCTCTCCACTTCAGGCTGCTTGTAAGCATCTTCTACTATAACATCAAGCACAGCCTTATCACGGATAAAGATATCATATCCGCTTACTCCGGCTTTTGCAGTCTGAACATAGTTGCGCACCTTGCGCTTCAGGCATACATCGGTCACTAATCCTTCGCCTGTCTCTGCATCAACACGGGGCAGATTGCCGGCGTCGGGATCTCCGTTAGGATTACCATCTTTCACATCAAAAATGTAGACAAAGTCGAATCGATTCTTTAATTCAGTCATAATAATATCACTTAAATAGATTAATTAATTGTTTGTTGTCTTTATTCTATTCATTATCCTTATGAGATGTATAGAAATCCTGCATCTGATGATAATAACCCACAAAGAACCGTCCTTGGTCTTGCAGGTCGAGATGAGCGGGGAAGCCATTCGGACTAATCTTGTCGATTATCTCCTGTTTGAGTTTCTCATAAAAGACCTTTTGTCCCTCGCTGAGGTATTCAGAATGATGAGAAGATAAATTGAGAATGGTAGAGAATACAGATGCAGGTGTAGCACTTGCTGCATTCATGTACCTGTCCTTAATCGTTCTTACATTCTTTGCATCTTGCTGTATCTTGTCCAACACAGCAAACAGACGGCCACACAAGTAGCCCTGATTAACATTTTCTTTGTCCAACATGACGTTTATTTTTTTAGTATTATTACGTAATCTATTGAGATATGCTTTCAATATAGCGGCTCGGGTAATGCCGACCTGCTGCTCTGCTCTTATTCTGGCTATACATGCGTCAAGCAGTGTATAAGGATAAGGTATGCCTTGAAATATGCTTTTGAGTACAGGGTCAGGCAAACTCGGAATAACATCTGAAGTTTTTCCGCCTAAAGTCACAGCACTCAATATAGATCTTAATCCCCTATATGGCTTTTTATCTTTTCGGGTATCTATAATCTCCATATCTTCAAAGTGGAGCAGAATTTTTGCTGCAAAATCTCTGATAGGAAGATCATACCAATAGGATACAGCTATACGGGCAGCGTTGGGAGCAAGCCCCAAGATAAAAAATCTATCATCAGACCTATAGGGAATCTTGCCTGAGTACACAGACTCAAACACTTTTCGCACGCTAAGTACGCCTTCATCTGGATTACCAGCATTGTTGCTAATCCCGAACAATGCAAACACACCGCTTTCGGTAATTTTAGATGCCTCAGACTGGGATGATGCCCAGAACAAATATGTACGATTGCCTACCAGGAATTTGTTTTTCGAATCGGCAGACAACATATGTTTAAGAGCAGTTGAGAATTTGAATTCAGCTTCCGCACTGATAGGTGCATTATATGCCTGTGTCTTACCATAAGAATCATAACCTTGATCTGTCTGAAAGGAAACAAGCTTAGCGTTGGAGCGACTACCCGCAATCATAGTCGGAGTAGTAGTCCTGACTGGCTCACTGTGCTCACCTGTCACAAGACATATTGCCTCATTTCCATGTTTTACTTCTTCAGAAGCGAAATGCAATAAATCTTCCTGTTCTGCCACTATCTGGCTATCCCCCTCTATTAAAAAAGAGAAATTGGCATACTTCTTATTGAGGTTTTTCTCTATCTCCGGCCATAAAGGGTCGTTGGTTATTGCTTTCATGCATTCTTCATGGCCTTTGGAATAGAATAAGTGAAGCGCTTTCAAAGCGCTATTGTCAGGAGCTAAAGCGTATGCTTTTTCTATCCTATCCACAAATAGTGCGTTGCATTCCTTTATCTTGCTCTCGTTCTTTCCCTCTTTGACATATCCGAACACATAGGCCGCATTATCCCATAGATAGTTTGCCGCCTTATTTATAGACCTGGCTACGGCCTGGGCAACATAGAATGTCTGAGCCGAATTTTTATCTATCCTGCGATCCTCAAATCTCAGGAAATTCCCATTTTCATCCAGCACCGCCAGAAATCCAATCTGCTTAGCCTCTACGCCTTTAGCCGGAAGATCATCACGCTTACGGTCATAGTAATCGCACAAAGCTTTAAGTATCATTTCAGCACCTCCTTACTGTTAATATTGGGAACAAGAATTACACCGTCTTCCATCTTTGCTCTATAGAACATAGCATCAGGAGCTTCAGCATTACCGGCAAAATCCATATCGTAGAGCATGATGCCCAAATCTCGATTCTCGTGTATCGGTGCGTCCAGTTTATCAATCTCCGGATGAACTAATCTAAACGAAGCTGCGCACTCACGTGTGCCGAGATAAGGTTGATAGAAACACTGTCCTTTGGAAGCACGGCGTTCAAACATAGCATTATATTTCCCTGGATTCTCATCCCTATGCAGAAGCATTGCCTCCTCCTTGTCAATATCAGGATTTCTGGTATCACCGAGTTTGCGGTCGCGCATAGGTATAAATACAAGTTTGGCTGTAAGACGATAGCGCACATCGCGAAGCATTAAAGAGTGACGCTGCTGACGTTTATCGTTTATCACAATCGGTTTCATAGTCCTCTCACTGGCCAAAGCCCCCACTTCGTTGCGCATCACAGAGATCCATCTAATCTCATTGAGAACTTCTATTTTCGTCACTTGCCAGCGTATGGCAGGCTTCCAGAATATCGCTTCAAAAATCGCTCTGGCTGCCGAGGGAGTAATGACGTCATAGCTAACCCTCTCTACTTTCATCTCCGGACGTGTGAAGCATGCCAACGGCCCCCACACTTCGAGAGTAAATTTCTTATCTGTATATTCCATATCTTATTTTATTAATATTTCCTCTATCCACTGATTATCGACACTTAGTCCGACGTTATCATCATAGCATTCCCTGAAAGGAATATAGTATATGCCTTCCATCACTTCCTCCACGGAGCCGCTTGCTCTCAACTTGTCAAAATCGCCACAATGCAGACTAACGCTATATTGGTCCAACTTCTTCATAAGAGAATAAGTAGGGCCATATTGTTTCAATTTTGCGACATATTCCGTGCTTTCACCCCAATTCACAATAACGCGTACAGAGCCTTCGTCATCTATCAGTTTGAAATGCTTTGCTGCTTCCTCAAAATCAGGATTCCCCTTATACAGGCTGTCTGCAATATTTCCCTTGTCAAAAGTATCCGACCTGCTGAACAACTGCTCAAAATAGGCGGTCATAGCAGAAGGAGCAAACCAGTCTTTTTGCTTTCCCAAATTCTTGCGGGCATTATTAGCGTTACTAATAAACCCAGAAGGCAAAGGATGCTCAGCTTGTAGGCTGAATACGAATGCCTTTCCAAACTTCTGTTTCCCCTCGCGATTGCATCTGCCGGCGGCTTGCAGCACAGAGTCAAGACCGGCTTCCTGACGGAACACTACCGGGAAATCAATATCTACACCGGCTTCAATAAGCTGAGTAGATATCACTCTTACTATTTTTATATCAGGATCGATTAATGCGGCTTTAATACAGCCGATGGCTTCCCTGACATGAGCGGGACACATCATCCTCGAGAGATGTATGCAAACCCCATCGTGTGGAATGCGTTTATACAGTTCGCTGGCATCTTTTCTGGTATTGACTATGCATAATACTTTATCGTATTGTGTGATTCTGTCCGCCAGTTCATCATAAGTACCAGGGGTATCATCGATTTCCAGATTAACTCTTCTGAGTTTATCAAAAAGTCTCTTGTCGGGAGGAATGATTTCATGAATAGCTTGCAGGCCCTGAAATTTTACACCAGGATTCATACCCCGATGTTCTCCGCACAATACAGGCTGGCTTGCAGTAGTAAAAAGAACGGAGCAACCGAATATTCTCTTAAGAGTATCAAGAGCGTCGATTATCGGCTGCATAAATTCCATCGGCAGCATCTGCGCTTCATCCAGGATAATTACGCTGTTTACGATGTTATGAAGCTTGCGGCAAGCAGACCTCTTATTGCTGAATAGCGACTCAAACAGCTGCACATTAGTAGTAACGACAATAGGATAATCCCAATTCTCAGTAGCAAGCTGCAGCCTCCGCTTATCATCAGAAATGGCCTCATCTTCTGCCACTTCAATATTGGAATGATGTTCCAGTACATTCTCGGCTCCGAAGATATCACGCAGTATGGCTGCTGTCTGCGCTATGATACTGGTATATGGAATAGCTATAATAACACGGCGGAGATTATACTTTACTGCATGGCGCAATGCCCATAAGAGAGAGGACAGGGTCTTACCTCCACCCGTCGGGACAGTGAGGCTATAGAATCCTCTGTCACCATCGCTCACTTTGCGACACTGCTCCTGAACATAGTTTCTGACTCGGTTAACCTCAGTATCCGGCGATGTCTGCTTAATCCGCATCAGCCTATCCTCCAAGATATCCAAAAGCCTGCTCGTCGGAGTATGGCTTCCTCGCAGTTTAGCGTTGTCCGCATCCATGAAAGCCTCCGTATTTAAGCTGTCAGCATCTACCAGACAGCTAAAAAGCATCCGCTCAAGCATGTGTATATCTGTTCTTCTAAAGCTCAATTTAGGGATAGATAATTGCGGCAAGTTCATAGCCTGATTTACATCCTGAGGCATTCGTGAATGCATGTATTTCTGCATATCACAATCGTCATAGAGGCCACGATGATGTCCCATCAAGGCATTTTCTATAAGCGATGCCAATTGTGAATATCGCTTCTCTGCCAGCAATGCGCCAACATAGGCATGTTGAAAATCGCCACACACCGATACAGAAGGATCCAAACCACTTTCTCTGACAATATGTTGCTGAAATGATTTTTGCTCCTTGCCTTTATCATGAAGTAGCCCCATAGCCTCACCCCAAGGTCCCATATCGAACTCGGAGGCGAACTGCCGGCACCTGTCTGCAACGCCCTCTGAATGATCCGCGTTTGTCTGGATATTCCAGGATCCATCAGGAAGTTGATATAAATGCGATATTGTCAAATCCTTGAATAAATGCTCTCTTATTTCTGTCTCATCATATACCATTGTCTATCGTATTAGTTATAGAGTTGCCACTAACTTATCGAGTTTATCGAATGATGAAAATTTGTCTTCTCTTATATGGTCAGCTGGTAAGACTATATTTCATGGCTATCGTTTTCAATTACGAAAATAATCATTTCTCATAAATTCGCCAAAAGACTTTATATTTACTCTCTAAATGTGCTCGATGAAATTCTACTTATCAATAAAATTGATTGCAATAAGGCCCGGACAAGTTGCGATATCCGCAAATCCTAACGCATACAGTATCCTCTCACACGTTGTACCAGTCCGCATAACGGTTAATTGTGCGTTCTTCTCACTATTCTGATGATTACACGAATCTGATTCTCGTAATTGGCTTCGGCATCCAGTTTGGAGATACGGCAATCGAAGGCATCGCCCCACCCCATCTCGAGGAAAGCGGCCAATGTCTCGTTCTCTTCCCGCGGCACATAGCCCAATACATACTCCTCTTCTTCGGGAAGGCGCTTCAGCTCTGCATTGTCTTCTGCGTCAAGGGACTTACGGTAAACGATAGCCACCGCCTTGGGGTCGTAGCGATTGTCCTCGTCGCGCTCCAGATAAAGCCGCGTGCCTACCTTAAGTTCATCCCACACCTCATCTGCATCATAATACCTGCGACCTGCTACATGACACTCCTGTAAGAATAATTTCCTTGCTTTCATAACAATATCATTTATATTTTTTATTATCACGTGCAAAGATATTCGTGGGTCGTCTCAAACCGTGATACACCTTAGAAAAATTTTTGAGAAAAGTGAGAATACTAGGAAAATTATGATTATTACGAGGCACAATGTTTCTGGCTTTTCCTCGTAGCAGTTTGTGAATAGTATGATATGCTGTCTATGCCAATGATCTCCAATCCCGAAATATTTGCCGAAAGGCAGTATGACCGAAAAATCTGATTTTACAAGATTAGTGCGATTAAGAAAAATGCATGAGACATGTATATTTCCGTTTGCGGAGATGTTAGTTTGCGCACACGCCGGAAAACCTTCCGCAAGCGCGGATACTCACAAGGCACCTGAGGAAAACTACATTTGAGGTAGTTCTACTCGTCTCAAATGTAATTTCGCCCCTCGCGGTGCACTGAGAATCAAATAGTTGAAAAGGGACAAAAACCAGTTCTATGTCGTCGGCAGCCGCCTTCCGGATGCATACTGCCAGGGCATACGGGTGGATTTAGCCCTGCGGAGAAATATCGTGTATGCATATTTCAAAAAACCTTCCGTAGAGCTGAAAAACTACAAGGCACCTGAGGGAAACTACATTTGAGAAGGTTCTTCTCGTCTCAAATGTAATTTCTCCCCTCGCGGTGCGCTGAAAATCAAATAGTTGAAAAGTGGCAAAAACCGTCTATAATTCGTCGACAGCCGCCTTCCGGATGTATACAGCCAAGGCATACGGATGAACTTAGCACTGCCGAGGAACAGCATGTATGCATGTTTCAAAAAACCTTCCGCAGAGCTGAAAAACTACAAGGCACCTGAGGAAAACTACATTTGAGGTAGTTCTACTCGTCTCAAATGTAA
>OMUV01000195.1 GCA_900314335.1 uncultured Prevotellaceae bacterium | reverse complement strand
GAATGCGCGATACTAATTTCTCGCCGCTTACAGCACGTAAGATTTACCGGCTCGCTCTTGGGTCGCGCTGCAGCGGTCTTCCCGGCTAACGCGTCTTAATTGCATATCGCGCTATTCTCAGCGCACTCTTCCGCGACGGCTTTCCCGATTAATCTTCACCCGTATTCATTCGCCAGCTATATTTGCAATGCCATAAAGTCTGAATTATTCATCTTTTATTCACTTTTTATGCATCTTCCATGCGGGCAGTCAGCCCCGGGAAAGGCGAAAATTTCCACTGTGTAAATATTTGATTTTCAACGCTCCATAAGGGCCAAAATTACATTTGAGACGTTTTGAAATACCTCAAATGTAGTTTTCCTCATCTCAAATGTAGTTTTCCACTTTTGTGGGACATTTTTCCGGATGAGCGGAAAAGGTGTTCCCGCGAAGTGAATATTCATATTTTATGCATTCCGCGATGCGCCTGGAGGCGGGACATTCCTCCCCCTGTGCTGAGAGCATTCTGAGCGCAGGGAGAAGGAGGCGGATTGTTGCGACGTCGGATTTGGCGAAGCCTGAAATAAATGCGCCGGCGGGGCGGGAAATCTCAAAAGGGACAAAAAACGGGGCCGCGTCGTGGTTTGTACGGCGCGGCCCCGTAGGGTGCGTTCAGGCCTCAGGCCCGAGGCGGAGCGGTCACTTGATGATCACCTTCTTGCCGCCTATGATGTAGATGCCCTTGCCGAGGCCCGTGCGGGCTTCGTCGGCCTTGATACCGCGGCGCACGAGGACTCCGTCGATGGTGTAGACGCTCACTTTCTTCAGGCTCTCATCGCGTGTGGTGGGAGCGGTGATCGAGTTGATGACATCGGCTGCGTCGATGGTCAGGTCGGCGCTGCCGCCTGCGTCAGTCACGGCGTGCGGGTCGATGTAGCCGCCCAGAGCGTTGAGCGAGAGGGTGCGGCTGCCGGTGTTGATGAGGGCGTTGTTGAGGAAGTAGCCCACGTTGTTGACGTGCTGGCTCTTGTTCTCAAGTGTGCCGACGAGGCCGTTGGCCACGATGGCCGAGGTATCGGTGAGGGTAGCGGGGCTCTTGACATAGAGCGTGAACACGTCTTCCGACGGGGTGGCGGTGGCGTCGCCTATCACGAGGATCATCGGTTCGCCTGCCTCAAAGTCGGTCTTGTCGGTGAGCTCGAGTCTCTTGTCCTCATCGTTGAAGGTAAGGCTCTTGACGGCGTAGGTCTTGATACCCTCGTTAAGGGCCTCGAGAGCGGCGTCTCCCTTAGTGGCGAACGGCAGGACGAGCACCTGGATGGTGTTGTTCTTAAAGAGCGGGAGCTGCATGTCGCTGTTGGTGATGGCGCGGAACTCCCATCCCTGCTCATCGTCGGCCACTGCGTCGGCGTTGATCACGCTGGCGTTGTCGGCGTCGGCCCTGAGGCTGTTGAGGTAACCGTTGTCGTCGGCCTGACGGAGGCGGAAGGCGCCGTTACCGTTGTAGATGAGATTGTAGGCAGTCTTGGCGTGCGAGAGCAGCGGGGCGTTGTCGGCGCCGTCGCCGCGGTAAGGACCGAAGTACTGGCCGTTGGCCATCAGCTGTATGGCGTAAGCGTTGTCCTGACCCTCGATGGGCACGAGTCTCCAGGCTGCGAGGGCGTCCTCCTCCATGCTCTTGTCCTCGGAGTAGCCTCCGAAGGCGAGCTTCGTGGAGGTGTTGCCCGTATTCATGTGGATGGGCTGGTCTTCGTAGGCCAGAGAGGAGGATGCGGAGACGATGTTATACCATACATTGGCCTTGGGCTTGGCGATGTGAGCGAAGAATGCGTCGTAGGCCGTATTCATAGCCTTGACAGCGTTGCTGACATCCTGAAGGGCGGGCTTCTGGAAGTCTACCGTCGCGTAAGCCTTGTCGATGGCGCTCCTGAAGGCGTCTATGGCGCTCTGTCCGTCGGCCTGACCTATCTCCTGGCCCACGGTGGTCGTGGTGGCCATCTTGCTGTACATCAGATAGAGGTTGCGCAGCGTGTCGGTGTTGACCACAAGGCCTCTGAGCTTGGCTATCTGGGCCTGGATGGCTGCGTTCTGGCTGCCGTCGTAGAGCTCGAGGGTCTTGATGCCCTCCGCAGTCGTGATGAGCTGCTTCAGACGGTCGGCCTCCGTGCGGAACGCGGCGTCATATTTGTACTGGAGGCGCGAGGAGTCGACCACGGTGTAGAACTGCATCTCGCTGGCGTTCCATGTGACGCCCGTGAGCTCCGGTTCCATGAAGAGGCGGTCGATGGTGGCCTGGTCCTTGTCGTAGATGGCGTTGGTGGTGTTCCTCATCACGAGGCGGATGTACTTGTACGAGCCGCCGAAGTTGATCATCGGCGAGGTGTACTTGGCCAGCGATGTGTTGGCGGGGAAGCCGTCGGTCAGTTCAGTGATCTCCGTCCAGTCGCCCTCGTCCTCGTTGTTGGTGCTTGCGCCGAGAGCGTCATCGTTGGTGACATAGATGGAGATGTCGTTCGGGTTGTCGTGATAGGTGGCGCTCGGCACACCGGTGTAGGTGAAGTAGAGGCTGTCAACGGGGTAGTCGAACTTGACCTGCAGGTTGTGGTAGCCTATGCCCACGGCGATGTTGCCCGGCGTGGAGGCGGCCCATTCCTGCTGGTCCTTGATCCACTGCTCCTCGGTCACGGTGTCGCTCTTCATGAGGGAAGTCCAGCGCGAGTGGTAGACGGTGCTGGTGTTGCCGTCGATGAGGTGGGCGAAGGAGGACTCGTCGTCGGCGCTGCTGCTGTTGGTGCTGAACTGCGAGGCGTTGTTGACCAGTTTCACGCTCGTGTTGAGCACACTTGCGTAGAGCGTGTTGGCCTCGTTGAGGGAAGCGGTCAGCGCGTTCATGAGCGAGTCGCGGTTGACATAGAGCGCGGCCACGGCCTTCGTTGCCGCGTAGAGCGCGGTGGTGTCGCTGTACTGGCCCGTGCCGTTGTCAAGCTTGGTCTGGATGGCGTCCATCTCGACCTTGAGCTTGTCGCAGGCGTCCTTCATGCCGGCGACTTTGGCGTACTCGGACGTGGCGGCGTAGTCGGTGTTGTATAGCTGGAACTCGCCCACATTCCATGTCACACCCGTGATGTCGGGCACATAGAAATAGCGCGCGCGTTTCTTGTTCATTTGCGAGGTGGCCTTTATCACGAAGCGGATGTACTTGTACGAGGCGCCCAGATCGATGTCCGGCGACTTGTACTCGGCACCCTGCACGTAGGACGGGAAGCCCTCCGTGAGCTCCGTGATGCGGGTCCATTTCTCTATGTCGGCCTGGTCTGTGCTGGCGCCGAGGGCGTCATCGTTGGTGGCATAGATCTCGATGTCGGTCGGGTTGTCGATGTAGCTCGTGCCGGTACGGTTGATGTAGCGGAAGAAGAACTTGCTCACCGGCGCATTGAGCGCTACCTGCAGGTTGTGGTAGCCCGTGCCCACGGCGATGTTCTTGCTGTTGTTGGCCACGAGGTCGGCCAGCACGCTCTTCCAGAGCTCTTCCGTCGTGCTCGTTTCGGCCATTGCCGTGTTCCATATCGAGTGGAAGTTGTAATGGTAATCGGTCTTGCCGTCTATGAGATGCTCGAAGCTGGAATAGTCGGCGTCGCTGCTGCAGTTGGAGCTGAACTGCTTTGCATCGGTCACGAGCGGGTCGTGGTCGAAGCATTTGTTGTACGTGGCCGTTGCGCTGCTGAGGCCTGCGGTGAGCGTGTTCTTAATGGCCTCCCTGTCGCCGCTCTGCAGGAGCTTGGCCAGGAGTGTCTCGTCGGTCACCTTGTTGAGCCTCCATGCGGCGGCCGAGCTGATGCCTGCACCCCAGGTGATCACATTGCCCGTGAGGCCGGAGCCGCTCTCATTGCTGCCGGCATAGTAGGTGATGTCGCATCCGGTATTGCTGATGGTCCACTGGCCCGAACATCCGAGCGGCGTGAGTATCTGCTCGGGCGTCACGGCATCGGAAGCGAGAATGTTCTCGCTCAGAGCGGCCGTCTGCGAACCGTTGACATATTTGCCTGCGGCCACATTATATATCCTGTAATTGCCGTCCGCGAGCTTCGTAATCTTGAACAGCTGCGCCGGGTCCTCTTCGTTGAGATCTTCCCAGATGAGGGCTCCCGTATCGTTGATCCTCCACGCCTTGTCCTTGGACTGTGTGGTCATGAATGGCGAGTAGGCGCTCACGATGTTGTAGTAGCCGTCCGTGAAAGGCACGAACGTGTTCTCCACGGCTTTCTCGGCCGCCAGGAGTTTGTCGTAGGCCGCCTTGTATTCCGCGTCGGTGTGCTCGCCGCCGTCGAACATGTTGTTGGCCTCATCGAGAGCGAGGAGGAAGTTGTTGAGCGCGTCGGGGTCGCAGTCGCCCGGATTGGTGCCATACTGATAGGTCTCCGACTCGGTCGTAGCTTTCTGCAGCAGTTCCTCGAGCAGGGCCTCGGGACTGTTGTCCTGGATGGCGTAGTAGATGTTCCAGATGATAATGTCGCGTACTGTGCCGTAATAGGCGCGCTGGTAGTTCCAAAACGGGCCGAAATAGTAGGTGGTCACAGTACCGTCGGCGTTGGACACCTGATGCATGAGCACGGCCGTGGTATCGTCGGCCTGCGTTGTCTCGAATGCCCAGCCCGTGTGAGCTTCGTCGTCCCACCAGCTGCAGTGGTCGCTGCCCTTGGCGGGCTCCAGCGAGGTGGCGTTGTCCTTATCTGCCGTGCATGTCATGGAGTAGTTGGACGAACTCGTGTAGACGATCTGCAGGTACTTGCCCGTGGCAGCGTTTCTCAGGTAGTACATCGGTTTGCCGCTGATGAAACTGCTGCCGGCATTCTCGAGGATGAACACGTAGTCGTTGGTCATACGCTCGCCCTCGTCGATGTTGTCCAGCGTGAGCACATTGGCCTGGTCGCCGATGCCCTTGCCGGTCTTGTTACCGTTGAGCCACTGGTCCTTGCCGTTGCCGCCCATGCTCGTGTTGCCCACGTCGCACATGGCGTTCCTCAGACAGATGGAGTCGCCCGCCTTGAGGTCGGAGAAGTAGGCTCTGCCGCCTACCTTGACAGCTCCGTACATGCCCATACAGGGCCAAAGCAAACAGATAAGCGTTGCTAAGATTCCGGATAAAATGTTTCTCTTCATCTATTAAAAGTTTTAGACAATTAATTCCTGCTTCAAAAGTACTAAAAATGCTTCAAAGTAGGACTGAATTCCGAAAAACCGTTATAGAAATAGTTTGTTTGCCGCCTTATTCTGCATCCGGAAGGCCTCTGACGGGCGGAAAGAAAACCCGAAGTGGCAACGAAGGCCACAAAACAAGGTTTTGGAGAGATTATCCTTGCGATTGTAAAGCAAAGCTGGGAGAAAGCTTTACAAACGGTGTGTTTTGCGGCGATAAACCGCCCTTTCGTGCAATATTAATGCTTCGCGAAAAGGCAAAAGAGGCTCAGCGGGCGGCCGTTATTTCTTTATTTCCCTCAGCCAGAGCTCTCCGGGCTTCGACTTATCGCCAAAGGTGATGTAGTAGGGCAGGAGGACGGCTTCCCATGGCGACTGGCCCGCGATGCGCGGCTTGGAATATACTTTGGTCACCAGTTCGTTGGTGTGGAGCACGTCGCGGTCGTAATTGTTGCCGAAGGCGGCCTCCGGCGAATAGTATTTCTTGTCCCTGTTGGTCTGCGCGTAGACGATGGGGCCCTGCTGCACGGCGAAGCGGCCCTTGTGCCCTTTGACGGCGCGTATGCGCTTCACCTTGTTCTCCATCGTCAGGCGCAGGGTGTACTTGCCCGGGGCGAGACCCCCGATGGTGAGGTAACCGTCCTCGCCGGCGCGCAGCTGCAGGAGCTTGCCATTGAGCGTCACCTGGTAGAACTGCCGCGAGGAGGAGCATGTGAAGGTCGGCTCGGGCGTCACGGCGTCGCGCATCCAGGCAGGGAGCCGCAGGTGGAGCGTCATCGTGGAAGCGGGGCCGTCGAAGCTGAAGGAGAAGAAGGCGTCGGGATACCACGGCGCGCTCGTGTTCTCGATCACGGCGATGTCGAGCGAGTCGGTGCGTATCAGCGCGTTGGTGCGGATGTAGTAGTTCACCCACAGGTCGTGACCCTGCATGGCGTAGGAGGCATAGGGGGCGTCGTGGATGGCCTGTGCGGCCTCGCGCCATCCGGTGCTGCCCGTGCGCGACGAGTCGGCCTCGACTATCACGCCGTTGTAGAGGGCGCGCTCGGCTATGTCGGCGTAGCGAACATCGTGGGTGGAGAGAAAGAGAGCCATGGCGTCGCGCCATGTGGCGGTGGCCGTCATGCCCTGAGCCTCGCCGCCGAGGCCGAAACCGTGGAGCGCGGCGCTGCGGGCCTTAGCATCGAAGCCCTGAGGCACAACGACGGGCGCGGCCTGCATGGTGGAGTCGGAGTGATGTATCCGCTCGATGATGCGCGAGAAGAAGATGTCCTCCAGGCTCACCTCCTTGCTCGTCGCATAGCGCATCTTCCCGCCGTCGGCGTATGTGGCGGCCGGGGCGAGGCTCAGCGCGATGGCTGAGAGCAGCAGGGGAATGATCAGTCGCTTCATCGTCTAAAAGGAGATGTTTACCTCGGCGCTGTAGATGCGCCTCGGGTCGCCGTAGGCCGCCAGCGAGCGCACCATAGAGCCCATGTTCTCGACCACCTTGCCGCTGTAGGCCGTCTTACCGTTGACGGTGACCGTGACGGGGCGGTTCAGGTCCATCAGGTCGGGCGAGAGAAAGAGGGTGAAGCTTCCCGTTGTGGCGGGAGTGCATTTGCGGGCGAACTTCAGGTCGAGGCCCCACAGTTTGTCCTTCTCGGTGGTCGTGTACTCCACCGTGCTCACCCGCATATCTATCGTGTCGCCGTGTATCTGCTCCTCGTAGAGCGTGCGGGTGCTCTCGTCGTCGGAGTGAGGACCGACATAGATGTTATAGAATCCCTCCCTGCGGCAGCCGTCCATAGCAAAGTCCTCCCAGGCCACGTATTTGGGGTAAGGGTTGCGCGTATGTGTCTTGAGCCAGGGCGTAGCTACGGAGTAGTCGATGCCGTGTCCCTGTCCGCGCAGCAGGCGTATGGAGTGTATATAAAGGCTGTCGTGGGCGCGGGCGAGGCTGTCGAAGGCCTCGAGTGTATATTGCGTCAGTTTGTTGCGGTCGAAGCCCTGATCGGCGGCGCCTGTGTAGAGCAGGAAAGCCGTGTTGGCACAGTTGACAGCGGGCGCGTTCCTGAGCGGTTCCCCTCCGGCCATCGCTCCTCCGCCGGCCAGATAGTCGGCGAAGTAGGCTGTGAGGCGCTGTGTGCCGTAGGCGCCCTCGGAGATGCCGGTGAAGTAGATCTTGTCGGGATTGATGTAACCCGATGCCATAGTGAGGCGCAGCAGTTTCTGCCATGCCCACACCTTGGCCCGCTGCCACCAGCGGTAGTAACCGCCCTCGTTGGGGATCTGCGGCACAAAATAGACGCTCGGGGCGTCGTCGAAGGAGCGCGCGAACTTGATGCCGGTGTTATATTCCACATCCTTGGGGCCGGAGCCGTGGAGGTAGATGTAGAGCGGGTAGCCCGTCGAGGGGCGCTGCCCTTTGCTGAGATAGGTGAAGTTGAGCGTCGCGTCGTTCTCCAGTTCCGGCGGCAGGCGCCATTTGCCCGTGAATGTGATGCTGTCGCCCGTCATGCTGCGCAGCGTGTCGGCCTCCACGCGCCTGAGGGCGCGGGTCCACGCCTTCCACACCTCGACGCGCTTCTGCTGCACGCCGGAGCCCGAGAGCTTCGGGCCGTCGGGGAATGCCTCGACATGCTGTCCGCGTATCACGGCCTTGAAGTAATTGTATGTCTTGTCGCCCCTGGCGGGTATCGCCATCAGCGCTGCCGCAAGGACTAAGAATATTGTATGCTTTTTCATGCTTGCAAAGTTAAACCTTTATGCGTTACCATCATAGTAAATAATGATTTAAAGGCATTTCGGGCTGTGAAAAAGCGTGAATTTGCTTTCGCGAGTTTGCCTTCTGAAGGCTGATGTGGCTCTCCGCGCGCGGGCTCTTGCGTCCTTGCGAAGCCCTTTGCGATTCAGGCGTCCCAATGCCGCATCGCGCACTTCGACGCGCTCTCTCATGCGGCGGCCGGCGGCCGTTGGGGCAGCGCCCTCCCGGCTATTTTCCGCGCATATGCTGACACGAATCATAATTATATATGTTGTCATCCTACTGTACGGCCGAATTAATTTCGCCATACGAAAAACGACCCTTTTTCCACTTGTCGAAGAAGCCATTCCCCCACACTCCCAAAAAACTTCCGCATATCTCAAAAATTACATTTGAGATGAGGAAAAACACATTTGAGGTAATTCAAAACATCTC
>OMUV01000125.1 GCA_900314335.1 uncultured Prevotellaceae bacterium | reverse complement strand
CTGTTTATAATGCGGAGCACCGATTTTCCGCCCATTTTGCAAACTATTGTGTATATCTTTAGTAGTACAAATATATCCTAAGTAATATTTTAGTCTCTCGTCCGTTCGTTTTATTAGATAGAGAAAACGTCTTTCCAGGTCTTGACTGCTTTTTGTCCCGAGGGGATTTTGCGCATGCGCATTGAATAACATCTTGTGTCGCAGACTGATAAGCGGGACGCAAATGCGGGCGTGGCGAGATGACCGAAAGCGGGAGGCGTGTGGCGCATTCCCATGGCGCCATAAAATTTAATCAGCTTAAAAACGCTTAGTTTGTGATAAAAATGGTAAGTTTGCGTTATGAAATTTGAACAGAAGAAAGATTTGCCTCATGGATGTCGTTTGCTTTACGGGGTTACGAAACGTGATGACCGTGGAGCCCTCACTTTCGTGGAGTGCAATACACTTCCGTTTGCTATAAAGCGTATCTTCTGGATAACAGGTGTTCCCGAGGGCAAACATCGCGGCGGTCACGCCCATTCATCGTGCAGCGAAGCGGTGTTTGTGGTGAGCGGCGCATTTACCATGCACCTCAGCGACGGAGAGAGCGAGGCCGATGTACGGCTTACCGCTCCCGAGTCGGGAGTGCTTGTGCCGCGCGGTGTATGGTGCGAGCTCAGGGACTTTACCGCAGATTGCATCTGTGTGGTAGCAGCCTCGGAGCCGTATAACCGGCAGGGCTATATCAACACCTACGAGGAATATCTGAAGCATTGCGCGGCACACAAGAGTGAACTATGATAAGGGTAGAGCAGTACAGTCCCGCGGCGGCGAAGGCCTGGGATGATTTAGTGAGAAAGAGCAAGAACGGCACGTTCCTGTTCTTCCGCGGATTCATGGACTACCACGCCGACCGGTTTACTGATGCTTCTCTCCTCTTCTACGATGACAAAGGCCTGTGCGGCTTGCTGCCGGCGTCCGTGCGCGACACGGTAGTGACCTCCCACGGAGGCTTGACATACGGCGGATATGTGCTCGGCGACAATGCCGTTCAGCGCACCGTCGACGAAATGGTGAGGGCGACTGTGGCCTATTACCGTAAGCAGGGCATGACCCGGCTGGTGATTAAGCCTGTGCCATATATATATACGCGCATCCCGGCGGAGGAGGAGCTGTATTCGCTCACGCGCCTGGGCGCCGTACTCAGGTACAGATGCGTCTCTTCGGCCCTTCATCCCACGGCCCATCCCAAGCAGCGCCAGAGCCGGCGCGGCGGGGTAGTGCGGGCGCGCAAGAGCGGGCTCCGAGTGCTGAGAGTGGACGACCCCGACAGTGCCGAGCTGCGCGACTTCTATGCTGTGCTTGCCGATGTGCTCCTTAAGCGCCATCATGTGAAGCCGGTACACAGCTACGACGAGATGCGGCTGCTCATGTCGCGGTTTCCCGACGAGATTAAGCTTTTCGTCACGGTAAGCGGCAGCAGAGTGCTGGCAGGCGTGTGGATGTTCGTTACCGGTGAGGTCGCACACACGCAGTATATCGCCGTAAGCGATGACGGCAAGCGTCTCGGCGCCGGCGACCTGCTGATAGACCAGCTCATCTCGCAGGAGTACAGCGACAAACCGTGGTTTGACTTCGGCATTTCGACAGAGGATAATGGACGCATTCTGAACGACGGATTAATATTCGAGAAAGAAGGTTTTGGCGCCAGGTCCGTGTGTTATGACACTTACGAACTGGATTTGCCTGAGGCAATGAAATTATTAGAAGCATGATAGAGTATTTGAGCTTGCGCAAGATATCGGAGAAATACGAACCCCGCCTCTCGTCTGTAGTAGACGAGGTGGTGAAGAGCGGCACATATCTGTACGGAGAGCGGGTCGCGGCTTTTGAGCGCGGCTTTGCCGACTATTGCGGCGTGAAGCATTGCGTGGGTGTGGCCAACGGACTGGATGCGCTGACGCTGATACTCATGGCCTACAAGCGCATTAATCATTGGAGCGACGGCGATGAGGTCATAGTCTCGGCCAATACGTTTGCGGCGAGCTTCCTCGCCGTGCTGCGCGCCGGGCTGAAGCCCGTAGCCTGCGATGTGAACGAGGACGATTATCTGATGGATGCGTCCCTGCTTGAGAGCCTGCTTACGCCGCGCACGCGTGCCGTCATGCCCGTGCACATATACGGAGCTCTCTGCGACATGCCGTACATCCTCGCCTTTGCTCACACTCATGGGCTGAAGGTCGTGGAGGACGCGGCTCAGGCTCACGGCGCCACGGACGCCGAAGGCCGGCGCGCAGGCAGCCTGGGTGATGCCGCCGGATTCAGTTTCTATCCCGCCAAAAACCTCGGCGCTCTCAGCGATGCCGGTGCGGTCACTACCAATGACGATGAACTGGCAGCGATGGTGCGCGTTATGGCAAACTATGGCTCGGAGAAGAAATATTACCATACCGAGGCAGGCATCAACAGCCGCATCGACGAGCTTCAGGCCGCAGTGCTGTCGCTCAAGCTCGGATATCTGGACAGGGTTAACGCGCGGAAGCAGCAGATAGCCGCCAGATATAGCCGCGAGATCAACAATCCGATTGTCGCTACGCCCTACCGGGGCAAGGCTTGCCACAGTGTCTACCATGTCTATCCCGTATTTTGCGACAGAAGAGACGAGTTGCAGGAGTATCTGTTGCAGCGGGGCGTGAAAACCATTATACATTATCCCATCCCGCCGCATGCTCAGCCCGCCCTGAGACAAGTGCTCTCCGGCGCCAATGCTCCGCATACCGAGTTTGTCTGCCGCAGGGAACTGAGTCTCCCGTCCAATACCGCTCTGACTGAAGATGAGGTCAGCACAATTATTAATCTGATAAACGACTTCCGATGATAAAAGTAGAAATCCTTATTTGTACTATTAATAAAGGCGTTGTACGCATCCCCGACAATCTGATTGCTCCGCGGGAAGACGTGAGCTATGTCATTTCTTATCAATATACCGATGAGCGTTATCTGGAGCTGATACCGCAGGAACTGCTGGAGCGGAAAGATGTCAAGTTTCAGAAGATAAAAGGCCGCGGCCTGTCCGCGAACAGGAACAGGGCTCTCGCCGTGGCAACGGGCGATATCGTACTTTTTGCCGATGACGATGCGCGCTTCTCTGCTGAGGGATTTGATGTTATCAGGAGCACCTTTGAGAGCAACCCTGACATAGATGTCGCGTTCTTTCAGGCCTCCACCTATACCGGCCGCCCGTTGAAGAACTATCCCGACAGCGTAGTGGATTACCCCAACAATCTCAACATGGAGATTTCGGCTCTCGAGATGGCGTGCAAGCGTACGAGCATTCAGAACCGCATTCACTTTGATGAGCGTTTCGGTCTCGGCTGCGATTGTCTCACTTGCGGAGAGCAGGATATCTGGCTTATTACTGCTGAACGCCTCGGCCTGAAGATGCGCTACTTTCCTAAAAAGATAGTCGAGACTTCTACGATGCTCAAACAGCGCATGATTTACATCGATCCGGGCGTGCAGCGCTCTTTCGGAGCCATTGCCTGGTATCGTAACGGGCGTCATGCTTACGTATATTGCTTCAAATATGCCCTGAGAGCCGCGCGGAGCCGCATGGCGCATTTCCTGCCAATGTTTCGTCAAATGCTGAGAGGCATACATTATATAAGGCATAATTCGTCTGTGTCATGACTATCGAGGTCCTTATCTGCACTTGCGGCAAGGGAATTCTGGATGTCCCCAACGTGCTCTCCAGAAAACGCGAAGACGTAAGTTATCTTGTCTCCTTCCAATACGCCAGCGATGCGGACAAGAATTTGATTCCCGATGAACTTAAATCGCGCGACGATGTGCGTATATATTGCTTCAATAACAGTGGTCTTTCGGTCAATCGCAATCAGGCGCTCCGCATGAGTAAAGGCGACATTCTTCTTTTTGCAGATGACGACAATTGCTATACAGACGGCGATTTCGACCGCCTGCTTTATACGTTTCGTGAGTGTCCTGATAAGGATATTATATGCTTCCGGTCGGCCGACTATGACGGGAAACTGAACCGCACATATCCTACGGTATCATTCTCGCTTGAGAAGATGCCGCGCGGGTATTTCGTGCGTTCCAATGAGATTGCTGTACGTGGTAATAACAAGTATCCCGCTTTTGATGAGCACTATGGACTGGGCTCAGAGTACCTTGCCGCCGGCGAGGACGAAATCTTTATACACGACGCCATAGCGCAGGGCCTGAAAGTATGGTTCTTCCCCATGACGATAGTGAGCAGCGATAGTTCCACAACGGGCACAAAGTTCAACAGCCTTGCTTCCGTCCGGCGCTCCAAAGGCGCTGTACTTGCCGCGCTTCACGGGAGGACAGGCGCAGTGCTCCGGGTCATTAAATTTGCACTTTTCCATGTAAAGGGGATGTCGCGCGTACAGGCTTTCCACGACATGATGGATGGCATTGCCTATGCCCGTAAAATAGGGCGCTGCTGATAATTCTCTTATCGCATGAAAGGTCGCCTCATCTCCGTCGTCGTTCCTGTTTACAACAGGGCGTCTATTCTGAACGAGACTCTTCAGTCCGTCAGAGCCCAGACTTACCGGCCCATCGAGCTGATAATCGTCGACAACGGGTCAACCGACGCTTCGCTCTTTGTGAGCCGTGATTTTGCAGACAAATATGCGGCGCCCGACTTCCGTGTGATTGTTATAGTAGAGCAGAAGAGGGGAGCGTCCGCAGCGCGCAATGCTGGGTTGCGGCTTGCAAGCGGTGAGTGGATCTCTTTTTTTGATTCGGATGACGTGATGAGCAGAGACTTTCTATCGGATATGTCTCGTAACGTCGCAGAGAGTACGGATATCGTGGTAACCGGCACTTCAGTGCTTCAGGACGGGCAATTGATACCACGTGTGTTTGTTGGCAGCTCGCGCCCTGAGGCGCAGATATTGGCCTCAGAAATTTCCACCCAGTCTTTTATAGCAAAACGATCCTTTGTATCGACGATAGGCGGATGGGACGAGAGCGTCATGAGATGGAACGACTGGGAGCTGGGTGTGCGCGTCCTTCTGTCAACCCCTTCAATAGTATGGCTCAGACATAAATCCTACCACTTAATCAGGGCACATTCTCAGAGCATTACCGGCAGCGGATTCTCAGAGTCTTGTCGCGAGTTGCTTCACGCCATGCAACAGGCCGAAGCAGACATTCGAAGGCTGGCGCATGGGGAAAAGCGATTCTTGTCTGCTCTGGCCATGAAAGCCTTTTTATTGTCCGGAACAATGCTGAGGGAGAAAGACGCCGCAGCTTCAGAGCAGATGCTGAGGTATGCCGAAACTGTGCGGACGAACTGGTTTATCCGCAAGCTTGGCTATTGTCTGAGCTTCCTAACATCCCGCGGCGTGCGCGGTCTGTGGAGAGTGGCCTATGCCGTCACGCGGTTTATATAATCACTTCCTCAAAGAGGCTTCTGCAGTCTGATTGGCAGGAATTTGCACTTTTACTTTGCTGTAGGCTTTTCCTAATTCATCCATCATCCTTACTGCCTTGCGTCTCTTCCCATTGATATAAATGTTGCGATGCTTGCCGGCAAACTTCACTATCCAAGTAAGCCGAGCTCCAGTATTATTTGTAAGTCGCGAGGCAAGTTTCCCGTCATGTCTAAGGTCAATTTTCCCGCCCCAAAGAGGTACGTCAGTCAATTCAGCTTTGTCATTATCATCGCCGCGATAGACTGTGCTTAGGATACGATGTTGCGCGTTAGGTTCTACGCCCATCAGCCCTGTCACAATCCCTTCGATAAGTGCGTAGGAAACCTCCGGGTAGAGTGCGCGGGGCATATCAGGAAATAGGGCTATGAGGCTGTCGGCCGCATGGGCGCGATTGTAGCGATAAAGCAGGGCAGGTTGATAACTGATCTGCTCAATGGCTTGTGGACGTGTCTCAAAATGATCGAGGCACGAATTAATGCGCTCCGCACGAGTGGTAATGGGGTAATGAAGCAGAAATTCCATGCCTTGCTGTGAATGGAATTGGCCGCTGTCATTGACCAGCATGTTATACCGGTTATTTTTTGCGTCCCACCATTGGCTCTCAATAATCTCAGAATATTGTTCAGACTTGGCCCGCGCTTGCCGTGCTTCCTGTTCATTGTCTTCCATCGTACACATTTCAGCGTAAGCCTTCATCGCATTGGAAATGATGGCCAAAAGGTCGGCGGACATAGTGAGACGGGGAATCCCTTCTGTGTAGGATGGTATGCCGCGGCATCCGTAAAAGTTATTGCCCTGCTCGCGCGTCACTTTATCATTGAGTAGAAGCGGGCGGTGCATCACTTGCTCAGGCTCGAGCATCCAACGTTCGAGATATTGATGAGTCGTCAGCTTATGAAAGTTTGCAAAGGCTTTCGCTTTGATATAGTCTTCGTCCGCAGTCCATTGGTAGAGCTTATAATCGGAAATAAGCACGTCGAAATTCGCATCGAGATTGTACCAGAATGAATGATCGTTAGCGTAATCGGCCGGGCATGGCTTGTTGTAGCGATTGATCTCCCAGTACGAGCAGTAGTCGCGACTTTATGAGATATTCTCTACAAAGTGAGTATGCATATTCTTGTTCTGCCGCTCGAGCCCCAGAAGATGGGCACCGACTACTTGGTGAGAAACATCACGCATGCAGAATGCTTCTCGATTGGGTAGGGCAGCTTCGTACCACGGACCTACTGCATCGTTGCTGTCATGAGCGTACGAGAGTGCAGTCTTGCGCGCCCAGTTGTACGACTTCGTAATGGCCGTATTGGTGGAGGTGAATTTCGACATGCCCCCGTCAATGGTCTGAGCCAACGTTGGCACGGCTGTCAGCGCTAATGTGATAAGCGTCTGCTTATAGGGAAAATGCTTTGTCATTTGAACGAATTGCTACTGAATATATCTTACTCTATTAGTCATTATATTAATATGTTGAACCAAGTTGCTGAATCTGTGGTTCAGACTTCAGCAAGGCATTGCTTTTATGGTACCACTGTTTGGTCTTCGTGGTAATATACTGGCTTGATGAGCTCAGACTTGCCGTCATTCGTCTTGCTTGAATTCACTTAACAAAGATACAAAGACTGCCGAAACTCACAATTGTTGTAAATGAATAAATAATAGGTTGCATGTATGATTTTGTCTGTTTGTAGCCGCTAAAAGGCTTCGGCGGTTTATTCTATTTTTGTATAGATAAGGCTACTGAGAACATTTCTTGCAGTCTGGTTATGATGCATAACGCGCATCAGAATTCCAAAACGCCGAATGTATGGCGCCTAAACTTATGTCTCACTACCAAACCTTTTGTTATTGATTAATGGCGCTGCCGTGGGTCTGGTGCGTATCTGCTTGTGCTATTCCGGTAATGAATAATAAGCTCTGATGAGATGTTTTTGTATCTGCTTAAAACAGGCCGATTTTGCCTTCTGTAACTAGTTGAAAATAAGAGTTACAGGAAGGGCGAAATTACAAGGCACATGAGAAGAAACATGTGCCTTGTAATTTTACTTATGTGCCTTGTGAGGTTTCTAATATGCGGGATGGTTTTTCTGTCGTCGAGGGAATGCCTTGTTTGCAAGAGGGTCATGGCCATTGTTTCAGCTTGCGAATTTATAGTAGCTGGGACGTAGTGTGAGGAGCTGTATAAGAGGAATCCTTTCTAAGCAGTTGGCGATGATAGCCGTGATAGCCGCTGCCCTCAACAGTCTCGCTACCATAATCGCCATGATTTAAAGGACTTTTGCTATGTCGAGGCTTTTTATCAGCTGTCCACATGCTGGCTGTCATGTGTGCTTTTACTCAGTATAAATACAAAGCGGCGGCAAGATTGAGTCTCTTGTCGCCGCTAATATTATTATCTCTTGTATTGAGGCTTGATAAAACCGGAAGCTGTCTCTTCTCAGGCTTCAGCTTTTACTGTAAGTTCTTCTACCGATACAACGCTTCTGTCGCGGTTACCGCGGTGGAAGGTTACCACTCCGTCTGTGAGAGCATAGAGTGTGTCATCGCTACCTTTGCCGACATTCTTGCCAGGGTAGTGAACAGTGCCTCTCTGACGAACTATAATGTTGCCTGCCTTGCAGACCTGTCCTCCGAAAATCTTAACGCCTAATCGTTTTGAAGCCGATTCGCGTCCGTTCTTAGAACTACCTACACCTTTTTTATGTGCCATGACTGATTCTTCCTTTAATTAAGCTATAACTTCCTTGATTTTAATTTCCGTGAACTGTTCGCGGTGACCATTCTTCTTACGCTCGTCCTTACGACGCTTCGTATGGAATACGATAACCTTTTTGCCCTTTACAAGAGGACGTGTCACTTCACCTACTACCTTTGCGCCCTCTACGACAGGAGAACCTACCGTAACGGCACCATCATTGTTGGCAAGCAATACTTTGTCAAATTCGATGCTTTTTCCCTCTTCTGCATCCTTAATGTGGTGCACGAAAAGGAATTTGCCTGCCTCGGCCTTAAACTGCTGGCCGCCTATTTCTACAATTGCGTACATATATGTATATTTGTTGTTGTTCCCGGGGGCGTGCCCATTTTTTCGGACATCTTCTCTAAGCCCTTGAAGGATTTTCGACTGCAAAATTATAACTTTCCTTCATACTGAGCAAATAACGGGATTAATTTCTTTGATGCCAAGCTTTATTTCTCACGATTATTGCATTCCTATCGCCATTTGGCACGAAATTCGCATTATTCTGGTGGAAAAATATATTAATACTACAGATATGCAAAAAGGAAAAATTGGGGTTACAACAGAAAACATATTCCCCGTTATTAAGCAGTTCTTGTATAGCGACCACGAGATTTTCTTACGTGAAATAGTGTCCAACGCTGTCGATGCTACGCAGAAGATCAAGACTCTTGCGGCGCGCGGAGACTTCAAAGGTGAGCTCGGCGATCTGACCGTTAGAGTGTCAGTGGACAAAGATAACAGCATAATAAAGATCAGCGACCGCGGCGTGGGTATGACTGCTGAGGAGATAGACAAATATATCAATCAGATTGCATTCTCCGGCGCTAATGATTTCCTGGAAAAGTATAAGAAGGATGCCAATGCCATAATCGGACATTTTGGCTTGGGATTCTATTCTGCATTTATGGTCAGCAAGCAGGTGGATATCATCACCAGAAGTTATAAGGACGGAGCACAGGCAATGAAATGGTCTTGCGACGGCTCACCTGAGTTTGAACTGGTGGAGACGGAGAAGGATGACCGCGGTACGGATATAATCCTGCATATAGATGACGACTCTAAGGAGTTTCTCGAGAAGAGCAGAATACAGTCTCTCTTGACGAAATATTGCCGTTTCCTGCCTGTGCCCATCGCTTTCGGCAAGAAGACCGAATGGAAGGACGGCAAGGAAGTGGATACCGCGGAGGACAACATTATCAACGACACGACGCCTATCTGGACGCGCAAACCCTCTGAGCTGAAAGACGAGGACTATCTGAAATTCTATCGTGCGCTCTATCCTATGGCCGATGACCCGCTGTTCTGGATACATCTCAACGTAGACTATCCGTTCACATTAACTGGTGTGCTGTACTTCCCGAAAATCCGCACCAATCTCGACTTGCAACGCAACAAGATACAGCTCTACTGCAATCAGGTATTCGTTACGGACAATGTGGAAAACATTGTGCCAGACTTCCTTACTTTGCTTCACGGCGTGATAGACTCTCCGGACATTCCTCTGAACGTTAGCAGAAGTTATCTGCAGGCCGATTCTAACGTGAAGAAGATTTCTACATATATTACAAAGAAGGTGAGCGACCGGCTGCAGAATATATTTAAGGAGGACCGCAAGAACTTTGAAGGGAAATGGGATGATCTGAAGCTCTTTATTAACTATGGCATGCTGTCGCAGCCAGATTTCTATGATCGTGCCAAGGACTTTGCCCTGCTCAAGGATGTGGATGGCAAATATTACACACTCGATGAATATCGTACACTTATCAAGGATAATCAGACCGACAAGGACGGCAATGTGGTCTACCTGTATGCCAATGACAAGGAGAAGCAGTATACATACATCGCGAACGCTAAGGCCAAAGGCTACAGCGTGTTGCTGCTGGACGGACAGCTCGATACGGCGATGGTGAACCTATATGAGCAGAAGATCGAAAAGACTCGTTTTTCGCGCGTAGATAGCGACTCGATAGATCGTCTCATCATGAGTAAAGACAATGAAAATGCCGCAAAATCTACCGCAGAGGAGCAGAACGTGGCCGATATGTTCTCTTCGCAGATCCCCAAGCTACCTAATGTCGTATTCCATGTTGACATACGTGCAGCCGGAGAGAATGCTGCTCCTGTGGTGATAACACAGAGCGAATATATGCGCAGGATGAAGGAACTCAGCCACATCGAGAGCGGCATGCAGTTCTATGGTCAGATGCCGGATGAGTATGCTATGATTCTGAATAGTGACCACCGCCTCATCAAGGAGATTAAGGACGAGGCGATAAAGGCTGTCGGAGATGCTCTGGCTCCTGTGGACGCAGACCTTAAAGGTCTCGAGGCGCGCATGGCCGCTATACGCCAGAGCCAGGAGAAGAAGAAAGCCGACGAGATAACAGACGAGGATCGCAAGCAGCGCAAGGATTGCGAGGATGAGATATCCAAGCGTCGCGAAGAGCGCAAGAAGATACTCGCAGACTTTGCTGCCGGCAACAAACCCCTGCATCAGCTCATTGATCTGGCCCTGCTTGAAAATCATCTGCTCAGCGGCGAGGCTCTTGCCAAATTTGTGACGAGGAGCATTGATATGATAAAGTAATATTGCGAGG
>OMUV01000188.1 GCA_900314335.1 uncultured Prevotellaceae bacterium | reverse complement strand
AAAACGTCTCAAATGTAGTTTTGGTCTGATGCGGGCGCTGATATACAGACTTTTACAAAAGCGGATTTTGCGGCCGTTCCGGAGCCGGTCTTATGCATTCCAATATGCATTTAGTTATTTGGGAGAGGACATTATGCATTCTCTCCGGACGGCGTCTGCCGGCTGTGTTTCCACGGAAAGGCCGGCCGCTGGGCGATGCACCATTTCTAACGTCATATAATAAGAGATTCCGAGGCGGCGTCATACCTTCACATATAAGTGTCTTATTTCTCCTCCATTTACCGGGAAGAAATAACAAAATTTCCTGATTTCACCGGAGTTTTGAACCGGGAACAGGGCCGTATTTCTCATTCCACATAAATGCCGCACAATAGGCTTGGCGGAGATAGCGGGATAGGGCGGAGAGCATGCTTTTTTCTTCGCGCGAGGCCTCATTCGCGGGAAATAATTAACTTTGTAAATCGGAACATCCGCCGGGTGAGGGAGATCATCCTCCGCATCCGGAACGTGGCAACCGTAATAATGTATGAAAGTAGTAATCGACGATAAGATTCCCTATATCAAAGGCGTCCCCGAGGCGCTCGGCTTTGAGACCGTCTACCTGAAAGGTGCGGATATCTCCGCCGCGGATGTCCGCGATGCCGACGCGCTTATCACCAGGACACGAACTCACGCCGGCGCCGCTCTGCTGGTGGGCAGCCGTGTGCGCTATGTGATCACAGCTACTATCGGTTACGACCATCTCGATACCGCATGGCTCGACGCGCATGGCATCCGCTGGACCAATTGTCCGGGCTGCAACGCCGCCAGTGTGGGGCAGTATTTTCTGACCTCGATGATAGTGCTCCGGCAGCAGGGTGTGATCGACGATTTCTCCCGCACTACAGTGGGCATCGTGGGCGTGGGACATGTGGGAAGCGTAGTGAGGGACGAGGCCCTGAGGCTCGGTTGCAAGGTCTTGCTCTCCGACCCTCCGCTCGAGGAGAAGAACGATACTGCCGGTTTCTCAACCCTCGATGAAATCGCGAAAAATGCGGACGTCATTACCTTTCATGTCCCCCTTACGCACAACGGGCCTTATGCCACATATCACATGGGTGACAGCCGCTTTTTCGCCTCGCTCCGCCGCCGTCCCGTGGTGATGAACGCAAGCCGCGGCGCTGTGGTGGACAATGAGGCCTGGCTTCAGTCGCTTGAGGAGGGCACAACGCGGGCCGCGGTGATCGACACCTGGGAGAGCGAGCCGCACATCATGCTTCCGCTCCTTGAGAAGGCCATCATCGCCACGCCGCACATCGCGGGATACAGCGCCGACGGCAAGGCCAACGCCACTCGCATGGCGCTGACGGCCCTGTGCCGCTATGCGGGCGTCGAACCGCGGTTCTCCATTGTCCCGCCCAAGCTTCCCGCTTCGATGACGCGCCCCGACGATCCCATCGAGCGCGAGCTTGCCCTCTACAATCCCCTGTGCGACACGGCGGCCCTCAAGGCAGACCCGTCCCGCTTTGAGGCCCTGCGGGGTAACTACCCTCTCAGACGCGAGGTGTGGGACCAGGCGTAGCGCCGCTCTAACTCCCGATGAAAACTAATAATTTCTTATACCCATAGCTATGAGACAAACTATTATTCTCCTCTCGCTTCTCGTGCCCCTCACGCTGCTTACGGCCTGCTCGGGCAACAGTAAGCAGAAGGAAGAGGCTAAGATCAACGCCGCCGTTGTCGCCGAGCTCGGCGACGTGCTCAAGAGCGATTTCAACGACGCCATCTCCCGTATAGACCACAGCGGAATGTATTCGCGCGACGATGTGTTCGGCAATTCGCACGACTTCACCTCCAAGGAGCGCGCGCTCAACTACATCACCTCTATCAACGGCGCCACCCTGTTCGTCATGGACAGTCTGCAGCTTCAGATAGAGGAGGCCGCGGTCAACAACGAGAGCGACAGACAGCTCGACAAACTCAACAAACTCGTCAAGAAATATATCGACGTGTGCCGCCATCCCGCCGCAGCGCCAGACAAACTGCTCAAGACCTGCAAGAGCATAAGCGACGCTATCAGAGAGACGATCAAAGTGGCCGGAAACCCCGATGAAAAGGCCGTAAAAGACCGCATCGGGCTCTGTGGCGCCGCCGTGATGCGCAGGGAACTGGCTGCGGCGCAGAAGGCCTCCGACGCCAACGCCGAGAAAGCCGCCAAGTGGCGCAAGGAGGGCGAGGCGTTCCTCCAGGCCAATGCTAAGAAGCCCGGCGTACGCACTACGGCCGACGGACTGCAATATAAAGAGATAGTGCGCGGCGGCGGCATCACCCCCGGCAGCAACAGCACGGTGGTTGTGGAATATGAGGGCCGCCTGACCGACGGCACAGTCTTCGACTCCTCCGCTAAGCAGGGCCACGGCGGGCGCGTGACGCTCAATGTGTCCTCCGTGATGCGCGGCTGGAGCGAGGCCCTGCAGATGATGAAGAAAGGCAGCGAGTGGGAGCTCTACATCCCCGCCGAACTGGCCTACGGCGAGGAGGGCGAAGGCAATGTGCCGCCCTCTGCTACGCTTATCTTTAAGCTCAAGCTGATAGACGTCAAGTGATGAGCCACCGCATACTGAGATCGCTGCGGCCGCAATTGGCGTGCTTGCTGCTGATAGCCGCCGCGCTGATGCTGCCCCGGCACGCCGCCGCGGCTTCCGACCCTGTAAGCTTCACAGTCTCCTACCACCGTGTCTCGCCCACCGAGATCGATGTCACCTTTACCGGCAGGATCGAGAGCGGATGGCATGTCTACGCGGTCAACATCCCCGCCGGCGGCCCCACCGCGGCCTCTTTCCATTTTGACAAGGCCGAGAACGTCGTAAAGAGCGGTCCGCTCAGGGCGGGCGCGGGCGCCGTGAAGCGTCACGACGACATGTTTCAGATGGACGTGGAATACTACGAGCACGCGTGCAGTTTCACACAGCGCGTCCGGCTCACGGGGCCGAACTATAAGGCCGAGGGCTATCTCGAATACGGTGCGTGCAGCAGTCAGGCCTGCCTGCCGCCCTCCGACGTGAACTTCCGGCTGACGGGCTCTGACGGCCCCGAGACAGCGCCTGCCGCGGCTGCCACGCCATCCGTTGCCGCACCAGTGCCGGCCGACATCGCGGGCGTGGTCTCCGCTCAGCCCGCTCCCGCACGGGGCGACACGGCGGCTATGACGCCCGCCGTGAAGCTCACAAGCGCCGACAGCACCGCGCTCATGGCTCCGCAGACGGCTCTCCTGCGCTCGCAGAATGGCGGTGGTGACAGCGACACGATGGGCCTCGGTATGGTGTTTCTGCTGGGCCTCCTGGGCGGGTTCATCGCCCTGCTCACGCCGTGCGTGTGGCCCGTGATCCCGATGACGGTGAGTTTCTTTCTCCGCCGC
>OMUV01000124.1 GCA_900314335.1 uncultured Prevotellaceae bacterium | reverse complement strand
CAATTGTCATTCGATCGCATCACAATTGTCATTTAATCACATCACAATTGCCATTCAATCTCATCGCAATTGTCATTTGATCGCATCACAATTGCCATTTGATTTTCTGAAAGAGGGGACACAAATCCCCGGCTTGTTCATTTGATCTTTTCTCCCACTAAGTTCATGCACGACAGCTGTCGCACAAATGCATGACAACTGTCGCGCAAATGCATCGCAGCTGTCGTGAATATGCATCGCAGCTGTCGTGCATGAACTATATGCCTTCAAAATTCCAGCTGTAGCAAAGTTTGCAGTATAAAGGGGAATCAATCAATTGCAACTGCGTCTGGAATAACTAAGAAAGCCGCCTGAAGGACAGACGGCTTTCTTAGAATGTTATGTCACTGCTGCTATGTCAGCCCGGCGCGCAAGAGCATGGCGACGAACTGCAAGGCAGTCAGGAATGATTACTCAATCACGAACTGTACCGGGCAAGTGTACCATACAGATACGGCCCTACCCTGCTGCTTACCGGGGATAAACTTCGGCAAGCTCTTGATCACGCGCTTAGCTTCGCGATCGCAATAGGGATCGAGGCTCTTGAGCACCTGCACATCGCCTACTTCACCTGTGGGAAGCACCACGAAGCGGAGCATTACCTTACCCTGCACACCCTGCTCGAGGGCGATGGAGGGATATTTGATGTGACTGGCGATGTAGTTGAGCAGAGCGTTCTCGCCACCGGGGAAGGTAGGCATCTGCTCTACAACGGTATAGACCTTTTCCTCAACCTTCTGAGATGTCACCACCTCCTTGAGGTCGGCAATATCCTTACCGTGCTCCTCATCGTTACCTTTCACATCGGCTACCGATATGGTGAGGTTCGACTTACCAAGAGCTTCCTGCGTCTTGAGCTCATCCTGCTCGTTCACCTGATCATCTTCCTTGATGACAGGGGCTGTGAACTTGATGGAGCTCTTGATGCGCTGCACCTCCTGCTGAGGCTCCTTGGGCTGCACCTTCTTGATGTGCTGGTCCTTGACTTCAGCCTCCTTGAGCTTGGAGAATGTGGTGACCTCCTGGATATCATCGGCCGACTTCTTGGGCGTAACAGCCTTGATGAGCAGAGGAATGATAAGTCCTAAGACTATCAAAGCGCATACTACTATCAACGCTATCGTGTTACGGTGACCGAGCTCTGAGCGCAGCTGGTAAGCTCCATAGGCCTGGTTACGACCGGCGAACACCATGTCGCACCATGATTTCGATGCTAAATCTATCTTTGCCATAATTATTTCGCTTTACTGTTTACTTCGCCGGAGCAGGAGCTGGTGCAGCACTACCGGGATGGTTGTCCGTATAGTACTTGATCATCTTCTTGTCGAAGTCGGTAATTTTATCTATCACATATTTACCAATACCGCAGATCTGCATCTCGTCGAGCACATCGATGAGGTTCTCGTAGAGAGCATCGTCCGTAGCTTTGATAATAACATTAGGTACACCTTTCTCACCCTTGATCTTGATGAGCTCCTGGCGGTATATTGCATCCTGCTGGGCCATCAGCTTGGTGTTGGTGGTGGCATGAGCTTCGCGGTCGGCCTTGAGTTTGTTCACTTTGTTGAGGGCAACGGCGTTGCGGCGCTGCAGGTAGGCCCTGAGTCCGTTTTTGCCATATGTGGTCTCCTTGAGAGTATTGATCTCTGGGATACCTTCATAATAGTAGATCTTGTTGTCCTTAGCAAGCAACAGAGTGATAGCCTCGGAGGCCTTCACCTGGTTTCGCTGATATTCTTTAATGTCGTCCTTATTGGTAGGCATGTTGATCTCCATAGTCTGCGGCTTAATCATAGATGTACAGAGCATGAAGAAGCAGATCAGCAACATATTCATGTCGACCATAGGCGTAAAGTCTATGCGGCAATTAAATTTTTTCTGTTTACTGCGTCCTAGTTTGTTAGCCATATTATCATCTATAATTAGTCTTCTTTCTTCAGGGAGGTTATAAGATTATAACGGTTCTCCTTGATATCCTGAAGGGAGTTCATGACCTGTTTGATTACCTTATAAGAGACCTTAGAGTCTGCCTTTATTGCAATGCGCAGATCCGGATTGACATTGCGCGCACTCTGCACCCAGTCTTTGAATTCGTTGTGCGTGCTGTCGCAGGGAATGCCCTTGCACTGGGGACTCTTGAGGAAAGCTGTCTGATCTTCGGGCTTGAGGGCGAGGAACGCCTTGAGCTGTCCGACCGACACGCCGAATGTGGTAAGCAGACCGAATGCGCGCTTCTCCTGATTGTTGAAGCTCTGGCCATACTTTTCCTGCATTTCATCAAGAGTGGACATCATATCGCCCTTCTTATCGAGGGCCAGGAAGACTCTGCCGTCCTTGTCCACCGTAATGGTAAGGACATTAGCTTCCGGGATTTTGATGTCAGACACTGAGCCCGGGGTGTTAACCTTTACAGGCTCCGGTTTAATAAAGGTAGATGTCAACATAAAGAAGGTAAGCAAAAGGACAGTGACGTCACTCATAGCAGTCATGTCTATGTAGACATCCTTTTTCTTTAATTTAAAACGTCCCATGATTTAACCTTTCTTCTTTAGTTGATTAGTGGGTAGCCGAGAATGTCTGTACGATTGTGAAGCCTACTTCGTCAAGGCTGAATGTCAGTTTATCAATCTTGTTAGTGTAGAAGTTGTAGCCGATAAGGGCGAAGGCTGCCGTAGCAATACCGCAGGCGGTATTAACAAGTGCCTCGGAAATACCTACAGAAAGCATGGCTGAGTCAGTACCACCTTCACCTGCCAGAGAGGCGAAGGACCTGATCATACCCATCACAGTTCCGAACAGTCCGAAAAGTGTACCAAGCGTTGTAAGAGTAGCGAGGATCGGGAGGTTCTGCTGCAGCATAGGCATCTCCAGAGCGGTGCTCTCCTCGAGCTCTTTCTGGATAGCGAGCACTTTCTGCTCCTTGGTCAGAACGGTATTCTCCTCCATCTCCTTGTACTTGCGGAGCGTAGCGGATACTACATTGGATACAGAGCCTCTCTGCTTGTCGCAGAGCTTCTGAGCGGCATCGAGGTCGTTCTTGGCAAGAGCTGCCTTGATGTCGGCTACGAACTTCACAAGGCTGGTCTTACCGAAAGCGGTGCGAAGTGCGAAATAGCGCTCTATAATGATAGCAAAGTCGGTAAGAAGGCAGGTGAGGATGATAGGCACCATGAAACCACCTTTGTACATCGTACCGAGCAGGTTGCCCTGAACAGGCTGGTTAGCCGGATCGCCGCCCTGGAAGTTGTTAGGATTTCCGAGAACGAACAAGTAGAAGCAGAGTGCGATAGCGAAGCACACTACCATTACAATCCACGCAGCTTTAATACCCTTAAAGCCGGTGTTTTTGCTCTTGGGCTTTGCAGCCGGAGCCTTAACTGTTGTTGTTGCCATTGTTTAAAGAATTAGTTTTACGATTAATTGTTTGTTGATTATTTATATTTCTATTCGCATCAGCTCATTTCGCGGGGAGATATACTCGTCCACCAAAATTGCAGAACAAAAATACTGCATATTTCCTTATCGGCAAAGGATAAGCGGTTTTTTTGTTCCTTTTTTTTGTTGAAGATTATAAATCTGTACTTTTCTTTATGTTTTACGAGTGTATATTTATGATTAAGTCACGCTGGAAAGTCCCGCTTTTCTATTTCGCGATCACTTTTCTTCCGTTCCGGATAAAGATTTCTCCCTTCTGCACGGCGCCGTTTTTGGGTACGCCCTCCACAGAGGGGACGGAGACACCGTCGAGAGTGTACACACGGCCCTCCTGCGGCGCGTCGGGACCGCCATCGTTCACATGCACACGCGCAACGCCGTCATAGGTATCATTTATCATCAGGGAGATGGCAGCGGTAGTGGAAAGCTGCCGCACGCTCTTGAGAGCGATGTAGCAACGGCCGGCGGGCAGAGAGCGCCCTGCCCCGGCGCGCACCATATAGCGCCCGGCGAGGAAGCACGTGTCGAGACCGTTGACAGTCATGTCAGCGCTCAGGCCGTGCAGGCCGTTGTAGACGCCCGCATCGGAGGCGATGGAAGTACCGCCAGCGGAGTAGACGGCCAGTCGGACTGGCCCCGCATTCAGGCTGTCGGCCATCACGATAAAGGGCACGCCCGCTTTTACTACGGGGTGGCGGTCCGTGATCTCGCGCAGCTTCACGCCGGTCACCTCGCCGGTCGCATCCTTAATGGCGGACGCAATGCGGTAAGCCCGGAAGCGCGTAAAATCGATGCTGTCCACGGCGGTGGTAAGGCAGATGGCGGTAAAATCACCCGCGCCGAGGGTCTCGGAATATACCTCGGCCGTGCGGTCGGCATCTTTGAGCGTGAAGGCGCAGACTTTCCCGGAAGGAATGCCGCCGGAGCAGTACTGCCAGGCGAGGCTGTGGTCAGCCGCGAGCACGGCATACTGCCCCGTAGAGTCGAGGCGCAGCGCCACCTGACCGTCGGACAGGGGATAAAGCTGGACGGCCTGCGCAGAGATCGCGCTCCGGTCGGCGACATTGCGGAACATCAGCTCTCCCGCCCTGCCGGTCGTCTCCACGCGCCACAGCTTCGCCGCCGGAGCAAGGCCCGCAAGCGCAGGCCGCGCGGCGAGCGCCTCGCCATCCGCACCCCTCAGCTCGTACCATTGGCCCGCCGCAGGCATATTCACGGAGGTGAAGAAAAGGCTCGCTACATGCTGCATATCGCGAAGCTGAAACACCTTGTCAAAGACATCCGAAGAGGCGGAAACACTCTTCAGGCAGTCCTCTGCCCGCTGTCGCAGGTCGGAGAGCACGTCAGCGGGAACGCAGCCCACATCGCTGCCCGCCGTAGCAGAGGAAGAGAGCGACCTGAGCACACGCGCCAGCGAATCCACCCGAGACGATATTCCCGTAGTGTCGGAGATGCTCTCCAGGGCCTCCACGCGGTGGGAACCGGCATCGACCGTGAGCTCATAATAGGCGGTATCGGCTGCGAGAGAGAGCTTCACCCCTTTGCCGTCGAGATGATAGCCCACATAGCCCGCAGGCAGAAGCAGACGCGCCTTGCAGGACTTGGGGACATCGACCTTCATGGTGTAGCCGCCACGGGTATCGACCATCAGGTTGATGCGGCCAGCGGGGACGGTGAGAGAAGTGCTGACATAGCCGAGGTCGCCCATATGCGGGCAGACACGGAACTCCCGGAAGGCGGGCTTCAGGGGCTCTATGCCCGCCACATAACGCGACAGGATGAGCAGCGGCGCGCCGCTCCAGGCGTGATTGAGCGAGGAGGTGCGCAGCGGGCTGAAGTGCTCCCAGAGCGTGGTGTATACGCTGTCCGCCATCGCCTTGTAACGGGAGCGCAGACGCGCCAGGGCGTCATCCGTATAGCCCGTCTCGCAGAGGGCGCGGAGCACATACATCTCCATATAGGGGCTCGCGTTCTTATGGGTGGTCATCACATTTCTCAGGCGCCGGAACACACTGTCCGGAGCTATGCCCGCCGTCACGGCGAGGCCCTGGGTGCGGTCGTCGGGCGTAGAGGAGCTCCGGTAGCCGCTGCCGGTGAGATACTTCCTGTTGTAAGCCGCTACGATAGTGCTGCGGCGCTCTGTGGCCCACTTCTCCTCGTCGCTGTTGCCGGCTACGGCGGAGAGCGAGGCGTAGGTGCGCAGCGCAGCGGCATACCAGGCGTCATGGAGAGCCGTGAGGTCGACGCCCGTTCCCCAGTCGCCCCATTCCCATCCGCCTTTGCGGTAGGAAGGCAGGCCGGAGGTTTGCAGCGTCCACAGACTAAGGTATTTCCTGAAGGCAGGCAGCAGCGGTTTGATGGTAGCTATGTCCCCGGTAGTCATATAATAGGACCACAATCCCTCGGCGAGGAAAGCGAGCGACTGTTGCGGCATCTCCTTGGTCCATGTCTCCGAAGGCACGGGGCCGTAGAGCACGGAGTCCTTGCGCTGCCAGGCGAAAAACTCGGAGACGGCCTTGCGCATCAGCATGTAAGCCTCGGGCGAGAGAGCGTACGGGATCTGGGCGAAGCAGACTGCCTCGTCGCCGGTATAGGGCGCGCGCTCGCGGTCGGGGCAGTCCATAAAATTGTCGCGCATATTGACATAGAGCGTGCGCTGCGCCTTGCGCCACAACTTGTTGAGCTCCTCGTCGTCGCTCTCAAAACTGCCCGCGAGAGAGCATGCGTAACCGCTCTCGCGATAGGCGAGGCGCACCACCTCCACACCGGCAGGTACATTATATATAATGGTATGGCCGCTTATCCAGCCCGGAAACTCAAACGTCTGCAGCCCGTCGCGGGTCTTGTATTCATAGCGCGCCACAATCTCGGGCTTCATACGCGGATAGACGTCCGAATAGACTGCGACGGTCTTGCCCGCCCCGGCGCGGAGCGTCAGCACGGGGCTCACCTGCGCGTCGTAGGGCAGGTAGCAATAGATGAGCCGGCCGCTGCTGTGGGTGGAGACATAGTCGCGGACGCCGTAGTCGTGCACCATGGGCAGCGGGCGCAACACAAACTGTCCCCACTTGGCCGAGTCGGCGCTCACCACTACGGCCTTCTCCCAGCCGTGGCCCGCGGTCGTCGTGTCCGTGAGGCCCACCGTGTCGGCTGCGGCATTGTATCCGATATTGCTCTCGGCGAGTCGAGTATTGGGTGTGTCGCCCGTGGGGACATACAGCGCCGTGAAGCGTCTCACACTCCATGTACTGTCGCTCTGCACGCGTACACGGCCGGCCTCCATGTCAAAATAGAGTCCCGCCACAGGCGAAGGACGGTGACTGAAACCGCCGCTCTTCAGATACCACACCAGCACGGCGATATCATTGCGCCCGGCTTTCAGATTGCGGACTGTGACTGTGTCGATATATGTGTCCCGGGGATTGGGGCCGCGCTTCAAGCCGCCGTACCGCACCACCGTATCGCCGTTGATGACCAGGATATATTTGCTGTCGGCAGCTATTCTGAGAGTCGCGGAGCTGACAGCTCTGGAGAGCGTCACAGCCTTCCGGAAGCAGAGCCACATCCCGTGAGTCGGTTTGCCGCTTGAGGTAATGATGTCGGCGGCCGTGGCCTGCGTCGTGACGAGGAGCGCCATCATGAGAGCGCCTGCCCAGCGCCTCAGGCCGTTCATTGCTCAGCCTCCTTTCCTCCCAGACACACCGCAATGGCATATCCTTTGTCGCGCCTCACCTCGCCCCTCAGATCGAAGCCGCGAAGCCGGTCAGCGTCGAGGTAGTGCGGCATCTCGTCCGTAAGGCCGGTGCCTATGCATTTGCCCACAGCCTCCTTGCGTGTCCAAAGCGAGGCAAAGACAGCCCCGCGGTCGTCGGCCCGAGCTATTGCGGCCTGCTCGTCGGGGCTCATGCATTTCGCTATCAGTCCTTCGCTCGCTCCACGCCCCGTCTCCTCGATGTCGCAGCCCACAGGGCGGTCGGCCACCACGCACATAGCGGCGCGGCGGCAGTGAGCTATATTAAAATGTATATCGGGATATTCTTTCATGTACGGTTTTCCATGAGCGCCGTAGGCGAACTCGGGGATTTGCTCTATCCCGAAGTGCGCCCGCAGCATATCGCCCAGCATAAGAAAGGCCCTGACGCCCATCGCCCTGTGCACCGTGTCGCGCATGGCGAGCACCTTAGCCCTGCGCCATGCGGGCAGGAGCTCCAGGTCGGCGGCCTTTGTCCCGGGCTCCAGGCTCAGAGGATCGTCGTAAACAGATATATATAATGCCTCCATTATACGTGCAAAAATAAGAATTTATACGTAAATCCTTCTTCCCCGGCACGCATATTTATATATACGGCATCGCGACCTGAGCAAAGCACGGGGCGCAACAAGCGGGAGAGTTCCCGCCTGCTGCGCCCCTGGTATCCGTGTCCGGTCAGGGTCTATTCCTGACTCATATGCTCTACTTTCTTGTTCACCTGACTCCGGCGGTCCATCTCCTTCAATAGTCCTTTTCTCGTACGGGCTTTGTCGATGTCCCAACTCTTCTGGAGATACGTATTGCTCTGATATTCCTGACGGGCGGCGTCGCGCTGCCACTTCTTGTATTCGGTCAGGTCGCCGCCATGCAGACGCGTCAGTTCAAAGCGCACTTTTGTCTCGCCGCGACATTATCAGTAGCCGCCGGCGAGCTCGTAGCGATAAGAATGCCTATCAAAGCAACAATATACTTTTTCATGACTGCACAATTTCCGCTATTTGTTTTTCATCGCTTCGACTTTATCGTATAGTTTCCAGATCTTCTTTGTTTCTCTTCTCCTTTCCTTCGAAGATCGGGCTTGGTATGGTTCCGGCATTAATGGATTAGCTTTCACAAACAATAAATAGCGCTGACGCTCGGCATCACGCCACCACTTTTTGTATTCGGCCAGATCGGAGCGATGCAATTGTGTGACCTCAAACCTTACTTTCGTCTTACCCGTATCACAGGGGTAAAAGTCCACGTATGCAGTCAGGCGCTCGGCTATTACGTCGCCGGTAGCATTAGGGTTGAACGCGCGGAAGTGATATGTCGAGACCTTCACCTGCTTGTGGCGAGCCGACAGCGGGAATCTGAAATTGCATAAACCGGCATCTGTAAAGTAATACTCGCCCAGAAGCGGAGAAAGCCCCTTTACGTAAAATCCGCCTGAGCAGATAACGGCGCCCCGCACATCCCTGCTTCGAGATACACCTAAATCATATTTATATGCACACTGCGAAGTCGGTTTGTATACCCCTTTTATTTGATAGGAGAAGAATTCTTCGCTCTTTTTCTCTATCTCATTCACCCCCGTCTCTGTCTGAGAGGCAGGCGTCACGTTTACTCCGTTATCGGGCCTCACGGAGGCCAATGTCATCATGCTCACCAACGGGCAGATGACCGCAATTATCGCTCTCATGATGTTCACTGATTATCTGGATTATTTTTCTTCCATTCCTCCCAGGCTTTCCGGTCCTCAGCCTTCACCTGAGCCTTGTACATGGCGACCTTGTCCCAAAACGCCTTTCTCATACGCTCCACCTTAGCCTTGCGCTCCGGGCTGACCTGTCCATGACGGTAATAATAGTCCCCCAGATAGTGCTTCATCATCTTTGTCTCATATGCAGCCTTCTTCCTGCTCCAGGCGCGCTGACGGGCCCCGCGCAGAGGTGTGTAATATTTCACCTTGTTGTATATCGTTGTCTTAGCACGGTCGAAGGGGAAATAGTCGACATAGACGGTGGCTTTGGTGCCGACAATTTTACCTAATGTATATCTTGTGTTCAGTCCATAATCGTAAAGTGTGAATTTGAGACGAATCTCACGTCCCACACGCTTGAAATACTTCATGCCGTACATATAGATATACTTGTCGCGCGTAGTATCACGCACCATTACACGCATATTCCCGCACACGCCGTCCGGGCACGGAGTGTCAAGGGAGCACTCTACCGTATACTGAATTGTATGTATCGGGGTTCTGATTACCAGCATCCTCGTCTTGTAATGCAAATCGCTGTCCATCTCAACCACTCCGTCGCTCAAAGTAGTAGAGCCCTTATCTGCAAATGACGGCATCGCAAACATAATACAAAATGCTAAAAGCAAATACTTTCTCATGGCCTTTCTTCTTTTGAGTTAGTAATGTTCGCTCCAAATATAGCATAATTATTTCATTCCGAGCAAATAAATTTGGAATTATTTGAATTATCTTCGTAGAATCCGCTCGTTTGGGCCTCGAAGGTGCCCGGATTCTGCATTTCCGGGAAGGCGATAGCCAGACTTTCTCCCGCGGCGCCGTGTCACGATCAGCTGACATGAGAAGCGGAACAGATGTCTACAGAGAGCCATGGTTGCGCTCATATTTCGACCTGGCGGAAGCGATGGTTTTCCGTCCCCGAATAGCGCCAAAATCACCCCGTGTAAATAAGTGATAATCAGCGCCTCCAGAAGGCCAAAATTA
>OMUV01000098.1 GCA_900314335.1 uncultured Prevotellaceae bacterium | reverse complement strand
GCTCCCGAAAGGCCAAAATTACATTTGAGACGAGTAGAACTACATTTGAGGTAGTTTCCCTCATGTCCTATGTGAGCATCTCAGCATGCGGGACGATTTTTTGAAGTGTGGAAAATGCCTTTTCCAAAATATGGAAAAAGTGTGCGTGTTTCGCATGGCGAAATTATATCAACCGCGCAGAACGTTGAGGAATTATATAAAAGGAAAACCTGTATCAGTGTTGCGCGCAACCGGCAGGGGAAACGAGATGCGCGATATCGTATTGCGCGGGAATAGCCGGGCGGGCCGCTCTCAGATGCGCATCCTGACCCACAGCGGGCGCGGGATGAGGCTCCAGAGGGCGGTCAGCAGGGCGTAGCGGCGGTCTATCACCTTCACTCTGCGGCCCCGCTCTACGGCTCGGACGATGCGGACGGCGGTGGTGTGGAGCGGCATGACCATGGGATAGCCCGCGCCGCCGCCGATGAGGTCCGTGGCCACGAAGCCCGGGCGGATGTCGGTGAAGCGGATGGGGAGGCGGTGCTTGCGCGCCAGCTGGTCGAGCGCGTCGATGTATGTGTTCTGCATGCGCTTGGTGGCCGAGTAGGCGGGCGCGGGGCCGAGGCCTTTGGTGCCGGCGATGGACGAGATGACGGCTATCCTCCCGCCGCCGCTGTGGGCGAAGTAGCGGAACATGGTGCCCACGGCCCTGACGAAGCCCTCGCCGTTGGTGCGGAGGGTGCGCAGCTCCGGCTCGGGGTCGAGCTCCTCGTTGCGGTAGCCCACACCGCTACAGTGGAGGTAGACCGTAGCGCTCACCTTCTGCGCCAGGGCCTCGAGACGGGCGGAGGCCTCGGGCGCGGTGACGTCGATCTGCGAGATCACGACGCTGCCGTCGGGGCACTCGTCCCGCAGGCTCTCCAGCAGTTCCACTCTGCGTCCTGCGGCGCCCACGCGCCAGCCCCTGAGGGCGAAGAGCCGCGCCACCTCGCGCCCCATGCCGCTCGTAGCGCCCATTATCACGATGCCTCGCTTGTCTGTGTCCATGATGATATGCCTTTATAATGTTCTTGCAAAGGCAAATATAACAACAAATTCCGGATAAACGCTTCTCCCGGACCACATCACCGCGGCGGCACCGATTATGGGGTTATGCAAATGCAAAAAAGCAGAATTCTTCGCCATGTAGCGGCACCCGGAAGGCGGAATGCAGATTTTCAGGGGGCATTCCGGGCCCCCTGAAAACATTCCCGAAGGGCCTACACAGCGCGATGAATTTATTTTAACATGAATAAAGACGAGGGGAATGCTGAGGCGGCGCACGGAGAGGCGAAAAGGCGCGGTAAGGCGGGCGATGAGGCGGCGGGAGAGGCGCTTCGGGGCGCGAATGGGCAGGAAATGCGCTATTTCGCTGAGGTCGACGGACATGAATAACCGCTGTTCGGGAATTTCGTAGTAATTTTGCACCATAGTAAGATTTCTGCGCATGGTACTCAACTATATCTGGGTGGCGTTCTTCGTCATAGCCTTTGTCATCGCGGTTGTGAAACTGCTCGTATTCGGCGACACAACCGTCTTTCCGGCTATCATGGACTCCACATTCTCCTCGGCCAAGACGGCATTTGAGATCTCCCTCGGTCTGACGGGCGTGCTCTCGCTCTGGCTGGGCATTATGAAGATCGGCGAGCGCGGCGGCATGGTGCAGGCCCTCTCGCGTGCGCTCTCGCCCGTGTTCACCAAGCTCTTCCCCGACATCCCCAAGGGCGACCCCGCTGTGGGCAACATATTCATGAACATCGCCGCCAATATGCTGGGGCTGGACAACGCCGCCACGCCGCTGGGCCTGAAGGCCATGGCGAGGCTGCAGGAGCTCAACCCGCGCAAGGACACGGCGACCAACCCGATGATCATGTTCCTCGTGCTCAACACCAGCGGCCTGACCATCGTGCCCGTCAGCATCATGGTCTACCGCGCGCAGATGGGCGCCGCGCAGCCTACGGACGTCTTTATCCCCATCCTGCTGGCTACGAGCGTCGCTACCCTCGTGGGCATCATCATCACGGCCCTCTTCCAGCACATCAACCTGCTCAATCGCACCCTGCTGCTCACTCTGGGCGGCGCGATCCTCTTCTTTACCCTGGTCATCTGGGGATTCTCGAGCCTCGACAAGGCGGCCATGAACACCGTGGGCACCTCCGTGGCCAATATCCTGCTGCTGACCATCATCACGGCGTTTATCATCACCGGCGTGGTCAAGAAGGTCAATGTCTACGACGCCTTTATCGAGGGCGCGAAGGGCGGATTTGAGACGGCGGTGCGCATCATCCCCTATCTCGTGGCGATCCTCGTGGGCATAGGTGTCTTTCGCGCTGCGGGAGCCATGGACGCGCTGACGGACGCCATCGCATGGGTCACCAGAGAGTGCGGCCTGCCCACCGACTGGATCAACGCCCTGCCCACAGCCCTCATGAAGCCGCTCAGCGGCAGCGGCAGCCGCGGCATGATGGTCGACTGCATGACTACCTACGGCGCCGACTCGTTTGCGGGCCGTCTGGCGTGCCTCTTCCAGGGCTCCACGGACACTACCTTCTACATCCTGGCCGTCTACTTCGGCAGCGTCGGCGTCAAGTACACCCGCCACGCTGTGGTCTGCGGTCTGGCCGCCGACCTGGCCGGTACTATAGCCGCAATAGCTATATGCTATATGTTCTTCGGATAATTTGAAAAAATGGCAAACTTAAAGACACTATTCCGCGACACGGCGCTCTACGGCATGAGCAGCATTGTGGGGCGGTTTCTCAACTATCTGCTGGTGCCGCTCTACACGGCCAAGATAGCCGCCTCCACGGGCGGATACGGCATCATCACCAACATCTACGCCTACACGGCCCTGCTACTGGTGATACTGACCTTCGGCATGGAGACAACCTTCTTCCGCTTTGTCAACAAGGAGGGAGCCAACCCCATGCGCACCTACTCCACGGTCCTCCTCATGGTGGGCACGGTGGCCTTCAGCTTCGTAGTGCTGGTGCTGGCCTTCATCGGGCCCGTGTCGGCCTTCATGGGCTACAGCGCCCACAGGGACTATGTCGCCCTCATGGCGGCGTGTGTGGCCATCGACGCGTTCCAGTGCATCCCCTTCGCCTACCTCCGCTACAAGCACAGGCCGCTCAAGTTCGTGGCTCTGAAACTGCTGTTCGTGGTGATGAATGTGACGCTCAACCTCATCTACTTCATCCTCCTGCCCGCGCTCTACGCGCGCCCCTCTACCCATCATCTGGCCTCCATCTTCTACGACCCGACAGTGGGCGTGGGCTATGTCTTCCGCCTCAATCTCATCTGCACGGGCAGCATCACATTCTTCTTCTACAAGGAGCTCTCGGGATTTCACTATGTCTTCGACAAGGAACTCTGCCGCAAGATGCTCTCCTACACGTGGCCAATGCTTTTGCTGGGCATCACCGGCATTCTCAATCAGACAGCCGACAAGATCCTCTACCCCATCGTCAAGCCCGGCGCTGTGGGACATGTGGAGCTCGGCATCTACGGCGCGGCCTCCAAGATAGCCATGATCATGGCCATGATCACACAGGCCTTCCGCTACGCCTACGAGCCGTTCGTCTTCGGCAGCGCCCGCGAGAAGGGCTCGCGCGACACCTACGCCCGCGCCATGAAATATTTCATCATCTTCACTCTGCTGGCCTACCTGGCCGTGGTGGGCTACCTGCCCGTGCTGAAGTATATCATAGGGCGCGACTACTGGGAAGGCCTCCGCGTGGTGCCCATAGTCATGGCAGCCGAGATAATGATGGGCGTGTACTTCAACCTCTCCTTCTGGTACAAGCTGATAGACCGCACGATCTACGGCGCGTGGTTCTCCGGTGCGGGCTGCGCCGTGCTCGTGGCCGCCAACGTGCTCTTCATCCCGCGCTTCGGGTATATGGCCTGCGCCTGGGCCGGCGTAGCGGGCTACGGCACGTCGATGCTCCTCTCCTACTTTATAGGGCAGAAGAAATATCCCATCCGCTACCCCCTCAAGTCCATCGCCGTCTACGTGCTGATAGCCGCCGCATTTACGGCCGTCATGCTCGCCGAGCCGACTTCATGGCACGGCGGCGTGCGCATAGCCATCAACACGGTGCTCATCGTGCTCTTCATGGCCCACATCGTTCACTACGACTTCCCCCTCGCCTCCTGGCCCGTGGTGGGCAAATACTTTCGTAAGAAATGACCTCTCCGCTCTCACAGCCTCCCGCTGAGGGCGACGAAGCCCTGCTCCGGGCCCACGGCATAAGGCCTACGGCCAATCGCATCATGGTAGTGCGCGCCCTCCGCGACAGCAAAGGCCCCATGTCGCTCAGGGAACTGGAAGATGCGCTCGTCACGGTCGACAAATCGAGCATCTCGCGCGTGCTCTCGCTCTTTCGCGAGCACCAGCTCCTGCACACCGTGGAGGACGGCGAGGGCAGCCTGCGCTACGAGCTCTGCATGCGCCACAGCGAGGACAGCGACGACGACGAGCACATCCATTTCCACTGTGTCGCCTGCGGTCGCACATTCTGCCTGCCTGACAGCCCCGTGCCCGCCGTCGCTCTGCCCGATGGCTATGTGGTCATGAGCGCCAACTACCTCATACGCGGCCTCTGCCCCGCCTGCGCCGCTCGCAAAGGCCTGCGCCGCTGCGACGGCCATTCCTGCGGCGAAGAATAGCGGCCGCGCTTCATCTATTATCTTCACTCATTTCGTGTCTGCCGAAATGAGAGAAATGGTATAAAAACGCACACTTCTGCGCCCCCGGAAAGGGCGATTTTGGGGCCTTTGTAAATGTCTGAAAATAAGAGCTCCCGAAAGGCTAAAACTACATTTGAGACGAGTAGAACTACATTTGAGGTGTTTTTCCTCAGGTCCTATGTGAGCAATGTAGCATGCGGGACGGTTTTTTGAAGTGTGGGGATTGCCTTTTCCAAAATGCGGAAAAA
>OMUV01000184.1 GCA_900314335.1 uncultured Prevotellaceae bacterium | reverse complement strand
GACATGGCAAAGCCCCGGCTTGTGAAAGTCAGGGCTTTGTTTGTAAAAATATAGCATTAAATATAGCCAGAGGGTGCACCTGAATTTTGATACACCCTCGCATGCCCAATATGGGCCAAGCGCGAAGTAATTTGTGATACAAGCATTAGCGTAATTCGTTCTTTTAACCGCACGAAAGACAGAGATACGCATGCCCATTATATTCCTCCATAACTTATGCGGCAGCTGGCGGCCTCTGAGGGCAGCGGCCCTCCCAGTTAGCTTCGCCTCAATACTGCGTCGTGCTTTTCGTATTTCAGCTAACGCCGCGCTCAATACGACACCGCGTTTTTCGTATTCCCGACTAACGTCGCCCACAACTGATAAAGAGATCCTCTTTTATATGTTCTCACATTCCTGTCGCAACAATGTATTTTCGCCATTCGACACGCATGGCGCTGCTCCGCATTTTGGAAAAGGCATTCCCCACACTTCAAAAAACCGTCCCGCATGCTGTGTTGCTCACATAGGACATGAGGAGAACTACCTCAAATGTAGTTCTCCTCGTCTCAAATGTAGTTTTGGCCTTCTGGGAGCGTTGAATATCAACCATATACAAAGGCCCCAAAATCGCGCTTCCCATGCCTCCTAAAGTATGGGTTTTATACGGTTGCAGGCTTAGCTTTGCGGCAGGCGGGAAACTATGATTAACTACAATATAGGGAAACTTCGCTCTTTCCAATATAACATTAATTCGCTCACTCTCATAAGCGGCTGGCGGCCGCTGAGGGCAGCGGCCCTCCCAGTTATTTCTCGCTCTTAACGTCATTGCGCTTTTCTTTCGTCCAAATAAATTTGCCCTCAATGGATCACATTACTTCCCAAAACCGATCACAATATGCTTTCTTCGGTCCTGGCGATTCACTTCTGCATGGCCGCAATTAGTTTCCTGCATAAAAAGACAATCAGACTTTACTAAATGACACTAAAAGCGAAGAAAAATGCCGAAAAAATGACGAAACGATACGAAAAAGACCCATAACGTGGAAAAATGACGTATTTTTGTACCGGAAATAAGAAGTAAGACAAATGTAGAACAGAGATAAACTTTTTCCATGTCCTTATATTAGTATATTTAAGTATGAAGATTTGATATTTTCGGATATCAGAGAAATCGAGCTGCCGTGGCGAAGTGATTTCGCTGCGGTTGTTTATTTTTATGTGGCATGTCACATCCCGAAATATGCCGAAAAGCTGTGTTGCAAGCAGGATTTTTGCCATTTATTTTGCCCGCAACAGAGGGGAAAATATATTTTTCAGTAGAATTGCAATATTTATTTACGTTTTACTCCCCCCTATATGAAAATAAGTTTATAACTTAGCGGTGTTTTCCTTTCGTCAGCTACGGCTGTGGGCTGCCTGATACCATGAGAACGGTTAGCGGCAGCAAGAGAGGGGCATGGTCGATTAATGAGTATAACTTCAATATTAACATCAAAATTATCAACATCATGAAACGACTGAAATTCTTATTTCTTTCGATGGCGGCATTGCTGATAGGCGTGCCGCAGGCGAAAGCACAGAGGATGATCGGCGCTATCGTCAATCCTGACGAGTTCAAGGATGGTATGGAGATCGTGCTTGAGACACGTTCGGGTACCAACTCGGCTGGTCATTATTGCCCTTCCACCCTTGTGGAGGATAAGGATGGAATGCATGGCTCCATCACAGTGCCTTCGATTATGGAGATCAACGACAGCGTTATCTGGGTGCTTGAGAAGGCTTCCACTCCGGCCTATAAGACCGGCTACGACCAGTACTATCTCAAGAGCAAGGTAACGGGCAAGTATCTCTCCTTCGGCTGGACACACAATGCCAGCTGGATCTGGCTGGACAAGTGGAATAAGGGTGCCGGTACCCCGTCTACGACTATCGCCGACGATACCGCTCACGCCAAACCGTTCTGCTTCATCCAGAACAGCGATGAGACCTGGGCCGAGGAGCTCGGCTCCAAGAAGTACGGTTCATTCCCGGCCAACTGGGATGTGTCGACCTACGTTGTAGTGAGCCTCTTCGACCCCAACTCGACTCTTATTCCCGAGATTCCCAGCCTCGGCCTGAACCCCAACAATACCGATGGTAACTCCTGGGGCCGTGTATATCTGGCCAATGAGTATCCTTCGTACAACATCACATACCTGACCGGCTATCAGGACACCAATGTGTGGGATGTGCGCAAGATTATCACCCGCGACACTGACCCGCGCGGCGCTCTGCAGGCTCTCTGCGACAATATCCAGGGCGACATCGAGTCGGAGTTTAAGCTTGGCACCGACCCGGGCTATATCAGCGATTCGCAGGCTTACGAGTCCTTCTTCAACGCTCTCAACGACGCTCTTGTGGCTATCGATGACGCTTCTGTGAGCAACGATCAGCTCAACACCCTCTTCGACAAGCTTTATGCAGCCAATGATGCTATCTACGGCGAGAGCGCACGCGAGGCCGTGACCGATGGTTACTACTACATCAAGACCGCCAACAGCGCATTCGTAGACGTAGATAACGGCAAATACGGCTGGTATAACGACGGCGGCAACAGACTGCGTTGGGAAGCTATGGACTCCACCAACAACAAGTATATATGGTATATCAAGAACGAGGGCGACACCGTGCTGGCCAATACCTCCTACAAGCTCTACTCGTTCCGCAACGCCCTTACGGGCAAATATATCAGCTGCGCTACTTCTCACGACAACAGCCAGCCTGTGGCAATGACCGACGGTTTTGAGAGCCGCAACAACCTTATGCTCTGCCTCAATCTGGACCACTCCGGGCAGTTTAATATCACCAGCGCTACCGACTGGCTCACCTATCCGCCCCGTCCCTACCATCAGGAAGGTCACGACAGCGGCAACGGCACCAGCGGCGGCATTGTGCTGTGGGAAGGTCAGAAGAGCTCGCCCTCTGCGTGGTACATCCACCGTGTGCCCGAGAGTGTGCTCTCTCACATGGGCGACTACGCCGACTACGATGACCTCGTGCTCAAGGTGGCCAAGTATGCCAGCACCACCAGCGGCGCCGTTGTAGGCGATGGCGTAGGTATGGCCGACTCTACACTCCTGGCCAACGCCGACTCAGCGCTCGTAAGGGCTCAGGCAGCTCTCAAGCTCACCGACAGACGCTCGGCCGAGATCACCGCAGCCCGCGACAATCTCGTAGCCAAGATGGAAGCCTTCAAGAAAGATGTCAACACTGTGCCCGACGGATATTACCGCTTCAAGAGCAACTACAACATCTACGCCAACAATGAGAACTACATCTATCTCAACGTCTACAACGACAGCACCCCGGGATGGGCACATCTGGAGAACACCACCGACTATATATGGAAGGTGACCAATCTCTCAGACGGCAACTTCACCATCCAGAACGCCAAGAACGGCAAGTACCTCAACAAGGCTGCCGCTCCGCAGAACGGCTCTATCGTGAGCCTTACTGACCAGCCCGTGACGGAGCAGTGCCTGAGGACTATCAAGCCCAACGGCAGGTGGGCCGTGTACAATGTGGTAGACTCCACATTCAGCCTCGACCCGCACGACCACTACAAATGCCTCTACGACGAAGGCCCCATCCATCTCTGGAGCCCTGCCGACGAGACGGGCGGCACGAGCTGGAGCCTTATTCCCGTAGCAGAGGATGAGCTCAACAGTCTCAAGGCTGCCGAGGCCGACAACGAACTCGCCGTATCTCTGAAGAAGAAATTCTGGGAGGCCCGCCGCGCTTACAACGCCAAGACCAACTACACTCTGGGCGAGAAGATACTCACCGACGCTTCTCAGCTCTACGGCAACAACTTCTCCACAAATGAGGGTACCAATATCGGCAACCTTATCGACGGCGACAAGAATACCACCTGGTGCTCCACATGGGAAGGCGGAAAGGAGCAGAATCCTACCGAGCCCCACTACCTGAGAGCTTACGACGAAGCCGGCTTCCCCGACACCGTGCAGGTCAACTATGTACAGCGTCAGAACGGCACATGGCACCGCGTGCCCTCCAGTCTCCGTATTGACGTCTCCAACGATGCACAGACGTGGACTACTCTGCCCTGGGCAGAAATGCGTCTGGATGACTTCGGCGGCAAGAGCACACTGGAGACCGTTCACTCCGACTCGCTCCACTACATCGTCTCCGGCATCGGCGGCTATAAGTACGTACGCTTCGTAACCCGCTGCGCTTATCGCGGCGCCGACGGCGTATATATCGGTCCGAATGCTCACTTCGTATTCGAGTACGCTGAGTTCAATCTCTATCCCGTGACGGGCGTGAGCACCGATTCCTATTCTCAGACCGGCACGCACAAGGCTTATGCTGATGCACTCTTCAGCGCCATTCAGGCGGCTTATCCTCTCGTTAAGGAGGGCAAGGGTACGCAGGTTGCGCTCGACAAGCTCACCACTGCTCTCGACCAGTTCTACTCCATTGACAGCAACGACTCCGTCATTACTATGGCCCGCTTCAATGTGGAGCGCCTCACCGCCGGCGATGCTATCGGTCAGGTGCCGCAGGATGTCCATGACACCTACGTGGCCAAGGCTACCGACCTGCTCAACAAGTATGACGCTGCTACTACGGGCGGTACATTTACCTCCGAGACAGCCACCAATACCGTCAACGGACTTATCGACGCCTTCAAGGCCGTTCAGGCTAATGTTCACTCTGTACAGTCCGGCAAGTGGTACTACATCGAGAGCGCAGCTCCCGAGGGCACGACGGCTGAGGCTGACGGCTACTACAGCAAGGCTCGTGACGAGGTGCGCGGCGCAGCTCTCTATGTGCTCGCTTCCGACGATAAGGGTATGACCGAGACCAACTACAACGACGGCAACCAGCTCCGCTGGGGTATGGACGACATCAAGTCGAACAAGCGTCCTACCGACGGCGATGCAGATGCTCTCTGGTGCTTCACACCTGTGCCCGACAGCCTCGGCTACGGCGCTAACGCTTACTACATCCGCAACATGCACACCGGCTACTACATGGGCCGCGACAACGGACTGAGCGACAAACTGCTCTTCCAGAACAGCACGCCGTATCCGTACAGCATCACGTTTATCGGTGGCGACCAGTTCCACATCGCTCCGCTCACCGGCGACGCCAAGGGCCGCAACATCAGCTTCGGCTCCAACGCCCGTCAGGTACGCTACGATGACATGACCACCTACTACGACAACATCGCATCTCTCACCTTCCGCGAGCTCAGCCTCGAGGATAACCCGACCATCATGCTGCCTCTGCCCAACAACACCATCTCCATCGTTTGCCTGCCCTTCGCTGTAGAAGGTCTCAATGGAGCTGCTGCTTACGGCGTACACAGCAAGGTGGACGATACAACCCTCGGCCTCGAGGAGAAGAGCAGCTTCGCTGCCGGCGAACCGATGATCCTCGTTACCGGCGACACGGCTCTCTATTCCTCCGACCACAGCAATGTCGACATCGAGGTGACTACGCCGAGCACAGACCTCGCCGCTAAGCCCGACACCGCTAACGGCCTCATCGGTACCTTCGTGCAGACAGAGGACAGAGTTCCCGGCTCTGGCTACTTCGAGTTCAGCAAGTTCAAGAGCGTTTTGACACAGACCACCATCGCCGCATTCTCCGGCTACGTGAACACGGGTCTGACGGTGAACAAGCAGGGTGATCCCGACGCTACGATCTCGCTGACCGGCACTGGCTTCCTCAACAAGATCCAGAAGGTTGACACCACCGCTCCCGGCAAGGTTGACGTTTACAGCGTAGACGGCGTACTGCTCAAGCGCGGTGTAGACGCAGCCAAGGCTACGGAAGGCCTGCAGAAGGGCGTTTACATCATCGGCGGCAAGGCTAAGCTGGTGAAGTAACATTAGATCATTTGCTGCCGCAGTCTCCGCGACGCGACAGTCACGAATAGGGAGGCCGCAATCCACACGGGTTGCGGCCTCCTGCTGTCTTGTCCCCGGAGGAAAGGTTTTTGAGGAAGATTGAATGGCTTTTGTGTAGCAGCAAATGGTTTTTGAGGAAAGGAGGATTGCATTTGAGGAAAGGGTGATCGCTTTTGAGGAGCGGAGGATTGCATTTGAGGAATGGGAGAGTGGGTTTTGTGCAACGGGTGATTGTTTTAGAGGAACGGGGGATTGGATTGCGCTTGTTATTCTCGCATCTATCGTCGCCGACGAATGAGAATGAGTCACACATCGATAAGTAGTCACATTCCTGCGCCGCTGATATAATTTCGCGATGCGATAATAGTGTGTTTTTTCCGCATTTTGGAAAAGGCAATCCCCACACTTCAAAAAACCGTCCCGCATGCTACATTGCTCACATAGGACCTGAGGAAAAACACCTCAAATGTAGTTCTACTCGTCTCAAATGTAGTTTTGGCCTTTCGCGGGCGCTGCTTTTCAAACATTTACAAAGGCCCCAAAATCGCCCTTTCCGGGGCTACAAAAAGGAGCATTCTATACCATAAGCCATATTGCGGGGCGGGCTAATAAGAGCGAAAATTAATGATATGAGCGGCGATAGCGTCCCAAAAGTATGCCCTCAATCACCAGCTCCGATGATATAATTTCGCGATAAGAAACACACGCTTTTTCCGCATTTTGGAAAAGGCAATCCCCACACTTCAAAAAACCGTCCCGCATG
>OMUV01000082.1 GCA_900314335.1 uncultured Prevotellaceae bacterium | reverse complement strand
CGGCGGACGGCCGCTGAGGGCAGCGGCCCTCCCAGTTATTTCTCGCGCAAAACGGCATAAGTTTTCCGCTTATGTAAGTTCTCAGCCTCCAGCCCCGCCGATATAAATTCGCCATACGAAACAACGACGCTTTTTCCTTCTTATTGGGAAAGGCATTCCCCATCACTTCAAAAACCTTCCGCATGCGCGGATACTCACATAGGACCTGAGGAAAACTACATTTGAGATAGTTCAAAACGTCTCAAATGTAGTTTTGGCCTTCCGGGGACGCTGAAAATCATATAGATAGAAAGGGCCAAAACGGCCCTTTCCGGGGTCGCAGAAATGTACATATTATACAATGTAACTCATTTCGCGCAGCGTGCTGATAAGAGCGAAGATTAATAATGTGAGCGAAATTAGATGAAGAGCGCGGCGTTAACTGAGAGGGCCGCTGCCCTCAGCGGCCACATTCCGCTTTACAGGCAATTTTGCTAATCTGGCAATAAGATCGTCGTGTGGCTTTGGTGTCCATGCGTTTTCTCTTCGCTATAATTGTGCTAAACGCTCGGCCGGGAGCGAGGAGGAAAATCTAATGAGTCGTCTAAGCGGCGTGGAAATTCGTATCGCTCGTTTCTTCGCGCAATTTCTTATGCGGCGGACGGCCGCTGAGGGCAGCGGCCCTCCCAGTTATTTCTCGCGCAAAACGGCATAAGTTTTCCGCTTATGTAAGTTCTCAGCCTCCAGCCCCGCCGATATAAATTCGCCATACGAAACAACGACGCTTTTTCCTTCTTATTGGGAAAGGCATTCCCCATCACTTCAAAAACCTTCCGCATGCGCGGATACTCACATAGGACATGAGGGAAACTACATTTGAGATAGTTCAAAACGTCTCAAATGTAGTTTTGGCCTTCCGGGGGCACTGTGTTTCAGTGATTTACAAGGACGATTTTTCAGACTTCCGGGAGGGGGCTTCTTCTGATTCCCCACACAACTCAGCCGCCGGGTAAAGGCCCTGTAGCGCGGCGGAAGGCCGTGAATACACGTACGGCCGCCTCATTCTAAGGGGCGGCCGTAACTGATGTTATGAGATTTGCCTCTGACTATTGTACATTGGCCTCAGGAGCGCGGTCCATTCTCTTAAAACTTATCGCGGGGCGCGCTCAGGGGCGGACGCAGCGTCAGAAGCGGAAGTAGCCCTTGGCGTTGTAGTAGCAGATGTCCTCGACCATGTGGCCGATGCGGTCCATCTCGGAGGCGGGCAGTTCGCCGTTCTCCACGTCGCGGCCGATGAGGTTGCAGAGGATGCGGCGGAAGTATTCGTGGCGCGGGTAGGAGAGGAACGAGCGCGAGTCGGTGAGCATGCCCACGAAGCGGCTCAGCAGGCCCTCCATGGACAGGATGTTGAGCTGCTCCTCCATGCCGTATTTCTGGTCGGCGAACCACCACGCGGAGCCCCACTGCATCTTGCCCGGGCAGGAGCCGTCCTGGAAGTTGCCTATCATGGAGGCCACGATGTAATTGTCCGCCGGATTGAGGTTGTAGATGATCGTCTTGGCCAGTTTGCCGTCGTTGTCGAGGCGGTCGAAGAAGCGGGCCATGGACGCGGCGGTGCGGTCGTCGCCGATAGAGTCGCAGCCTATGTCGCGGCCCAGGCGGCGGAACAGGCGCGTGCAGCAGTTGCGCATAGGGCCGTAGTGGAACTGCTGTACCCAGTCGCTGTCGGCGTCCATCACGGCGAGGGCGTAGAGCACCGCGGAGCGCAGTTTGTCGGCCTCGGCTTCTGGGAGCCGCTCACCGCCGAGCAGGCGCGCGAAGAGGTCGCGGGCCTCCGCCTCGCTGCACGGGTCGGCGTAGAAATGGGGCAGGCCGTGGTCGGAGAGGCGGCAGTCGTGGGCTGCGAAGAAGTCGTGGCGCTTCCGGATGGCCGCGAGGAAGTCCCCGTAGGAGAGTATGCTCACACCGCTGGTCGCGGCGAGGCGGTCGAGGTAGGCGTGGAAGGAGGCAGGGTCGTCGTAGGCGAGCATCTGGTCAGGGCGCCACGCCGGCAGCACCTTGACCCCGAAGCCTTCCTTGCGGAGCTGCTCGTGATACTCGAGGCTGTCCACAGGGTCGTCGGTGGTGCAGACCACCTCGACATGGTAGCGCCGCATGAGGCTCCGCGCGCTGAACTCGGGGCTCTTCAGCTTCTCGTTGCACTCGTCGTAGATCTCCCGGGCCGTCTTCTCGCTCAGCACCTTCTTTATGCCGAAGGCTGTGCGCAGCTCGAGGTGGGTCCAGTGGTAGAGCGGATTGCGCATGGCGTAGGACATGGTCCCGGCCCACTTCTCAAACTTTTCCCAGTCTGTTGCGTCGCCCGTGATGAAGCGCTCGTCGACGCCGTTGGCCCTCATGGCGCGCCATTTGTAGTGGTCGCCGCCCAGCCAGAGCTCCGTGATGGAGCGGTAGCGGTGGTCCTCTGCGATCTCTTTGGGGCTGAGATGGCAGTGATAGTCGATGATGGGCAGGTGCTCCGCCCTCTCGTGGTAGAGCTGCCGCGCTGTGTCTGTCTCGAGGAGGAAATCCTCATCCATAAAGCTTCTTGCCATTGTTTTTATGATTGTGCTGTGCCGGAGGTAGCGGAGCGCGGGGAGGCCAGGCCGCCTGCGCGCCGCCATGTCCGGCCTCTATTTTCTGATGTCTTTGATTATCTCCAGCGCCTCGCGCGTACGGGTCGTGATGTAGCTCCAGTCGGCGGCGGCCACGCGCTCCTTGGGGAACATCTTCGAGCCCATGCCCACACACCAGGCTCCGGCGGCGAACCACTGCCTGAGGTTGTCCGCGTCGGGGGACACGCCGCCAGTCACCATGATCCTGGTCCACGGCATGGGGGCCAGCAGACTTTTGACGAGGCCCGGGCCTACGACGCTGCCGGGGAAGATCTTGATGAGGTCGCAGCCCACCTCCTGCGCCTGCCCCACCTCGGACGGGGTCATGCAGCCCGGGGTGTAGGGGACGCAGCGGCGGTTGCACACACGGGCTACATCGGGATTGAAGAGCGGCCCCACGATAAAGTTCGCCCCGAGCTGGATGTACAGGGCGGCTGTGGGGGCGTCGACCACCGTGCCGGCGCCGAGCGCGAGCTCGGGGCACGCGCTGTCGGCCCACTTGACGAGCTCTGCGAACACCTCGTGGGCGAAGTCGCCGCGGTTGGTGAACTCGAATGCGCGGACGCCGCCCTCGTAGCAGGCGAGGATGACGTGCTTGGCCGTCTCGACATCGTCGTTGTAGTACACGGGCACCATTCCGGTGGTGCCTATCTTCTCAAGTACGCTTATCTTGTCAAATTTTGCCATTTCTCTGAATAGTTTTCTTCGTTTCTGGGATGAATGAGATTAATGTCCCGGCGCGCGTGTCGCTGCGGGGACGTACGGAATGGGCCGGCGCCCTGCGCTTATCCCTCGCGGGCTTCCATCGTGCGGGCTATACCCATCTCGAGTCCGCGCAGTTCGGCCAGCCCGCGCAGGCGGCCGATGCAGGAATAGCCGGGATTGGTGTGCTTGTGCAGGTCGTCGATCATCTGATGGCCGTGGTCGGGGCGGAGCACTATGGAGCGGCCCATGCGCTGCTCCTCCTCGAGCAGGGCGCGCATCATGGCGTACATGTCCACATCGCCCTCGAGATGATTGGCCTCGTAGAAGTTGCCCTCGGCGTCGCGCTGGGTGCTGCGCAGGTGGACGAAGTAGATGCGGTCGGCAAAGCGGTGCATCATGTCCACGCAGTCGTTCTTCGGGCTCACGCCCAGCGAACCGGTGCAGAGGCAGAGGCCGTTGGCAGGGCTCGGGACGGCGTCGGAGATGGCCTGGAAGTCGGCAGCTGAACTCAGGACGCGCGGCAGACCGAGAATGGGCATCGGGGGATCGTCGGGATGGATGACAAGGCGCACTCCGGCCTCCTCGGCCGCAGGACACACCTCGCGGAGAAAGTCGATGAGATTATTGCGCAGGTCCTCGCGCGTCATGCCCTTGTAGCGGTCCAGCTCAGAGCGGAACTGCTCAAGCGTGAAACTCTCCTCGGCGCCCGGAAGACCCGCGATCATGTTGTGGGTAAGCAGGCGGATATCGTCGTCGCTCATCCGGCGGTAGCGCTCATAAGCCTTGCGTTTGTCGGCCTCGCTGTACTCGCCCTCTGCTTCGGGACGCCGCAGGATATAAAGGTCGAAGGCCATGTAGGCAGCGCGCTCGAAACGCAGGGCGCGGCTGCCGTCGGGCATGGGGAAGCTCAGGTCGGTGCGTGTCCAGTCGAGCACGGGCATGAAATTGTAGGTAACGACGCGGATGCCGCACTCGCCCAGGTTCCTGAGCGATTGGCAGTAGTGATCGATATAGTCGCGGTAGTGGCCGGTACGGGTCTTGATATGCTCGTGTACGGGCACGCTCTCCACGGCGGACCACTCCATACCGGCGGCCTCCACTTCCCTCTTGCGCTTCATAATCTCCTCTACGCTCCACACCTCGCCGTTGGGGATGTGGTGCAGGGCTGTGACGACGCCGCGGGCTCCGGCCTGACGTATGTCCTGAAGCGAGACAGGGTCATTGGGGCCGTACCAGCGGAAAGATTGATTGCAAAGTATCATAGTCTGACTCAGGCGCGCACCATATTCACAGCGCACGCATTATAATATATATAGCTTCTTCGGTTATATAGAAAAGACGTTGAATCCGCCGTCCACGACCGCCACTGTGCCGGTGACAAACTCGGAGGCGGGACTTATAAGATAATGGATTGTGCCGCAGAGCTCCTCCGGCTCGCCCATGCGGCCCATAGGTGTCTGATGGATGATGTCGTGTCCGCGCTGTGTCCAGCTACCGTCGGGATTGGTCAGCAGCGAGCGGTTCTGGTCGGTCAGGAAGAAGCCCGGCGCGATGGCGTTGACGCGGATGTGCGGGCTGAACTTGCTGGCGACCTCCTTGGCCATGTATGCGGTGAAATTGCTCACGCCGGCCTTTGCCACGCCGTAGCCGGCGACGCGTGTCAGGGGGCGGAATGCGGACATCGATGAGAAGTTGACTATCGTGCCGCTCTTCTGCTCGGTCATGGGACGCAGGAATACCTGTGTCGGAAGTACCGTCCCGAGGAGGTTGAGCTCGAGCACACGGCGGAAGTCCGCGGGATTGAGGTCGAAGAACGACTTGTCGGGCGGAATGGTAGCGCCGGGCATGTTGCCGCCTGCGGCGTTGAGCAGCGCGTCCACTCTTCCGTAGCGGCTCATCACCGCCTCGAGATTGCGCTCCAGCAGCGGCTTGTCCATTACGTCGGTCCTGAGAAACATGGCCTGGCCTCCGTCCTGCTCTATAGCGCTTACTATCTTGGCGCCCATCTCCTCGCGGCGGGCCATGATGACTACCCTGGCGCCCTCGCCTGCGAGATAGCGGGCTATGCAGCGGCCCAGAATACCGGTACCGCCTGTGATGACCACTACCTGGTCACGGATATCGAATAGCTTGTTCATCTTCATTCTTGTTTTATGATCTCTGACGGGCTTCTGCCTCCGTTGGGCTGCGGTGAGCCGCATGCGCTTCGCTTGGCGGCCTTCGCCCGTCTCCCAAAAGTTATCTCTGTACCCTGCCGCTGGCATCGCCGCCGGCGAGAGCCTCCACCTCCGCGGCGCTCACCATGTTGACATCGCCGGCAATGGTATGCTTGAGCGCAGAGGCGGCTACGGCGAACTCGAGCGCCTCGCCCTGCGACGCCTTGGTGAGCAGGCCGTGGATGAGACCGCCGGCAAAGGCGTCGCCTCCGCCCACGCGGTCCACGATAGGCGCGATGTCGTAGCGGCGCGACTCGTAGAACTCCTCGCCATTGTATATGATGGCCTTCCAGCCGTTGTGCGAGGCCGAATAGCTCTCTCTCAGCGTCGAGGCTACGTATTTGAAATGGAAGGTGTCGTACATCCTCCGGAATATCTCCTTGTATCCATCGGCGTCCGTGCGGCCGGCGTTGACATCGGCGTCGGGCCTGAATCCTAAGCAGCGCTCGGCGTCCTCCTCGTTGCCTATGCACACGTCCACATAGTCCATGAGCGGGCGCATCACGCTCTGCGCCTTCGCGGGCGTCCAGAGCTTGGCGCGGTAGTTGAGGTCGCAGGAGATGGTAGCCCCGGCCTTTTTAGCGGCCTTGCAGGCCTCGAGCGTCAGGGCGGCGGCCTTGTCGGAGATGGCGGGCGTGATGCCGGTGAAGTGGAACCAGGTGGCGCCGTCGAAGATCCTCTCAAAGTCGAAGTCCGCCACCTCAGCCTCGGCGATGGAGGAATGGGCGCGGTCGTAGATCACCTTGCTGGGGCGCATGGCCGAGCCGCGCTCCATATAGTAGATGCCTATGCGGTCGCCGCCGCGCACTATCTCCTCGGTCCTCACGCCGAAGCGCCTGAGCGAGTTGACGGCCGCCTGAGCGATGTCATTGGCGGGGAGCTTGGTGACGAAGTAGACGTTGTGCCCGTAATTAGCCAGGCTTACGGCCACATTGGCCTCGCCGCCGCCGTAGACGGCGTCCAGCTGCTCCGCCTGAACAAATCGCCCGAACCCTGCGGGCGAGAGGCGGAGCATTATCTCACCCATTGTTATCAGTTTTTCCATATATAATATTGTATTATTCTCTTATTCCATTGTTCATTTCACCGGATTGTACTTAGGCACGAGCGTCTTCATCACCGTCCATCCCACGAGGTAGGCCACGGAGCAGTAGCAGAAGATCATCATGTAGGCAGCCTCCTTGCCCTGGAATCCGAGGAACATGACCTTGCCGGCATCGGCCCAGTCGATGAGCCGGCCCGAGAGCATGTTGATGAGGAACGAACTCACGCCGCCGGCCATGCCGTTGAGGCCCGTGATGGTGGCCACCGCGCGCTTGGGAAATAGGTCGCTGCCCACGCTGTAGAGGTTGGCCGACCAGCTCTGGTGTGCCGCGCCCACGATACCGATGAGGATGATGGTGATCCAGCAGCTCACAGAGCCTAAGGGCTGGGCGGCGAGGCCCAGGAGCGGGAATAGCGCGAAGATGAGCATGGCCCGCATGCGGCAGCTGTAAGCGTCCTTGCCCGTCCGGTTGATAAAGATGGTGGGGAGCTTGCCGCCGTAGAGCGAGAGCATCGTGATGGCGTAGAGCACAAAGATGAGCATCTGAGCCATGAATGTATCGCTCGTGTAGCCGTAGATGTCCGAGATGTAGGCCGGCGTCCAGAAGAGGAAGAACCACCACACGCCGTCGGTGAGAAACTTGCCCAAGACGATGGCCCATGTCTGGCGCAGGCGGATGACCTGGCTGAGCGTCATCTTGGGCGCCTTGTCCTCCTCCTTGCTTTCCTCGTCGCTGTCGGACAGGATGTACGCCCGCTCGGCGCTGTTGACGTGGCGGTTGGTGCGCATCGGCTTGTAGATGAACACCCACAGCCCCATCCATATGAAGCCCAGCAGACCGATGATGACGAACGACATCTCCCAGCCGTTGCCTACGCCGTTGCGCTTGAAGAAGGCGGCCAGCGTGGGGACGCACAGCGGAGCTATCAGCGCCCCGATGGTGCTGCCGGCGTTGAAGATGGAGGTGGCGAAGGCGCGGTCGCGCTTGGGGAAGTACTCGGCGGTCACCTTGACGGCCGAGGGGAAGTTGCCGCTCTCGCCCGCGGCGAGCACCACACGCGCGGCGAGGAAGAAGTAGACGCTTACCATCGAGGCCATGGCTGCCACATCGCCCGTGGCGCCGATGAGCTCGGCGGCCGAGTGGACCCCCACGACATGCTCAGTGGCCCAGCCGCACACGGCGTGCAGGCACGCGCCCGTCGACCAGATGCCGATGGCCCAGAGGTAGCCCTTGCGTGTGCCGAGCCAGTCGATGATGCGGCCCGAGAAGACATTGCAGATGGCGTAGACTATTGCGAAGGCGCCGGCCACATTGCCGTAGTCGGTGTTCGACCAGTGGAACTCGGGCGCTATGAAGTCCTTCCACGTCAGCGAGAGGCACTGGCGGTCGAGGTAGTTGATAGTCGTAGCGAGGAACAACATTATACAGATCAGCCAACGGTAGTTGGTCATCTTCTCTCGGACAGAGGTCATCATCATGGTATGAAATTTTTCGTTTTCTGTAAAGATAATTTATAAATGGTAGCACAAAAGTAGCAAATTTGCCGGTAGTATGTCTCATAAAGCCAAAGAAATTGTGTCCCGCCTCCGGCGAAATTCTGATACGCATCAGGTGAATGATATTGTTCTTTGACGGCAG
>OMUV01000094.1 GCA_900314335.1 uncultured Prevotellaceae bacterium | reverse complement strand
ATTATTTTATCTACGAGTTAACGAGTCGTCTACTACGAGATAAATTTTTTTATCTACGAGTAGAATTTTTTCTTCTCTCACGGGAATTTTCTCTTGTCCCATGAGAACTCCGTCTTGTCCCACGAGAATTATTTTTCGTCCGCATGAGAATTTATTCTTGTCCCATCGGACAGTTGGTCCTTCGCATCAGAAATTTTTCTAATCGCGTCGGGCTGTTGGTCCGTTCGCATCAGAATTTTTTTCTGTTACCAACGGACTATTACTCCGTTCGCATCAGAATTCTTTTATCTTACTTGTAATTTTCCGCGCAAGCTGTAAGGATTTTCCTAAGTGCTTAAATCTCTCTTGCAAAAGCGAATACGCCTATTGCGTGAACTTCCTGTTTATTCTACTCTGCCGACGGCTGGCGACTATGAAACGAATCCCTTCCTTTCTTTGCTACTGAAAAATCTACGCCTTCCATAGGGTAAGAAGCGAGGCTTGCTTTTTCAGAGGGAAAGCTTTCCGGGTTATAGTAGAGATAAGCGAGAACGCTCTTATCCCTTTGGTACAAAATATAATCAGGCCGCCGACGTTAATTAAGAAGATGAGATGGTTTGACAGAATAAGGCAGATAAAGCACATCCTGATAGTCGTGGCACTGCTGATAGTGGCTGCGTCCCTCCTCGTGTCCCATAAGCTTATACTCGATATGGAGCGCGAGGAATATCAGCGGATGGAGATCTGGGCCGATGCCATGCGGGCATTGAACCGCGCCGACGAGCACACGGACCTGGGACTGGTGCTGAAGGTGATAAACGGGAACAATAACATCCCCGTCATTGTGGTGGACGGAAACGGCCGTCCGCTGCTGAGCCGCAATGTCAAGCTTTCCAACAAGGAGAAGGCGGATTCTGTCGAAAGCCTTATGAAATATGCCGCAATGTGGAAGGCGAGCGGCAACTATGTGCGCATGGCTACCGACACAAAGGACGGCAAGCGCGTGAAGAGCTATTCGGATGTGTGCTACGGCAACAGCCGGATGCTCCAGCGGCTGTCCTTGTATCCGTATGTTCAGCTCTCCGTGGTGCTCGTATTCGTGGCGGTCGTCGTCTTTGCTCTCATGGCGTTCAAGCGGGCGGAGCAGGACAAGGTCTGGGTGGGATTGTCCAAGGAGACGGCCCATCAGCTCGGCACGCCCATATCTTCGCTCATGGCCTGGACGGAGGTGCTCAGCGAGACATATCCCGACAGCAGTCTGATACCGGAGCTCGGAAACGACGTGAAGCGCCTTCAGCTAATAGCGGAGCGCTTCTCCAAGATCGGTTCCGCGCCGGAGCTCCAGCCGGCGGACATCGTGGCTGTGATAGACAATGCGGTGGAATATATGTCCCATCGCAAGTCCAATCATGTGGAGATGATACGCTACTATGAGAAAGACAAAATAATTACGGTGCTGAATGCGGCCCTCTTTGAGTGGGTGATAGAGAATCTTGCGAAGAATGCCATGGACGCCATACAGGGTCACGGCAAGATCACCTTCCACGTCTTTGAGGAGCGCGGTAAGGTGATGGTAGATGTGAGCGACACGGGCAAAGGAATACCCCGCAGCAAATATCAGTCGGTCTTTACGCCCGGATATACCACCAAGCAGAGAGGATGGGGGCTCGGGCTGTCCCTGGCGCGCCGCATAGTGGAGGATTATCACCACGGCAAGATTTATGTGCTCTACTCGGAGATCAACAAGGGCACTACGTTCCGCATCGAGATGCCTTTGCCCGGCGGCGGAAAGGGCAGGGCGTAAAGGAAGCTGAAACATTCATAAAACAACAAGCACGCCGCCGATTGGTGTTCGGCAGCGTGCTTATGTGTTTGCGGCGGAGTATTGTCTCCTTATTAATGTAAGTCGGAAAGTATTGCCTTAGAAAATGTCTTCGCTTGCGGAGGTAGTGTGGTATGTGAGCAGACCGTCCAGCGGGCTCTGCTCAAACCGTCCCGGAATGAGGTGCTCGATGTGCAGCGCTACTTTTATCTCCTCTTCGAAGCTGTGAGCCACGCCTCCTATAAAGTTTACGGGGAGGTCGGGCCTATGATACCGCAGCACGTTTCTCTTGAGGAAGCTCCTGAAGCTGGCCACCAGCAGTTCTGCTATCTGGCTGTCGCGGTGATGATTGTAGATAAACGGCACAAGGCTTGCGAGGAAACGGTTCGGCATCGGAGCCCTGTAAACGCGGTTGATTATTTCTGTCTCGGTGAGGTGTGTCTCCTCGTAGAAAGCATCGCAGATATCGTTGGGCAACTGCTTTTTCAGAATATCGCTTACCAGCGTGCGTCCCAGCACGGCGCCGCTGCCTTCATCTCCAAGAATGTATCCCAGAGGCGAGACGTTGGCAATGATATCCTTGCCGCCGAACAGACAGCTGTTGGAACCGGTGCCCAGAATGCAGGCTATTCCTTCCTTATGACCGCACAGAGCTCTTGCCGCAGCCAGTACGTCGCTCGCTACTTCGATGTCGGCCTCCGGGTAGAGAACCATGAGACACTTCTCAACGACGTTCTTTTTCTGGGGAGTGCATCCCGCACCATAGAAAAATATATTGTCCGGCGCAATGCCGTTGATTTGCGGTGCGAATTGCTCCTCCAGCGTGCGCCTGATCTCCACGGGGTCGCCTACTACAGGGTTTATTCCGTCGGTAACATACCTTTTTACAGTGCCACCTGCTGCAATTAGCATCCAATCTGTTTTAGTAGAGCCGCTGTCTGCTATAAGTGTAGTCATAATCTTTTCTTTAATTCTGCTTTTGGGCCGGATTAGTCCGACTTCCTGTCCAATCAGCGCTTTTCTTCTTGCAAAGATAGCCTTTTTCGATTATTTACCGACATAGATGGGCAATTTTGTAACATTTTCGGGAGTAAATTATTTATCTTTGCTACAAATTTCAGACAAGTCATAGATATGCGTAGGCTTTTATCCATTTTGTTTCTGGTTTTGTGCATCTGCACTCAAAGTTATGCTGTGCTCAATGAGAAAGATCTCGGCCAAACCCTTTCCGTGCTGCGTGAGGAACTGGAAATGTACCAGCGGGACACGCGTAGAAATATGGCCATGGGTACCGCTCTGCGCAAAGATGTGCAAAATAGGCTTTTCAAGGTGATGAATGAAAGCAATCAGGTGGCGCTGATGCTCTATTCACAGAAAGTAGACTATATATTTGACCTGACTTACGCTTGTGACAAGGCCACGAGCCTTTATGAAGATTTCAACAAGATGAGATTGCCTTTTGACAAGGTATTCAATACTCTTAAGGCAGACGAGGCGCGCTATGACGGATTGATAGACAATCTTGCTCACATGCCCAAGGATATACTTACTCCACAGGAGCAGAAGGATCGTGATGTCTGCCTCACATTGTGCATTGCGCTAAAGCGCTCGTTGCAGAATTCCTCGAGCGATCTTATTGAGTACCAGAAATCGTACGACCGTGTAAGCAAGCGGCTCAAAGATCTCAACGATTACGCTATGAAGCGCTATCAGAACATACGTCAGAGTATATTCGTCAACGGAGATAATTCTTATTTTGATGTGCTTTCCAACATCCGGATTTCGGTGATGAAAGCACTCTACAGCATACACGAGAAATACTCCTCTAAAGGCCTGCGTACCCACTCGCAGTGGCGTGGTCCTATCGTTATCGGATGGTTTATATTCATGATATTCTATGCGCTGATATCCGTGGCGCTGAATCTGCTGTTCATTCGCTTTGTGATGCCGGCGCGCTTAAAGACCAAGACTTTTGAGGAGAAGAAGCCCTGTATTATAATGGCGTCTACCACGGTCACCTTCGCGGCTCTCATCATGATACTTTGGGCCTTTGTGCTCCATCATAATTTCTTCCTCATGGCCTGCAAACTGCTTATCCAGTATGCATGGTTGCTGGCGGTCATCCTGATATCGTTGCTCGTGCGTCTCGACGGTACGCAGATAAGAGACGGTTTCCGCATCTACACCCCTCTCATCGTCACAGGCTTTATAGTCATCACCTGCCGTATCATATTTATCCCAAATGAGGTGGTAAATCTGTTCTTCCCTCCGCTGATGTTGTTGACCACGCTCTGGCAGCTGTATGAGATACGCAGACGACAGAGCAAGTTGCCAAGAAGCGACATGTTCTATTCCTCCATTACCTTTGTGATAATGATAGGCAGTGTAGTGACCTCCTGGACGGGATACACACTCCTGAGCGTGCAGTTGCTGATATGGTGGATAATGCAGTTTACCTGTATCCAGACCATCACGTGCATCTATGATATACTCGAGCAGTACAGAATCAAGCATTTTGGCAAAGTAAAAGGCAAGAACAAGGTGAATATCCGGCAGACATGGGCGTATGACTTCGTACGAAAGGTTCTGGTGCCAGTCCTGATGGCTTCCAGTATTTTCCTCAGCTTTTACATGGCTACCGAGGTGTTCTCCTTGTCTGAGATTTGCAGGTATCTCTTCTTTACCAATTTCATAGATATTACCGGAGTGGCGAGAATCAATATGGTGAAGATTCTCATCGTGTTCTCCTCGTTCTATTTCGTGAAATATCTGGTATATGTGTTCAATTCGTTCTTCATCCTTTATAACGGCGGCACCAAGAAATCCGTAGTCGGCGAGAAGGCTCTGATCCTGAAAGTCTGCACATTCTCGATATGGTTCATTTATGTCATGGTATCGATGGTATGCCTGCACATAAGCACGTCAGGTATTCTCGTGGCAATGGGAGGCCTCTCCACTGGTATCGGATTTGCCATGAAGGACACCTTGGAAAACTTTTTCTACGGCGTGTCGCTTATGACGGGCCGGCTTCATGTCGGCGACTTTATCGAGTGTGACGGTATCCGCGGTCAGGTGGTGGACATCTCCTATCAGAGCACCATGGTAGAGGCCCTTGATGGATCAATAATAGCGTTCCTCAACAATCAGCTCTTCAGCAAGAATTTCAAGAACCTTACACGCAATCATAAGTATGAAGTCTCTCTGATACCAGTCGATGTCGCCTACGGTACAGATATTGCAAAGGCGAGGACGGTAATAGCGAAGGCGCTCGATGGCCTGAAATGCTACGACACTACCCGTGGTTACAAGATACCCATGCGTACCCTTGCTGACAGCGCTGTCGAACTGCAGATTGTGATTTGGGTACCTGTGTCGACAAAGATTTATGCCGTCGGCGAGATTTATGAGGCTGTTTATAATGCCTTCAATGCTAATGGTATTTCCATGCCGTTCCCGCAGAGGGATGTACACATTATCAACGATGCAGAACAAGTGGAGCAGGCTGCCAATTTATGGAATAAGTAGAGGGCCCAAGGCGTTTGCACTTATCAAAAAACATATATCACACTCAAAAAACCGTCTCGCATGCTGGGATTCTCACAAGGCACCTGAGAAAAACTACATTTGAGATGTTTTTACTCTTCTCAAATGTAATTTTGCCCCTCTGCGGGGTACTGATTTTCAAGTACTAACATAGGCTTAGGGAATGCCTTGTGTTATTGCCCCTTTGCGTGGGCGTTGTCTTTAAATTATCCGCATTATAAATGGATCAGAGAAGATGCTACTATGTTTACCGTATAATAATATTTGGATATTTGCGACACCCCGATCCGGCATCTGTTTAGTTGCCGTCACATTGAAAATTGCTCCACCAATTTTGTTGTTTGTGAATGGCTGTAAGCTGTTGGGATAAAGCCTTGTGTATTGCGCTTCGTGGATAAGATATATACGCCACGCATTGAATTATGAAAAAATGAATCAGTTCGCCTCTATGCTATAAAAATCTATTAATATTGTCACAAAAGCGGGAGAAAAATGGCTTATTATCAAAAAATAATCTGTAGCTTTGCACAAACTAAAATGTATAATAATGGACATAACAGGAAAGATAATATTTGCAAGCACCCCGCGAGAAGGTATCTCTAAGGCGTCTGGTAATAAATGGAAGTCACAGGATTTCGTAATTGAGACACAAGATACCTATCCCCGCAAATGTGTGTTTACGGTGTTCGGCGAGGATAGGCTTCGCCAGTTCAATCTACAGGTAGGCGGCTCTTATACAGTGTCGTTCGATATAGATGCACACGAATATAATGGAAGATGGTTTAACGATATACGCGCCTGGCGTGTAGGGCCTGCTCAGGCTCCTGCCGCAGCTCCGTATCAGGGAGGAGCACCTTACGCAGCCGCTGCGCCGGCCGCACCCGCGGCATCCGCAGCAGCACCTGCGCCTAGTGCACCTGCAGCACCTGCTGCCAATGCGTCCGCTGACCCTTTGGCAGGTGACTCAATGGGCAATGACGATCTGCCGTTTTAATGGTGTGAATACTCAGGATAAGTAAGCAAATTACAATTTCTAAAATACATAATCATATGAAAGCTTTAGGAGTTTCAACTATTCTGCTTTGCGGAGCAGTGTTATTCAGCAGTTGCTCAAGTATGAACAATACGGCCAAAGGTGGCATTATTGGTGGTGGCAGCGGTGCAATCCTTGGCGGTCTTATTGGAAAAGCTGCAGGAAATGCAGGCGTTGGTGCCATAATCGGTACAGCTGTTGGAGCAGGAGCCGGAGTCCTTATAGGCAACCATATGGATAAGGTGAAGAAACAGGCAGAACAGGTACAGAATGCAAAGGTGGAGGAAGTGAAAGACAATAATGGCCTCACCGCAGTAAAATGTACTTTTGATTCGGGCATATTATTCAATACCGGTAAGGCAGATCTGAGCAGTGCAGCTAAGAGCTCACTTAATGATTTTGCTCAGAATGTGCTCAACAAGAACACTGACGTTGATGTCTCTATTCAGGGATATACGGACAATCAAGGATGGAAGAATTCTACTGCAGCAGAGAGCACAGAGAAAAATCTGGACTTGTCGCGTCAGAGAGCTCAGGCCGTAGAGACCTATCTCAAGAGTTGCGGTGTGCAGGGTACACAGATCAAGGAAACCAAAGGATTTGGCGAACAGAATCCTGTGCAGGACAATTCTACAGAAGAAGGTCGTAAGCAGAACCGAAGGGTAGAGATCTATATGTATGCCAGCAAGCAAATGATAGAGTCTGCTCAGGCAGGAACATTGAAATAATTCATAGAAACAATCAAATTAAAGGCTCCGGCCTCTCACAGCATCAGAGAGACCGGAGTCTTTTGTGAAAAAGACAGTAGTGTTGAAGTTTTTCCTCAAACGTTTCGTAGCCATAATATTAATAGGTTTTTTCGGGTCATCGATAGGCATGGTATTCGTGTATAAGGTGATGCCTGTTTATGTGACCCCTCTTATGGTAATTCGTCTGTTCCAACAGAAGAGTAAAGGAGAAAAACTCAAGCTGTATCATCATTGGGTGCCGCTTGAGAAAATTTCGCCCAATTTACCGGTGGCGGTTGTTGCTTCAGAGGATCAATTGTTTATGAAGCATCATGGATTTGATTTGGATCAGATACAGGATGCGGCTATAGAGCGTCTGGAAGGCACGCGCCGCAGGGGCGGAAGCACTATAAGCCAGCAGACGGCCAAGAATGTCTTTCTGTGGCCGACATCATCATGGGTAAGGAAAGGTTTCGAGGCCTATTTCACTGTTCTTATCGAGTTTGTATGGGGCAAGAAGCGTATCATGGAGGTTTACCTGAACAGCATAGAGATGGGGGACGGTATATACGGCGCTTCTGCGGTGGCCAGACGACATTTTAATACCACCGCATCGCAATTGACAAAGGGAGAATGTGCTACTATCGCAGCAACATTGCCTAATCCTCTGCGTTTCAATTCAGCCACACCATCGCCTTACATTGTGAAACGGAAGTACGCCATTATGCGCCAGATGAAGAATGTCCGGCCTTCTCTTGCGCCGATACTTAGCGAAGACGAATGACTCTTATCCCGAGCAGAGAGCGACGCTTAGCCTCGTAGGAGAAAAGCGTATTAGAGTCCTCTATGACATTGTGGGCGAGTGAAGAAGCATTGAGCAGGTGAAGCTTGTCCCCCTTCCATGCGGCGAATCCTACATGGCTTATGTCTAGACCATCTTTGCTGGTGACTAGGGCAATGATATCTCCGTCCTTTATGCCAAGTTGCTGCTGGCCGAGGTTAAGCAAGTTTTTGGGAATGTAGTTTACGGTCTCGCCATTTTGCTGATCTTCGTACTGTTTTATTTCTTCTACCAATGCAGGAGAGTCAGCAAGCTGCCGGTACAGTAAAGGATTGGAGCTCATGAAATGTACGTCAATTTTCTGCTTCGCAATATAAGGATAGTTTCCGTCTTTGCCGAGGTCAATAACATTATGCCTCTTCTCGTTATCGCTTATCCACCAGGAGAAATAGTGAAGCCTTGAAGCATACCCGTTCACTTTGCCATTGCGGTACCTGATGCTTTCTAGTGCAGAGACAAAATCAGCAAACGTTCCCTTTTTATAATAGGCTTTTGTCAGCGCGGCTACCGTCTCAACGAGAGTGGTACAGTCCAGCTCCTTAGTGTTGACGATTATATTCTCTATGCTGTTCTTCTCCAGAGTGTGGGCTACATATGGGCGTCCAATAAAATGCCTTGCGAAGAAAAGTACTATCTGTCCCTTGTCTGTGGCCTTATGCTGGAAGTGTGCATGAGCCTTGCGCATCAGATCTGTTATTTCCGTAGAGTCATCAGGCGTATAATCGATGTGCTGTGCAAAAGCGGGATGCAGACAGCAAATTAAGACAATTGTGGTAATAATGATATAGGGCCTTCTCATGGTTATGTGGAATTTATAAGTGTCTTCTGATTTTCCCGGCCAGTTTGACGATATCCTTGCGTGCAATGATGAGGCTTACTCCTGAAATGACGAGTACGAATCCCACCGCTATTCTGGGCGTAATGGCTTCGTTAAGAATTACTGCACCCAGAAAAACAGCTGTCAGCGGCTCGAAGGCTCCTAATATGGCGGTAGGAGTGCTACCGATATATGTTATTGCCTTGGTCGTGCTGTAGAACGAGAGGGCAGTAGGTAAGATCGCTAGTCCGATGACGTTAAGCCAGTAAATAGGATGCCTCGGGAAAGTAAGTCCTTGCCCGAATAATATTATTATTGCAAACATCACAGAGCCCACGACAAGAATGTATAGGGTTATCATGAGCGACGGGACGTTTTTGAGGTTAGATACATTAATGTATACTAGGTAGATGGCGTAAGACAGGGCGGATATCGTGACAGCAATAGTTCCGAACAGACTTATTGTCGTGCCGTCTGGCTTGAGGGTTATCAGGCATACGCCGCCTGTGGCTATTATAATGCTCAGCGCTGTCACGATTCCGCTCTTCTCGTGAAAGAAGAAGCTCATGATCAAAGCCACCATTATGGGATACAAAAAGAGCAAAGTGGAAGCAATGCCGGCCCCTATATAGTCATAGCTTATGAACAGCGCAAGCGATGAGATCGCCATCAGAACGCCCATAAGAATAATACCGGCCGAGTTTTTCCGCTTCAGCGTAAGGCGCCCTTTCTTCATATTCAGCATTGCGATCACTACTGGTATAGCAAGAAGGTATCTGAAGAACAGAACGCTGAGCGAGTCCATCCCGTCTTTGTATAACGGTATGGCAAAAATAGGGTTAGTCCCGTAGCATGCCGCGCCTATAGTTCCCAAAAGAAATCCTTTTGTCCTGTCTGATATCATTTCTCCTTCAGATTATCCCGTAGTTACAAAAAGAGCCACAACGCTGCTGACGTAATGGCTCTTCCTATGCAATGTCTTGAATATTTACTTTATGATGTCCAGCTCCTGAAATACTTTTTTCAGTTTGACTACTGCCGTTTCTACCTGCTCCTTGGTGTGGGTTGCCATGAGGGCAAAACGTACAAGTGTGTCCTGTGGTGCGCAGGCGGGAGGAATAACGGGATTTATAAATACGCCTTCCTCGAAGGCGCGCCTCGTGACAAGGAACGTCTTGTCTACGTCACGGACATAAAGTGGAATTATGGGGGACTCGGTTGCTCCTATCTCAAACCCGTTGTCGCGGAACAGTTTAAGAGCAAAGTTGGTGACGTCCCAAAGCTTCTGTTGGCGCTCAGGCTCTGTGCGGATAATGTGCAGGGCCTCCATGGCACATGCCGTGGCAGCCGGCGTATTGCTTGCGCTGAAAATGTATGTACGACAATTGTGCCTGAGCCAGTTGATGGTATACTTGTCAGAAGCTATGAATCCGCCTATTGAAGCCAGTCCCTTGCTGAAAGTACCCATGATCAGGTCCACTTCATCGGCGAGGCCGAAATGATCGCACACGCCGCGGCCTTCTTTGCCAAACACTCCGATGCCGTGGGCTTCGTCTACCATTACGGTGGCGTTGTATTTGTGCTTAAGCCTGATTATCTCCGGAAGGTTTGCAAGGTCGCCCTCCATAGAGAATACGCCGTCCACTACGATAAGCTTAACGGCATCTTTGCGGCATTTCTTCAGCTGCTTTTCAAGATCCTCCATGTCGTTGTGCTTATACTTCAGACATGTGGAGAATGAGAGCCTGCGACCGTCTACAATAGAAGCGTGGTCGCGGTCATCGCAGATGATGTAGTCTTCTCTGCCGGTTAAGCAGGCGATGACACCACTGTTTACGCTGAACCCTGTAGAGAAACAGAGCGCTTCGTCTTTGTGCTCAAATTCGGCGAGCTCTTTCTCAAGCTTGACGTGAATATCGAGTGTGCCGTTCAGAAAGCGGCTGCCTGCGCATCCAGAGCCATACTTTTTGAGAGCTTTCACTCCGGCTTCTATTACGCGAGGGTCTGACGTGAGGCCCGTATAAGCGTTACTTCCAAACATGAGCACCTTCTTGCCACCCATGTTTACCTCTGTATCCTGCTTGCCGTCTATCTCACGAAAGTAAGGATAGACGCCCTTTGCCATGTACTGCTGCGGCAGGTCGTATTTCTTTAGTCTTTCTTGTAAGAGTCCCATCTGATATTTAATTGTCACAATTCAGTGATACCCGATTAGCGGCGCAAAGTTAGTTATTTTTGATGATAAATTGGTGGTTTAGGAAAAAAAAACGCGCGCGAGCCAGTTTTTGTGTTTGTATAACTCACAAATTGTAAAATAAGGACTATTTTTGCGGTATGATGACGAATAAGAAAAGGGCGCTGTTTATTGTAAATCCAATCTCTGGAACTCGTGGCAAGAAGCATATCGTAGATGAGATAGAGAATCTTGTAGACACGCAGAAGTTTGATTTCAAAATACTTCAGACTTCGTTTGCCGGCGAGGCCAAGGGCCTCTCGAGAATGGCCGACGAGGCCGGCTACGATATTGTCGTGGCCGTCGGCGGGGACGGCACGGTAAATGAGGTGGCGAGCGGACTCGTTGACTCTCATGCAGCATTGGGCATCATCGCCTGCGGCTCGGGGAATGGCTTGGCGCGCCATCTTAAACTCCCATTGGTAGTTAGCGAGGCCATGCAGGTGATAAACAATTGCGAGATAGAGAGCCTCGATTACGCGACGGTTAATGGCAGGCCTTTCTTCGTCACCTGCGGCATGGGCTTCGATGCTTATATCAGCTACAAATTTGCCGAAGCCGGTACGCGCGGCGTGATAACGTACGTGGAACAGATCTTAAAGGAATGGCTGCGCTACAAGCCGGAGACCTACCTCGTGGAGGACGAGAACCAGTCTGAGCAATACAAGGCTTTCCTCATAACTTGCGCCAACTGCTCCGAGTATGGCAACAACGCTTTCATAGCTCCCCAGGCTTCGATGAACGACGGATTGCTCGACATTACTATTATTGAGCCATTCCGCGCCATTGAAGCTCCCGCGCTTGCCTTGCAGCTCTTTGCCAAGACCCTGCATTCGGGCGGGCGCGTGAAGATGATAAGAAGCGACAAGATTACTGTGCGCAGGCAGAAGCCGGGCATTATTCACATAGATGGCGACCCGATAGAGGCGGAAAACGAGCTGCATTTCAAAGTGGTAAAGGGCGGCATCAATATGATTGTGAATCCGAATGCGCACAATGAGCGTACCAATATTATTAAGGATATGGCCGCCCTTGCCTCGGATCTGACCGAGCGCTCGCAGCAGATAATAGAGGCTCCGGCTAATCTGTTGCGCGGCTGGAGAAAGAAATAGGCTCGCACAAACCCGTAGCCAGCAAGCTTCATTCTGATAATGAGACATCAGTGCGTTCTTCTGCTCGTTGCACTCCTGCTTTGTTCTGCCTTTGCGGCTCCTGCCTGCGGACAGAACAGGCGCAAGATGTCGTCCTTCGTTCGCTTTGTTGCGGAAGGGCAGAAGGACGTACAGTCTGCGGCAAAGAACACCAAGTCCACTGCCCGCGGGAACACTTCCGAGCCGGAGATATGCACGTTCATACGCATTATTAATAACGGAGAGCGCATTCTCCGTGCTCATTATGCCAAAGTTCTTGCGCAGTTCGGCAACATCTACATCGCATCCATCCCTGTTAATGAGCTGGATAAGATATCAGCGGAGAAGGCGGTGACGAGAATCGAGGCCTCTGCCGCAACGGAGCTTCAGATGGATTCCGTCATCGTTGGCATCGGCGCGGACAAGGTATACGCCGGAACGAATCTCCCCGAAGCTTATAGCGGCAAAGGCGTGGTAGTAGGCGTGGTAGATGTAGGCTTTGACCTCACGCACCCCAATTTTTATGACAAATCCCTTTCCGAATACCGTATATCCCGCCTTTGGGATCAGCTTGCCGCTTCGGACGGAAGCATGTATGTGGGTGCGGAATATGTGGGACAGGACGCTCTGCTTGGCAAAGGTTGTTCGACCGACGGGGAAGAGCAGACCCACGGTACTGAGACGGCGGGGATAGCCGCGGGAAGCGGATACGACAGTCCTTATCAGGGCGTGGCATATGAGAGCGAACTGTGTCTGGTGAGCAACTTTATCAGTAATGACGGCAAGTTTATTTCTTCTTCGGATTATTACAAATATACTGACGCTACGAATGCTCTGGCATTTAAATATATCTTCGACTACGCTACGAGTGTCGGCAAACCGTGTGTGATCTCCTTCAGCGAAGGCTCCTACGCGGGCTTTCTGGACGACGAGCAGCTGTACTACGAAGTGCTCGACAGCCTGACCGGTCCGGGCCGCATCTTCGTCTGCTCCGCTGGTAATCTGGCCGGCTACACCAATTATATACACAAGGACCAGGGCGTCGACAGCACCGGGCTCTACCTCTATCAGCCGGATTCAGTCTGCTGGCTGACGATGAAATCGCGCGAACCTTTTGATATCGTAATGAAGGCGGGCGAGGCAGAGTCCACGGCGTTCACCCTGAGCAGCAACACCGCCGATATCCTCGCCACAAAGGATTCCCTGATTACCGTTACGGACAGCATCGACGGTAAGAAATTCGTGATAACCATCAATGCCTACACCTCCGTCTACGACGCGAGCAGCGTGATCTACGACGTCTATGTGAGCAGCGGCAGCGGTACAGGCACGGCCTTTCCTGTGTCCCTCGGCGTTAAGGGCAAGGATGCCACTGTTGAGATATTCCGCCGTATGGGCTATTTCCGCAGAACAGCCACCGGCGGCATTCCCGATAACGGCGACTGTACGCATTGCGTGATGTCGCCTGCTGTAGCTCCTGCCGCAGTCAGTGTGGGCGCTACCGCACGCCGGGGGAAATTTACCAATTATAAGGGCGAGGAGCACGTTACCTCAGACTATCAGTATGGCATGCGGTCGTCTTATTCTTCGGTCGGGCCCGCGTTTGACGGGCGTATCAAACCGGACGTTATGGCTCCGGGCACAAATGTCATCTCCAGCGAAAGCAGCTATTACGAGGCCGGCAGCCCCAACGCGAGGGCGCTGAACAGTGACGTGGCGAGGTTTACATATAATGGCCGCCTGTACGGCTGGAACTGTGATACGGGCACTTCCATGTCGGCGCCCGTGTGCGCCGGCACGATTGCCCTCTGGCTGCAGGCCAATCCCCGTCTGACGAGGGAGGAGATAATCCAGATTTTGGAGAAGACATGCACTCATCCCGATGCTTCGCTCAGTTATCCGAACATATATTATGGATATGGCGAAGTAGATGCCTACAAGGGGATACTGGAAGTGCTGCGGATGGTAGGAGTAAAAGATATCCATAGTTCTGTATCGAGAGTGAAACTGGTTTACAGAGGCGGGGTTGTAAAACTTATTCTGCCGCCCAAGGCGGGCGCTTTCTCCCTGAGCCTTTACAATACTGACGGCACCAGACTGCTTTCAAACCGCTACTCAGGAGAGACAGACGAAGTCCGGTTGGACGTGTCTGCTCTTTCGAACGGCATTTATATTATAAACGTAGACGGTTCGCAGGCCGTTCGTGGCTCGCTTGTTTTCCGAAAAGAATAGTCCGCATTAGTAGCAAAGCCTACGCCCGCCTGACTTCTTCTTAGCGGCACAGGACATCCCGCAAGCAAACATCAAGTAGAATAAATCTCCAATACTTGGGAATGATATTACCAAGGCGAGGAAAGAATATTACCAATGCGTGGGAAAGTGATTACATGCTTTGGGAATAAAACCTCGAAGCATGTAATTTTGTTTTTGTGGATGAGAAAGAATTCCGATGCGACCGGACTTGCAGTCTGATGCGAACAGAGAAAATTCCGATGCGACCGGACTTGCAGTCTGATGCGATCAGAAAAATTTCTGACGCGACCGGACTTGCAGTCTGATGCGATCGGAAAAATTTCTGACGCGAATGGACTAACAGTCTGATGGGACGAAAATAAATTCTCATGCGGATGAAAAATAATTCTCATGCGGATGAAAATAAAATTCCGTGG
>OMUV01000123.1 GCA_900314335.1 uncultured Prevotellaceae bacterium | reverse complement strand
GTGCGGTCAGGATAGGCGCGAAAAAAACTCATGTGCGCGAGAAACAGCTGGGAGGGCCGCTGCCCTCAGCGGCCGCCTGCCGCTTTATAGGCGATTTGGCCAAAAAGGCAATAAGATCGTCGTGCCTCTTTTGTGCCAATGGATTTTCTCTTCGTTATACTTTCGCTGCTGCGCGGCCCGCCAGCCGCCGCCTAAAATATAGAATGGTATAATGCACATGCACATCTCTGGCTGTCCTGAGGCACTTGCATCGCAAATAACTTCGCGCTTTACCCTTATGCGGAATGCGGCCGCTGCCCTCAGCGGCCCTCCCAGTTAGCGCCGCCCACATCAATCTTCTTCGCTCATATCAGCCCGTCCCGCAATATGGCAAATGGCATAAATCGCACATTTCTGCGACCCCGGAAAGGGCGATTTTGGGGCCTTTATAAGTGATTGAAAAACAGTGCTCCGCAAAGGCCAAAACTATGTTTGAGACGTTTTGAACTATCTCAAATGTAGTTTCCCTCAGGTCCTATGTGAGTAATTCCGCATGCGGGAGCGTTTTTGCGATGAGCGGATACGACGACTGACTGCGCGAAATTTGCTTTTATTACGGCCGCAGGCCGGGACATTCCCGGAGCATTCCCGAAAGAGGGATAGAGCGCGCTTTGCGGCGGCCCGCCGTTAAGCTGGAGGAGGGGACGGATGTGATTAGGATTTTGTAAATTTGCACGAGATACTAATTCGTCATGGATCAGAGAGCATCAGAAGCCGTCGCGCTCCTCAGGGAGCTGGTGGCCATCCCGAGCGTCAGCCGCTCCGAGGACAAGGCCGCCGACAAGATGGAAGCCTTCCTCAGGGACAAGGGCTGCGCGCCCAAACGCCTATATAATAATGTATACTGCATCGCCCCGGGCTACAGCGAGGAGCGGCCCACGCTGCTGCTCGACGCGCACATCGACACGGTGAAGCCCGTGGCGGCGTGGACGCGCGACCCGTTCACCCCGACGCTCGAGGGCGACCGCCTCTACGGCCTGGGCACCAACGACGACGGCGGTTCGCTTGTCTCGCTCATGGAGGCGTTCCTGGCGCTGCGCGGTGAGAGGCTCCGGTTCAATCTCATCTTCTCGGCCTCGGCCGAGGAGGAGGTGAGCGGCGCTCACGGCGTGGAGGCCGCGCTGGGCGAGATGCCGCACATCGACGCAGCTATCGTGGGCGAACCGACCGCGCTTCGCGCCGCCGTGGCCGAGAAGGGGCTTATGGTCATCGACTTCACCGCTCACGGCCGCGCTGGTCACGCCGCGCGGGGCGAGGGCATCAACGCCATCTACAAGGCCGTCGACGATATAGAGCGCATCCGCGCGCTGCGCTTCGGGCGCACCTCACCGCTGCTGGGCGACCCGAAGGTGACCGTCACCATCATCGGCGCAGGCACACAGCACAACGTCATCCCCGACCGCTGCACCTTCACGGCCGATGTCCGCTCCAACGAGCACTATGGCAACCGCGAGCTCTACGACCTCATCACCTCCCTCTGCGAGAGCGAGGCGCACGCCCGCTCCTTCCGCCTCAACTCCTCGGGCCTGAGCCACGACCATCCGCTCTACCGCCGCGCCGTAGAGACGGGCCGCAGCACCTTCGGCTCTCCCACGCTCAGCAATCAGGCGCTCATGTCCTTCCCCTCGCTCAAGATAGGGCCCGGAGACTCGGCCCGCTCGCACTCGGCCGACGAATACATCGCGCTCAGCGAGATAGAGGAGGCCATTCCCTTTTACATCGATTTCATACGGGGACTCGCGCTCTCGTGAGCCGCCCCCGGCGGGCCGCTCTGCCGTATCATCATAAATGGGGATATTTTAATGCCCGCAAAACAGCTTTTTCCACTTTTTTACTTTTCTGAAATAGTGGAAATATATAACTTTGCAGACACTTAGACCGACCCCGTGTCTTGTAAGTGCTTCATGGACATCTCAAACGCGAACTATCAACATAATAATTAAATCCTACTAATCTATGTGGTTATATGATTCATCCGTCGGAAAGAAGGTCGTAATGTCCGTTACGGGCATCGCGCTCATTCTGTTCCTTACCTTCCACGCTTGTATGAATATCGTGGCTGTCTTCTCGGCCGATGCGTACAACAGCGTGTGTGAATTCCTTGGCAGCAACTGGTACGCCGTAGCCGGCACGCTGGTGCTGGCGTTTCTCGTCGTGCTCCACTTCGTCTACGCGTTCATCCTGACGCTGGAGAACCGCAAGGCGCGCGGCAACAACCGTTACGCCGTCACTTCGCGCCCTGACAAGGTGGAGTGGGCCTCGCAGAACATGTTCGTGCTCGGCCTCATCGTGATCCTGGGCCTCTGCCTGCACCTCTACAACTTCTGGGCTAACATGATGCTCGCCGAGCTGACCGGCAACGCCGGGGCCTGCGGCATCGACCCCACGGACGGCGCAGCCTTCATCGCTCAGACCTTCGGCAATCCCGTCTACGCCATCATCTACATCGTATGGCTCGTGGCTCTCTGGTTCCACCTCTCTCACGGATTCTGGAGCGCATTCCAGACACTGGGCATCAACGGCAAGACATGGTTCAACCGCTGGAAGACCATCGGCTGCATCTATGTCACCGTGGTCATCGCCCTCTTTATCATCGTCGTGCTCAGGTTCGCTCTCTGTGGCGGCGCCTGCTGACCCTTTCTTTCCGAAAACATATAGACAACAACTAAGATTACAAATATGGCAACTATAGATTCTAAGATTCCCGAGGGCCCTATCTCGCAGAAATGGACAAATTACAAGGCCCACCAGCGCCTGGTGAACCCGGCCAACAAGCGCAAGCTTGACATCATCGTTGTAGGCACGGGTCTGGCCGGCGCATCAGCCGCCGCATCGCTCGGCGAGATGGGCTTCCACGTGCTTTCGTTCTGCATCCAGGACTCCCCGCGCCGCGCTCACTCCATCGCAGCCCAGGGCGGTATAAATGCAGCCAAGAACTATCAGAACGACGGCGACTCTGTCTATCGCCTCTTCTATGACACGGTCAAGGGCGGCGACTATCGCGCCCGTGAGGCCAATGTATACCGCCTCGCCGAGGTCAGCGCCAACATCATCGACCAGTGCGTGGCTCAGGGCGTGCCTTTCGCCCGTGAGTACGGCGGTCTGCTGGCCAACCGCTCCTTCGGCGGCGTGCAGGTAAGCCGTACATTCTATGCCAAGGGCCAGACGGGCCAGCAGCTCTTGCTCGGCGCCTACTCCGCTCTTATGCGCCAGGTGCACGAGGGCACTGTGGAGCTCTACACACGCTATGAGATGCAGGACATCGTGATGATCGACGGCCGCGCCCGCGGTATCATCGCCCGCAACCTCGTCACCGGTAAGCTCGAGCGCTTCGCCGCTCACGCTGTGGTGCTCGCCACCGGCGGCTACGGCAACACATACTTCCTCTCCACCAACGCCATGGCTTGCAACTGCTCCGCAGCAATGGCCGCATACCGTCACGGCGCTTATTTCGCCAATCCCTGCTATGTGCAGATCCATCCTACCTGCATCCCCGTTCACGGCGACAAGCAGAGCAAGCTCACGCTGATGTCCGAGTCCCTGCGTAACGACGGCCGTATCTGGGTGCCCAAGAAGCTCGAGGATGCCAAGAAGCTCCAGAGGGGCGAGATCAAAGGCCGCGACATTCCCGAGGAGGACCGCGACTATTATCTCGAGCGCCGCTATCCCGCCTTCGGCAACCTTGTGCCGCGTGACGTGGCTTCGCGTGCTGCCAAGGAGCGCTGCGACAAAGGCTTCGGCGTCAACAATACCGGCCTGGCCGTGTTCCTCGATTTCAGCGAGGCTATCCAGCGTCTCGGCAAGGACAGAGTTGCTCAGCGCTACGGCAACCTCTTTGACATGTACGAGGAGATCACCGACGAGAACCCTTACGAGAACCCGATGATGATCTATCCCGCCATCCACTACACCATGGGCGGCCTCTGGGTAGACTACGAGCTGCAGACCAACATCCCCGGCCTGTTCGCCATCGGCGAGTGCAACTTCTCCGACCACGGCGCCAACCGCCTCGGCGCTTCCGCCCTCATGCAGGGTCTCGCCGACGGCTACTTCGTGCTGCCCTACACCATCCAGAACTATCTCTCCGACCAGATCACCGTGCCGCGCTTCAAGACGGACCGCCCCGAATTCGACGAGGCCGAGAAGAAAGTCAACGCCAAGCTCGACCACTTCATGAACATCAAGGGCGACGAGAGCGTAGACACCATCCACAAGAAGCTCGGCCGCATCATGTGGGAGTATGTCGGCATGGCCCGCAACGCCGAAGGCCTCAAGACCGGCATCAAGAAGATCGACGAGATTCGCGACGAGTTTGAGCACCATCTCCGTGTGCCCGGCACCAAGGAGAGCCTCAATGTCGAGCTCGACAAGGCCAACCGCCTTAACGACTTTATCACTATGGGCAAACTTATCGCCTATGACGCCCTCTCGCGCAACGAGAGCTGCGGCGGTCACTTCCGCGAGGAGTATCAGACCGAGGACGGCGAGGCTAAGCGTGATGACAAGAACTATTTCTATGTGGCCTGCTGGCAGTATCAGGGCAACGACGATACCGCGCCCGAGCTCTCCAAGGAGCCGCTGAAATATGAGGCCATCGAGGTTAAGACCCGTAACTACAAGAGCTAAAATCCCCGATTCGTTCTTCCACTTAACAATTAAAATCAGACAACAATGGCTAATACAATAAGTTTCAAACTAAGATATTGGAAGCAGAATGGTCCCAAGGACCCGGGACACTTCGACGAGCGCGACATGAAGGACATCCCCACCGACACCTCGTTCCTTGAGATGCTCGACATTCTCAACGAGCAGCTGGTGGAGGAAGGCAGCGAACCGTTTGTCTTCGACCACGACTGCCGCGAGGGTATCTGCGGCATGTGCTCGCTCTACATCAACGGCACGCCCCACGGCAAGACCGAGCAGGGCGCCACTACCTGCCAGCTCTACATGCGCCGCTTCCACGACGGCGAGGTCATCACCGTAGAGCCCTGGCGCTCCGCCGCATTCCCCGTCATCAAGGACTGCATGGTGGACCGCTCCGCATTTGACAAGATCCAGGCCGCCGGCGGATATATCAGCGTGCGCACGGGTGCTCCTCAGGACGCCAACGCCATCCTCATCTCCAAGGAGGCTGCCGACGAGGCTATGGACTGCGCTACCTGCATCGGTTGCGGCGCCTGCGTGGCCGCCTGCAAGAATGGCAGCGCCATGCTCTTCATCTCCTCCAAGGTCAGCCAGTTCGCCCTCCTTCCCCAGGGCCGCGTAGAGGCTAAGCAGAGAGTCAAGAACATGATCGCCAAGATGGACGAACTCGGCTTCGGCAACTGCACCAACACGCGTGCCTGCGAGGCCGTATGCCCCAAGAATGAGACTGTGGCCAACATCGCCCGCCTCAACCGCGAGTTCATCAAGGCCAAGCTTTCCGACTAAACCAATCCTCCCTTTCGGGGGAACAGCATGATATAAGCCCCGCGGCGCATTCAAGGCGCCGCGGGGCTTTGCTATGTTAATGCATGAACGACATAAAATAGCCCCAATCTTTACCCCCGTAAGGATACCAGATTTTACTTCTTTTTGCCGGAAGTGCGAATGGTCTCGAATGGAAAAGAGAAGAAGAAAATGGTATGGTCAGAACACCCCATGCCATACCGACGATAGCTAAACAGCGGGGCCGATAAGGTGTGTCGGTAGTTCCTTAGGCTCGTTATCGTCACCCGCAAAGATACAAAATCTATTCATAATATATATGAAGTCCTATATCATATATATGAAGTCCTGTATCAAACGGCTCCAGTAAACACGATTTTTATTTATAGATGTCCTCACTCTCCTGTCGCACCAATATATTTTCGCCATACGAAACATGCACGCTTTTTCCCAATTTTGGAAAAGGCATTCGCATCATCAGACACATCTTTCCCCACACTTCAAAAAACACTCCCGCATGCGGTGTTACTCACATAGGACCTGAGTGAAATTACATTTGAGGTAGTTGAAAACGTCTCAAATGTAATTTCGCCCTTTGAGGGACACTGAAAAACAGACATTTACAGGAGGGCTATTTCTGCCCGTTCCGAGGCGGAAACGACGCGTCCCCGATTGGCGCTGATCGGTCTGCGGGCGCTACCTGGAGTGCTTGCGGATGCGCTTCTTGAGGGAGAGGATGGCGCTGCGCTTGCTCTCGGCGGCTTTGAGGCCGCGGTCTATCATCTCGCTTATGGCCTTCGGCTTGAAGTCGGCCGCGGAGAAGCCTTTGAGGTCGGGGTTGATATAGACGTCGGCCTCGGAGACGTTCTGCTTGTAGATCTTGATGTCAGGGCGCGAGATGAGGTAGTCGAGCACGCCGCCGATGCCGGTTTTCTCCTTGAGCGAGTACTTGCGCTCCTTGCGCTTGTTCTGTGTCAGGTCGATGGCTATCACGACGTCGGCTCCCATGGCCTTGACCACGTCGACGGGCAGGTTGTTCTTCATGCCGCCGTCCACCAGCACCTTGCCGTCGATCCTGACTGGCTTGAAGGCGCCCGGTATCGACATGGAGGCGCGCATGGCGCGTGTGAGACTGCCGTTCCTGAGCACCACCACGCTGTCGCCCTTGATGTCCACTGCCACGGCGCGGTAGGGGATGGGCAGCCGGTCAAAGTCGATGCTGTCGGGGACGTTGACAAACTGCCGGAAGAGGCCCTCGATCTCCTTGCCCTTGAGGATGTCATCGCCGAAGAGCTTCATCCATTTCTCGTTGCGAAAGAGCGAGTCGAGGTCCGCCGAGCGGTAGCCGCAGGCGTAGAGCCCGCCGATGATCGACCCGATGCTTGTGCCGGCGATGTAATCGATGGGGATGCCGGTCTCCTCTATCACGCGCAGCGCGCCCACTTCGGCCGCGCCTTTCGCGCCTCCGCCGCCCAGTACGAGCCCCACTTTGAGCCGCGCCTGCGAGGGCACGACTACGGCGATAAGCAGCAACAGAAATACAATGCGAATTTTCCTCATTTTCACTTAGACTAATGTAACGGCGGCGCACAAGGGGCGCCGTCTCAGGTGTAAAAGTATCAAATTTCTCCGGTTCCGCGGCCGGAAAAGGCGATGAAAATTCCGTTCCCGGCAGCTAATGACCACAATCTCCGCAATAGTGCACACAGCGGGCGCTTCCGCGAGGCATTCCACGACTCGCGGAGGATTTTAAATCCCGAAGGATTTTCCCCGTAAGGGGAATGAATTTTCCTGAAAAGAACAAGAGGGATGCGAAGCGCCGGCGGTGTACGCGTCAGAGCTATGCGGCGATGGCGCGGCAGAGGCGGTGGAGCAGGGCGGCGAGGATGAGGATGCAGGCGAGCGCGATGAGGAAGGCCGGCACGAAGCCGAGGGCTGAGAAGAGCCCGAGCGCGACGAGCGATTGCAGCAGGGGGAAGTGGATGAGGAACACCTCGTAGGTCAGATTGGGGACGCGGACGGAGATGTCGGCGAGGCGGCGCGAACTGTAGGCGGCGACGGTGAGCGTGAGCGCCACACCGACCGGTTCCACGGGCCTGAGGTTGGTCAGGACGGCGGCGACGGCCCAGATCACGACGCCGGCGATGAGGAGGGGCAGAGGGTGCTCCAGGATGCGGCGGCGGAGGAGTGCGGCGCCCATCCCCGCCGCGAAATACATCAGTTCACCGGGCAGCTGGCGGCGCAGCATGGCGTAGCGCTCGAGGCCCGTGGAGAGGGCGAGGTGGGTCATCGAGAGGTAGTAGGCCACGGAGAGCAGGTAGAGCGCGGCGACGACGGCGGCGGGGCGCCAACGGCGCGCGGCGAGGGCTATGAGCGGCAGGACGATGTAGAAGGCCACCTCCACCTTCATGGTCCAGAGCGATGAGTTGACGGCGTGGATGAGATTGCCCCCGAAAAGGCCCGGCAGAGTGGGCGAGAGGAAGTTGAGGAAGGTGATGTTGGAGGCGAGATAGCGCCACGTGGCGCCGGAGCGGAAGTAGTCGGCGGCGGGGAGCGTGGAGAGCGGCGCGAGGAGGATCACACTCAGGACGATGACGATGGCGTAGGGCGGGAAGATGCGGAGCAGGCGCCGCCGGTAGAAGGAGCGCGCTCCGGGATGCCGCATGAAGCCCTCAAAGGTGAGCATGCCACTCAGGGTGAAGAACACGCTGACGATGGCATGCCCCTTGACGGGAGAGAAGATCGGGCGCCCCGTGATCAGGCACGCATGAAAGCATACGAGCGACAGGGCGAAAAACCACCGTATGAGCGTCACGGCGTTGTGATGAGGCAGAGCCGCGGAGGCGGATGCCTCAGAGCGCGCGCCGGGATGCGGAGCGGCGCTGAGGGCGCTATCTGGCATCCCAGATGAAGCGGTAGTTGAAGCGGCGGTTGGGCGCTGCGTCGCCGCCGAGAGCCAGTCCGATGGGCGATTTCAGGTCGCGGGGATTGTCGGCCCATTTGAAGTCGAAGGTGATGTGCTTGCCGGTGAGCTTAAGCAGCTTGCGCGGCAGCTCGATATAGTAGTCGCTGCCCTCGACACGGGTGCTTACGTCGGCCACGGGCTTCCAGACGGCCGAACTGTCGGGGAGAATGGAGCTGCAGGCCTTGAGCTGACCGCCCTCGACGAGGAAGTCGTAGCCGTTCCAGCCTGTGGAGTGGTCGTTGTCGGCGTCGATGAACAGCAGCATCCATCCCGTCTTCTGCTGCGGCGTGAGCGGGGCGGCCGTTGTGACGCGGAATAGCAGCGATTTGCGGGTCACGCCCACGCGGCTCACCAGGATGTCGTTGCGGCCCAGAGAGTCGGTGTAATGCAGTCCGCTGTAGCCGTCGTAGTCACGGTGAACGATGTCGCCACGTGTGTCGCGGTATTCAGTCATTCCCTCCCAGGCGGTGAAGTAACCGTGATTGACGGGAATGGGACGCACGCCCTTGTAGCGACGTATGTTCTCCACCGTCTGCATATAGTAGTTGTCGGTATATCCGTCCTTCATCGGCCCTATGGTGCGGTTGAACTCCTCGTTGTACTGGTCTACGAAGAAGTAGTTGGAGCCCTTGCGACCCATAAAGGTTACTGTAGGATTTTGGGCATACTTGCCGGCGGTCCATTCGTTCCAGTCGTTGAGATATATAAATGACGGGTCGACGCTGAGAGCCTCGTCCCAGCGGTCTTGGTAGTATATGCCGTAGGCGGTGGGCCTGGAGAGCGTCTTGCCAAGCGAGGGCACGAACGTGGGCACGGGCAGGTCGTATTCGTTGAGCTTCGGTTCGCCCGTCCCGATGCGCCACGATTTGCCTATCATGGAGACGGGGTGCTGCGCGGGGGTCACGGCGATCTCTTCCAGCTCACCTTTCCACGTCGAGGTACGCTCCCGCGGCGAGAGTTTCTGTACATTGGGGTCGCCGAGGTCCAGACCGAAGCTCCAGTTACCCTCTTTGCCGATAAAGCGCGAGCCGACCCAGTTATAATAGCCCCACCACATGTTGCGTAGTGAGAAGAAGTCGAGAATGTATTTCGGATAATAGCTGATCTGTTTGCGAGTGTAGAGCGTGTCGCCGTAGTGAGGATTGCTCTTGTTGCTCACGGCGTCGGCGTCATAGAGATAATTGTCCGTCAGAGGGTGACGCTCGGGCGTAGAGTCCCACTTCGGAGTGGCGTTGTAGAGCAGCAGCGGTTTGCCGTCCCTGTAATACCAGAGGTCCTTGTAGCGGCCGGTGCGGTAGAGGCGGTCGTAGATCTCCTGGGCGCAGTAGATAGGGATGCCGTTGAATACCCAGAAGCAGAACTTGGGCACCTTCTGCCCCGTACTCTTCATGTCTTCGAGCACCTTGAAGAGCGCTTCCCATTCCTCCCAGTAGCGCACGCTGTTGGTGACGTCGAGGATGAGCACGTCCACTCCGGCGTCGGAGAGCGCCGATACGTCATGGCGTATCACGTAGGGGTCGGCCGAGAGGAAGTATCCCATCTCCGGCTCTCCCCAGTGGTACGAGCCGGCAGCCGACCACGGTGACCAGTGGGGGTTAGTGCCGTCCAGGCGGGCCGACGGGTCGCCCTCGAGTATCTTCGTGACATCGGCGTGGTAGGGCGGATTACCCTGATGGCAGTTTGCCGTATGCCACGTGACGTAGAAGATGCCCACATCGCGCTTCTTGTCGGTCTTTGTGAGGCCCACCTCGGAGCTTGTAGGCAGTGTGCGGCCTGCGCCGTCCGTTGCGACCCATGTGTCGGGGTAGATGTCCCAGCCCAGGGCCTGCTGGTCCTGAGCCGCCGCCGTATCGGGGGCGAGCGTGAGGGTAAGTGTTGCTGCCGGGGCGCAAAGCACGGCCGAGAGCATTGTGGAGAGGAGATGATTCATTTTACGTCGTTGTTGATATGACAAATATAATATGTGTATGCTTTATTTCTTTTCCTCGTTGATGCCGGGTGAGTAGGACGCCTGGCCTGTGAAATAGCCCTTGCGCTTCCATAGCTGCTCCATGGGGGCTATGCGGCGCACAAAGTCGGCATAGTTCTTATTGTCGCGCTTGGTCCAGCCGCACTCGGCCAGAGCTCCGAGGCGCGGGAATACCTGGTGGTAGAGGTCCTTGACTTTAGGTATCAGTTCGCCCCACATCTGGCTGCCGGAACCGAGGATGCTGCGGCCCTCTTCTTCGGTCAGCGTCTCGGGACACGGGTCAAAGGCGTAGGTCTTCTGCAGGGTCCAGTCCCAGCAGAGGTAGGTGTAGAGGCAGTCCGAGTTCACCACCTTGTAGCCCTCGTGGATGGCCTTGCGTATCAGGGTGTCTGCGCCGGCCCAGAACTGGACGATGGCGCTCGTGTCGAGCTTTACGGCCTGGTTCGCCGCACGGCCGGCCTCGTTGTGCACATTGTCGCCCGTTATCTCGTTCCATCCGATGATCTTGACGCCTTTGCGGGCGAGAAACTTCTGAATGTTGTTGATGGCATAGAGCTGCAGGTCGGTGTAGGTCTTCAGCCCGTGAGCCTTCATATATTCGCCTATCTTCGGGTCGTTCTTCCAGGCGGAGTAGTTGGCCTCGTCGCCGCCGATGTGGATGATCTTTGAGGGGAATACCTTGGCCACCTGCGTCAGAACGGTGCGGATGAATTTGTCATAGGCCGGCGTCGTGACGTCGTAGATGGACGTGTCCTTGGCAGAGGGTGTGTTGGGCAGCAGTTCGGGATAAGCGCGTGTCGCTGCGTAGCAGTGGCCCGGCACCTCTATTTCCGGTATCACCTGTATGCCGCGCTCGGCGCAGTAGTTCACCACATCCTTGAGTTCCTTCTGCGTGTAGTAGCAGGGGCCCTGATGATGTTTGGCCCACTCTTCGGGACCCTTGAACATGCAGTCGTAGTCGGACTGCGCGCCTATCCCGGTGAGCTTGGGATAGCCCTTGATCTCCATGCGCCATCCCGGATCGTCGGTCAGGTGCCAGTGGAAGGTGTTGAGCTTGAGGCGCACCATCTCGTCGATAAGCGTCTTGACCACGTCGGTGGTAAAGAAGTGGCGGCTCACATCGAGCATGAAGCTGCGCCAGTGATACTGCGGCCAGTCGGTGATGGTCACCACGGGCGCGGTGAGTTTGCCGCCGTCGCTTTTGAGCAGCTGGAGGATGCTCTCGATGGAGTAGAGCGCTCCGTTGCGGTCGTCGGCCACGGCAGTGACGGCCGGGCCGCCCTCTGCGCTGGTCCTGATGACATAGCCCTCAGGTTTCCCGGAGCCCTTGCCGAGGGTGATGGCGATGTCGGCCTCAGCGGGCTTGCTGACCTGTGTGGCCGTGATGCCTACGTCGCTGAAGCGGCCCTGCAGATAGCCCTTGGGCAGGCGGGCCTTCTTGTCCACATAGACGCGCGGCGAGGCGGGGATGCTGACAGAGCCCCTCTGCAGCCTCACGCTCTGCGGCTGCGGCACGATGCTTACCTGCGCCCGGGCGGGGACGTATGTCATGATGGTCAGCAGCATGGCTGACACAATGAAAATCAGTTTCGCGGGATTTTTCATGAAAATAGATTTTAATATATTGTGGCAAATTTAGAGATTTTGTGCCAATTGTGCAAGATTTCTCCCGCTTCATCATTCTTTTGTATTGAGAAATGCCACATTTCCGCCGCTTTTTCACGCTCATTCGCCTCGTGCGGCGATGCGGAACTATCGCCGCGCGGCGGAGGCGGATGTTATCCATCGCATGGTGCGTGATAGGGGGCCCGGAAACGGCAGAAAATGCCCCTTCCTAAATGCTTGAAAATAAGGGCTCCCAACAGGCCAAAACTATGTTTGAGACGTTTTCAACTACCTCAAATGTATTTTTCCTCAGGTCCTATGTGAGTAACTCCGCATGCGGGAGCGTTTTTGCGAGAGTGGGGAACGCCTTTTTCGACTAGTGGAAAAAGGGCTCGTATTTCGTTTGGCGAAGATATATCAGCGGGGCTGGATTGCGAGGACTTGCATAAGCGGGAAACTTGTTCTGTTTTGCGCGAGAAATAACTGGGAGGAGGGTGTATCATAATTCGATTTTTCGCGATACATCCTCTTTTTGCGTGTTCTGA
>OMUV01000122.1 GCA_900314335.1 uncultured Prevotellaceae bacterium | reverse complement strand
AAAACGTCTCAAATGTAGTTTTGGCCTTCCAGGGGCGATGATTTTCAGTTAGTTACAAAGGTGCCAAAACCGGCATTTCCGGAGGGGAGAATTGGGCTTCCCAGGGGTGTCCGCGGCATGAGCGCGCGCGATGTGCTATTAAGCGATTTTGCGTGTGAGGGAAGTTTAGCTGGGAGGGCCGCTGCCCTCAGCGGCCGCAGCCGCCGCATGAGAGAATGATAGAGGAGATGGACTATAATAGCCCTATGTATTTCGCGCGTGTAGAGTCATTTCTATTCTTCGCGATTGGGGTAATTTTCCTCCTCGCGCTTGGCCGCTGGGAGGGACGCTGCCCTCCCAGTTATCGCCGCGCAAATGTTTATTTCACTAACGCGCACAATTTATTCTTCGCGCTTAGGATTGATCTTTCTCTAAGCTTTCGTCGCGCAAAGTCTTGTGCGGCGGTCTTAAGCGGCGGCTGGCGACCGCTGAGGGCAGCGGTCCTCCCAGCCATCGCCGCGCAATTCTTTATTTTACTATAGCCGCGCAATTCCTTCTTTGCGCTTGGGGATTGTTATTCTTCGCTATTGGATGTTATTCCTCCTCGCGTTTGGCCGCTGAGGGCAGCGGCCCTCCCAGCTATCGCCGCGCAATTGTTTATTTTACTATGGCCGCGCAATTTATTCCACCTATAATAGCCGCACAATTCCTTCTTTGCTATTGGGTTTGTTATTCCTCCTCGCGCTTGGCCGCTGAGGGCAGCGGCCCTCCCAATTATCGCCGCGCAATATATTATGGCTAACGCGGCGCTAATTATTCTTTACGAGCTCCATTCTTTACGAGTTCCCATTTTCCGCCTTTGTCAGGCCCCACTCGGCGAATGTAACCTTTGTCGATAAGGCTCTTTATGGCGCGGGCTATCGTCCGACGCGATTTCCCTAAAGCCTCTGAGAGCTCTTCGTAGGTGATGTAAGGATTCTCCTGTATGAGTTTCAGGACGCCATTTACAGTGCCATTTAGAGTGCCATTTACAGTGCCATTCAGAGGGCCATCGATAGCTGCACCCTGATGCTCCTTAAGCGTCAGCAGGATAATGGCAAGCATGAAATCGATGAAAGGCCCGCTGTCGGAGGCCGCATCACTCCTGGCTATGGCATCGTAATATTCGCTCTGGTGCCGGAATACCATGTTTTCTACCGGCAGGTGAGCGAAAATGGGATGGAAGCGCCGGAGGATGAGCGACTGCCATAGGCGTCCCATACGGCCGTTGCCATCGCTGAAAGGATGAATAAACTCAAACTCGTAGTGGAATACACAACTGCGAATGAGCAGATGGTCGTCCGACTCGCGAAGCCATTCGAAGAGGTCGCTTATAAGCAGAGGCACACGACTGGCAGGAGGGGCCATGTGAATGACCTTGTCTCCGGCAAAGACGCCGACGCCACCACTCCGGAAATGGCCTGCGTCATCGGTCAGAGCCTGCATCATCATGCCGTGCGCCCGGAGAAGGTCATCCACCGAGAACGGATCAAAGCTATCGAAGGCATCATATACCCTGATGGCATTCTTTACCTCGGTGATGTCCCTGATGGGCGCCACAACGCTCTCTCCATTAAGCAGCGTCGCGACTTCACCCCTCGACAGATTGTTGCCCTCGATGGCCAGCGAACTGTGAATGGTCCTGATGCGATTCTCTTTGCGTAGCCGGACACCGTCCTCATGCTCCATGCGTATGGCATAGCGCTCTGTCTGACGCGAAATCTCGCTGATGAGATTGACGGCTCGCGAGGAGATGGTAAATGGCGGCGTGTACATCTTGCAGAGGTGTCTTTACTTAATGGCCTGCGTCATAATGTCGGGTAATACAAATTTACAAATTCGAAGCAATATCGCGACAAAGCCCGCCGATAAATTTAGGTATTTCAGATGTGAGATAGGATAAATGACGATCCATGTCCTCCGCGCGCGGATGTTCTCATGCACAACCGGGCGGATGGTATACCATATGAAATGTATCCCCGTAAGCAGTCCTTGTCGGCTCGCTGCATCGCGGCGTAAGTGTGCGATGGGGGAATTGAGCGAAGATTAGCTGGGAGGGCCGCTGTCCCCAGCGGCCAGCCGCCGCATGAGAGATGGTGCGGCCTTTGTAAGCGATTATGAATGTGAGGGAAGTTTAGCTGGGAGGGCAGCGGCCCTCCTAGTTATCGCCGCGCAATTGTTTCACTCATCTATAGCCGCACAATCTATTTCACCTCTCTATAGCCGCGCAATTTAATTTCCCGTTTATTATTTGCCTCAATCGGCGGGGCGGAGGAACAGAGTGGAAGAGTATTTTAGTTAAATGCAAATAAATCGCCCACTTAGACAAGGCCGCGTTAGCTTTTTGTAGTAATTTTGCGTATCCTTTGGCCGGATCGATGATGGATAATTATTTACCGCGGGCGCAGGGGATTATTCAAAGAAGAAGATTAATAATAGAGTATGATAGTAAATCGTTTCGTAAGTCATTTATTCTGTGTGGCAATTGTGGCCGCTGCGGCGGTGCTGTTGCCCTCCGGAAGCGTAAGGGCGCAGTATGACCCCGTGGCCAATGACTCCGCGGTGGTGACCAGCGGCTACGCCCGCTTCACCGTGCTGACGCCGGAGATGATACGCATCCAGTACAGCAAGGCCCGCAAGTTTGAGAACCGGGCCACGTTTGCGGTGGTCAACCGCCGCCTGCCTGTGCCGGAGTACACTGTGACGCGCGACAGCAAGTATCTCTACATCACGACGAGCGCGCTGAAGCTTAAGTACAGGCTGTTCAGCCAGATCTCGGCCGATGTGTATTCGCCCGACAAGCTCACCATCACGTTCAATATGAACGGTCAGGAGGTGATATGGTATCCGGGCAAGGACAATTCGCTCAACCTCAAGGGCACCACGCGTACCCTCGACCAGGCGATAGGCGACTCCAAGATGGACCAGATGGAGGACGGTATTCTCTCCCGTGCAGGGTGGGCCGTGATCGACGAGTCGCCGACCGCCAAGCGCGGCGACGGCAGTACCACGTTCGCCTTCGACAAGACGGTGGACGGCATCCCCTGGGTGGCCAAACCCGTGGACAAGGACGCCATAGACTGGTATTTCATGGGCTACGGACACCAATACAAGAAGGCCCTGGGCGACTTCATCAAGATAGCCGGCCGCGAGCCCATGCCGCCGCAGTACATCCTCGGCTACTGGTACAGCCGCTACTGGCGCTACACACAGAACGACTTCATGAACCTCATCAGGGAGATACAGAGCAACAAGATTCCCCTCGACGTGATGATCATGGATAAGGACTGGCACACTACCGGATGGACCGGCTGGACGTGGGACACCTCGATCATCCCCACTCCGCAGGCGCTCATCTCGTGGATGCACAACCGCGGCATCAAGACCTCGCTCAACCTGCACCCCGCCGACGGCGTGGACAGCGACGAGGCACAGTTTGAGCAGCTGCGCAAGGATATGGGCCTCGACAGCACGGCTACCGTGGTGCCCTGGCAGCTGGAGGACTCCACGTTCTACAAGAACATGTGGAAGGATGTCATCCGCCCGCTCGAGCGGCAGGGCGTCGACTTCTGGTGGCTCGACTGGCAGCAGAACCTCACCAACCCGCGCCTTACGGGCCTGAGCGAGACATTCTGGTGCAATCACGTGTTTTATAACGATATGCAGCAGCACCGCAAGGACCGCCGCACCGTCATATTCCACCGCTGGGGCGGCCTCGGCTCCCACCGCTACCCGATAGGATTCTCGGGCGACGCCGTGATCGACTATTCGACGCTCAACTTCGAGACCTACTTCACGCCCACGGCCTCCAATGTCTGCTTCGGCTACTGGGGCCACGACCTCGGCGGACACACGCTGCCGGCCGCCGACCCCAACGACCCCGAGCTCCTGTTGCGCTGGATCCAGTTCGGTGTTTTTACGCCTATCTTCCGCACGCACGCCACCAATAGCAGCCGCATAGAGCGCCGCATCTGGAAGTACAGCAACTTCCCCCTGATGCGCCAGGCCGTCATGCTGCGCTATCACCTCATCCCCTACATCTACACGGCGGCGCGCCAGGCCTACGATACGGGCGTGAGCATCTGCCGTCCCCTCTACTACGACTCGCCCGAGGAGAACAACGCCTACCGCTACCGCAACGAGTACATGTTCGGCGACAATATTCTGGTGAGCCCCATCGTGGCTGCGGCCGAGTCCGACGGCAAGGCCTATCGCAAGACATGGCTCCCCGAGGGCAACTGGTATAACGTATGCCGCGGCCGTGTGGAGCAGGGCGGCCGCGAGATCTACGACGGCTATGAGCAGAGTGAGATACCCTACTTCTACCGCGGCGGAAGTGTTATCGTGGAGTACCCCGACATCTACAATCTCCAGAAGCGTCCCGACACGCTCGTGGTGGAGGTGGTGCCCGGCGGCAGCGGCAAGTATGACCTCTACGAGGATGAGAACGATAACGAGAACTATCGCAACGGCAGCTACAGCACCACCACGTTCAGTCAGGCGCGCGGCCAGGGCGTCGTGACGCTGACCATCGCGCCGACTCAGGGCCAGTATGCCGGCATGCCTTCGCAGCGCAGCTACAGGGTGCGCTTCCTCGCCGAGGAGCAGCCCGAGGGCGTGAGCATCAACGGCACAGAGGCCGACGCCTCGCAGTGGACCTACGACGCCACCACCAAGATGGTCGAGGTAACGATAGGCAGCGTGCCCCTCAGCAACTCTACCACCGTGACGCTCCGGCAGAACCCTACAGCCATTGCCAAGGTGAAGGTCGACAAGACCGCCGCTGCAGCGCCCCTGTACAATGTGGAGGGCGTGAAGGTCAATGGCCGCTATAACGGCATCGTGATAAGCAAAGGTAAAAAGCGCATCAATAAATCCAACCGCAATGAAGATTAGAAACACATTCATATTGCTCGCCGCCCTTACCGTATGCACGGGCGTCAGGGCACAGAGCCGGCTGTGGGCCACAGGCACGGCGCTCCATGATTCTGTGGCCGAGCTCGTGAAGTTTCCCGACGGGACGTTCAAGTACGCCGGCACTCTGGCTCAGGGCGAAGTGCTCATCATGACCACGCCCACGCGGACCGGCACAACGAAGTATCTCAAGCCTCTTCGCCTGAACTCATTGATAGTGAACAACGGCATCATTTACCAGAGCGTCGACTCTGCCAACGGCAGCGGCTGGGTGGTGCCCTTCGGCGAGGACCGCTACCGCTTCTCGGTCGATGTGAGCGCTAAGACGGTGAAGGGCGAACTCTTCGACGCGTGGGATGACCTCTACATCGGCGGCGGCGCTACCGAGGGCGGATGGGAAGTGCTCGGATTGCAGCGCATGACACAGGACCGCGAGGACCCGATGGTCTGGACCTGGATGGGCACACTCAAGGACGGCACCGACTTGGGATATGTCGAGCCCAAGCGCTTCAAGTTTGAGGGCCAGCGCACCTGGGGCCACAAGGAGCTCCACCCGCTCAAGCAGGACGAGAACCTGCTCACGTCGACGAGCTTCGTCGTGGGCGGCGACGACAACAAGTGGTCCATCTCCGACGACGGCACCTATCTGATCAAGATCAACCTTTTCAAGCAGACGTTCTCGGCCCAGAAGGTGAGCCAGTCCACGCCCCGCGTGACGGCCATCAGGGAGACCGCGACCAGGGACGAGCGCATCTGGATGGAGGGCAACACTCTCCGGGTCGCATCCCCGCGCCGTGTCACCATCAGCGTGACGGATACCGATGGCACACCGGTGGGCAAGACCGTGGGCAAGACCGCCAGTTTCGCTCTCCGCTCCGGCAAGGTGTATGTGGTCAAGGCCGGCGCCAGCGTAAGGAAAGTGGCTGTGCCCTGAGGCAAGAACACCGGCACGAGAATAAGAACCCAGGCCTCTAATAATACGGGGCTGAAATATTGCAAGCAGGGCGCATGATCCGCGAATCATGCGCCCTGCTTCTGTATCAGGCGGCGGAAGACAGCCTGCGGAACTGCCTGCGAATAGGTTGCGGAAATAGATTGTGAAACTGCCTGCGGAAGAGTCTGCGGAACTGCCTGCGGAAGGTCTCTTACTGTGGAGGTATAAATTTGGGCGAAGTTTAGCTGGGAGAGCCGCTGCAGCGCGGCCCAGCCGCCGCATGAGAGTGAGAGGCGTGGTAGGGGATAGAAGAATAGCCCTGAGCATTTCGCGCGCGTGGGGTTGCTAATATTCTTCGCGTTTGGGTTTGTTATTCCTCCTCGCGCTTGGCCGCTGAGGGCAGCGGTCCTCCCAGCCATCGCCGCGCAATTCTTTCTTTTCCTTGGGAATTGTTTTTTCTCCCAGCTATTTCTCGCGCAATTCTTTCACTCAGTTAGCGCCGCGCAATTTATTTCACTTCTATAGTCGCGCAATTTATTTCACTTCTATAGTCGCGCAATTTTTTTTCTTCGCCGTTGAGATTGTTCTTCTTCCCAACTATATCGTTTTAAGTTTTTACGGCTATTGCGGCGAAGGACGCAAAGAGATTATTACCTTCCCGTTATATCAAGTCTGCCTTTGAGAAGGCTTAGTATTCTTAGGTTTGAGTGCTTTTCATCAAGGCTCATATTATCTGCAAAGCCCTAATTATCCTTAGCATTATTCTTTGCCTTGCAAGGATTCATCTGACTGTGTTACTGTAGGGGAATTGCGCAGCGCATACCTATATAATATGCGTGCTATATAATATGCGTGTCGCGGCGGGGTGGGGAAGCGGCTCTCCAACATATGCACTGCTTGCCGCTTAATCGGCCGCTACAACAGCCGCACTATTTTCCGCCT
>OMUV01000121.1 GCA_900314335.1 uncultured Prevotellaceae bacterium | reverse complement strand
ACTCGCCATGTATAATTAATGGTGTGCAAGGCTTCATGCTCCTATTTCATGTATAGGGGATCTGAGTAGTTACGAAAATTCTACTACGAGATAAAAATTTTTATCTCGTAGTAGACGACCATTTATCTCGTAGATAAAATAATTTATCTCGCAGTAGAATTTTACCATCTTGCAGACGCTGATTTCTATGTACTTACCGAGGCCGCCGAAGCGGTTCCAGGTCGTCGGCAGCCGCCTTAAGGACGTATATTGACAAGGCATACGGACGGATTTCCTCTTTTTGAGAAACATCGTGTATGCACTTCTCAAAAACCCTTCCGCTTGGCAGGATTCTCACAAGGCACATGAGAAAAAACACATTTGAGAAGATCTTTCTCTTCTCAAATGTAGTTTTGCCCCTCACTGAAGCATTGATTCTTACGTACTTATAAACCGACTTTCTGCCTGTTCAGAGACCATTATGATCCTTATCCGCATGCCGCAAATAGTCCCGCCGGAAGACTTCATTTAGTATGCCTCACGTCGGTGAGCGGAGAATGTAACTCTGCTGCAAGCGTCATAACCCCATAGAACTTCTAATTCTGCTCAAGCCCCTACGGCTGCTTACACTATTCGATAGTATCCCTCTTTACGGGGCTTCGGCGCTTTGGCAGGTGCGGCGGCATAACCAAGGGCAATAGAGCCAACGCCTCTCAGGCCATGAGGAAGATGCCACGAATCCATGAGTTTCCTCACGTCCTCACGCTCGGACATCTTGTCTATTCTGTTTATCCAGCAGGTGGAGAGATTGATCGATTGAGCAGCCAGCATCATCGTGCCCAGCACAAGACTTCCGTCCCGTTCGCCGTTGCTGTTGTCCGTAGGCGCAAAGACCAAAACTATCGTCGGCGCGCCGTAGAACGGGTCGGACGTCGTGCCCATGATCTCGGCGTTGATTTTTGACAACAGATCACGCTGAGCCTTGTCTCGTACGGCTACTATCCAGGGAGACTGCCTCCCCATGCCGGTAGGAGCCCATGTGCCGGCTTCGAGCACTGTCTCCAGTTCCTCCTTTGTTATCTGCTCCGGTCTGTATTTCCGGATACTCCTTCTCTGATGGATTGCGTCCAATACTGCGTTATTCATATGCTATTTGTAGATTATATCGTTCTTATTGATGCTTGGCTTTGTACGCATACTGCTTAATCCTCCGCGGCCCTGCCGCTGATTACTCGCCACATCTTGCTCGGCACTTCCTTTATAAGGCGGGCGGTAAGCTCCTTTTTGTCATAATTGCGAAATCTGAGGATGGTAATAATCCTGTCTGCCAGGAGACGGACATAGAATTTCCATTCTCCCCTCTGGCCGTTCCTTCCATACTTGCCGAAATTCCCGTATTTGAATATTCTCTTCGTCATAATGCCAGACATGGCCTGCACACTTCTGCTCACAGGCAGCGGCAAGCGCGTGAGACCCAGATAATCGTGCATCACGCATTCGACAATGGCAAAGGCTCCGCGCATTTCAAGGCTGTCGAGCGTCGCAATCAACGAGGCGGTCCTGGCTTGCAGACATTTCTCATCCAGATCACAGGGAAAGCTTCTGTTTATGAGGATAGCCAGATCGCACAACTGCCTCAGGCCTACTCCCAGTTCTACGAAATGATACCAGAGATGTGCAAAAGTGTAAACGATGTTGGGTATTTCGTCCAGCACAGGCACCTCGGCGTCCCCGACGTGTATGAGCGTTGGTCTGGAGGCGGCTATCATCCGGTCGAATGCCTCCTGCCGGCGTCGGCTGTATAGCTTGAGCAGCAGAAAGTGCATCTCAAATAGTACGCCGTCATAGGTGAAAGATATGTGCTGCTCTTCACTTTCTTTCATTTCTATATGCCAGGCAGCCTCTATCGTATGACGAGCCCTGCTGAAATCCTCAGGCCACACGTAGAAATCAATGTCTCCCGGCTCGCGACAATAAGGCTCAGGATAGAGAGCCGCGATGGTCTGTCCTTTGACTACCACAAAACGTATATTCCGGCTTTGCAGGAGGCGGGTAAGCGATATCAGAGCATCGTCGATCTTCTTATTGGTAAATCTGAGACGTGTGTCGGTGGTCAGGACGCGAACTGCGTCATTGGGAGACAGGTCAACATCCAGCTCTTTAGAGATAACGGCATGATATAATAATCCACTGACAGTTTGCCGCGCGGCTTCTTTCTCAATCTCGCGGAATTGCTGCTGAGAGAGACGGCCTGCCGGACAGGGGCAGGGCATACCGAGCGCTTTTAGCAAAATATGGGACAAGAGTTCCTGAGTGGCAGCGTGGTCTGATTTCATATAGTCATGCAAAAGAAGGATAGGGGACTGACGCCTTACCTGTTCAGCGAGTGGCGATACCAGTCATAGAGTTTCTTCACGCCTTCTCTTATCTCAACCTTATGATGCCAGCCCAATTTGTGGAGCTTGGTTACGTCCGTCAATTTTCGGGGCGTTCCGTCCGGCTTAGAAGAGTCGAAATCTATTGTTCCCTCAAAGCCGATGGTCTCTTTTACAATATCGGCCAGCTGGGCTATGGTGAGCTCTTTGCCAGTGCCTATATTAATATGACAGTTGCGTATCTCGCCCAGAGCGGGAATGGCGCCGCCACGTCCCTCGCTGTAGTTACGATCTATGGCGCCGTCTGTCCTGGCACCATAGTGAACAGACGAGTATTTCTTTATGCCTATTATATCACTGAAGTCAACGTTGAGGAGAATGTAGACAGATGCGTCGGCCATATCTTCGCTCCAAAGGAATTCCCTTAGCGGGCGGCCTGTGCCCCAGAGGGTAACATGATTGTCGGCGATGCCGAAGAAATCAAGGATTTTCAGGATAGAATCCTCGTCTGAGGTTCCGTCGATAGTTGTCTTGCCTACAATTCTGGCGGCCGCATCGGGAGTATTGACGGGGCGGATATTAAGGTCCTGCCTTATGGCCTGCCAGTCGCTCTCGTGCAGAAGTCTGGCAAGGTAAATCTTGCGCATCATGGCGGGGAGAACATGCGAGTTCTCGAGGTGGAAATTGTCATTGGGCCCGTAAAGATTGGTAGGCATCACGGCAATATAATTAGTACCGTACTGCAGGTTATAGCTTTCGCACATTTTCAGGCCCGCAATCTTTGCGATGGCGTACTCTTCGTTAGTGTATTCCAGTTCTGAGGTGAGCAGGCTGTCTTCCTTTATTGGCTGAGGAGCATGGCAGGGATAAATGCACGTACTGCCGAGAAACAGCAGTTTCTTGACGTGATGTGTATAGGCGTTGCTAATTACGTTGCACTGTATCTTCATGTTTTGCATGATGAAGTCAGCTCGGTAAAGCGAGTTGGCCATTATTCCGCCCACAAAAGCTGCGGCAAGCACCACAGCATCCGGTTTCTCGGCATCGAAGAACGCTGTGACAGCATCCTGATCCGTAAGATCCAGTTCCTGGTGACTGCGCCCCACGAGATTGGTGTAGCCGCGGCTCTTAAGATTGTTCCATATAGCGGAGCCGACCAATCCATGGTGGCCCGCAACGTATATCTTATCTGTCTTTTCTATCATGATTATTCCGGCATTTGAGCTTTGATGTAAAGTTTCCTGACATATTTCATATCATGTTTTACCATAATCTTGATTAGGTCTCTGAATGCAGTCTTGTGCGGATTCCAGCCCAGCACCTTTTCTGCCTTGGACGGGTCGCCCAGCAGCTGGTCCACCTCGGCGGGGCGGAAATACTTCGGGTCTACTTCCACCAGCACTTTCCCGGTATTTTTGTCGATGCCTTTCTCGTCAATGCCCTTGCCCTGCCATTCCAACTGTATTCCGGCTTCGCGGAATGCCAGCGTACAAAACTCTCGCACTGTGTGCATCTCGCCCGTGGCTATTACAAAGTCATCAGGCTCCGGCTGCTGGAGTATCAGCCACATACATTCTACATAATCTCTGGCGTAGCCCCAGTCACGACGTGCGTCAAGATTGCCGAGATATAGTTTGTCCTGATAGCCCTGAGCGATGCGGCTCGCGGCCAGAGTAATTTTGCGGGTCACAAAATTCTCTCCGCGCCTTTCGCTCTCGTGATTAAAGAGAATTCCGTTGCAGCAGAACATGTTATAGCTCTCTCGATAGTTTTTGATTATCCAATAGCCGTAAAGCTTGGCCACAGAATACGGAGAGCGCGGATGAAACGGAGTAGTCTCCCTTTGGGGGACTTCGCATACTTTCCCGAAAAGCTCAGATGTTGAAGCCTGGTATACCTTGCATTTGTTGGTAAGCCCGCAGATACGAATAGCTTCCAGCAGGCGCAATACTCCGACAGCATCTGTCTCTGCGGTATATTCGGGAACATCAAAAGATACTTTTACATGACTTTGTGCAGCGAGATTATATATTTCTGTCGGCTGCGTCTCAGAGATCACCCTTATAAGCGAAGAGGAATCAGTCATATCGGCCCAATGTAGGTTTACGAGCCTCTTCTGTTTCATATCGCGCACCCATTCGTCCAGATAAAGATGCTCTATTCTGCCGGTATTAAACGAAGACGAACGGCGTAACAGACCGTGCACTTCATACCCTTTGTTTATCAGGAATTCTGCGAGGTAGGAACCGTCCTGCCCTGTAATTCCTGTGATAATTGCGACTTTTCTATCCATGTCTTATATTTCTTTTGTTTTCAAAACGATGTTTGCTCTGACAAAGGTACTGAATGTTTTTTTAAATGAACTAAGATTATGTTACGGATTATCGTGCGCCGAGGCACAGACACAGCATGCTGAGAAGTACCATTACGAGGTCAACGCTCTTAGACCGCAGGTTGCTCTCATGGAATACCCACGCGCCGAACAAGAATGAGACTATCACACTGCTCCTCCTTACCATAGACACAATCGATATCATTGCCCCTGGTAATGAAAGCGCGTAGAAATAGAGAAAATCTGCCGTGCTCAGAAATATTGAAATGCAGATAATTTCCCATCTCCATTTAAATGCATCGCCCTCGTGCCTGTGAGGATACCATACGATGAGCAGAACAATGGTCATCATGATAAGCTGATAAATGTTATACCATCCCTGTACTATGAGCTTGTTTATACCAAGGCCTCCCGCATTGACAGGCATCATGAGGTATTTGTCATAGAGGGCGCTTGCGGCGCCAAGCAAAGCTGCACCAACAACGCAGGCTATCCATTTATTATGCGTAAAGTTTACGCCTTCCTTGCGGCTGCTTCTCGAAAGCATCATAAAAGATACTATGGCCAGCAGAACGCCCACCCATTGCCATCCGTTGAGTCTCTCTCCAAAGATGATAAGAGCGCCAATAAGGGTCATTACGGGACGGGTCGCATTGATGGGGCCGACAATCGTGATAGGCAGGTGCTTTATCCCGATGTACCCAAGCACCCACGACGATAAGACAATAACGGCTTTTAGAATGATGTACTTGTGTACTCCCCAACCTTCCACTGGCACATAAACAGCGGAGTGAGGAGAGATTACGCCTACGTATGAACCTAATATGATGGGGAGAAAAATCAGCGAACAGAATAAGGTGTTGAGTGTAAGGACCGGGATCAGTGCGTTGCCTGAAAGAGATTTCTTCTTGAACACGTCATAGAAGCCCAGAAATATAGCCGAGCAAAACGAAAGGACTAACCACATTGTTTTATATAGCTTTTATCGTCCCGTGCACATTCTCCCTGAGGAAAATATCACATGGGTAAGTTACATTAGTAAGAAACAAGGCTTCTCCCTTTACACTTTCTCCAGCCTCGCTGCGGCTGCGACTGTCCAGAATGGTCAAGATGTCTTGCGGAGCCATCTTGCCTTTGCCGACATCAAGCAGGGTACCTACAATAGCGCGTACCATATTACGCAGAAACCGATTAGCGGTGATTTCAAAATGCCATTCTCTGTCTTCGTCCTTCTGCCACTCAGCATTCGTCACAGTGCATATAGATGTCTTTGTGTCCGGGTGAGCTTTCGCGAAACAGTCGAAGTCGTGCGTGCCAAGGAGAGTCTTTGCGGCCTTGTTCATCGCGGGAAAATCTAAAGAGTAGGGTACTTGCAACCGGTATTTATATCGGAAAGGGTCTTTCTGCTCTGTTATATAATAACGATAGGTACGGCTTGTGGCGGAGAAGCGTGCGTGTGCATCGTTCGTCACCCGAAGCACATTGTTGACGGCTATCTCGCGCGGAAGAATACGGTTGAGCCGGTACTTCAGCTGTTCTTCAAACGAATGTTTGCCATCGTCCAGCCGTGCCCGGTCTTTGTCATCAGAAAAATCAAAATGTACAGGCATCATCAGTGCACTTACTCCGGCGTCTGTGCGTCCGGCCGCTGTTATGCTTACCGGGTGCGAGAAGAGGGTAGAAAGCGCTCTTTCTACTGCCTCTTGCACAGTAGAGCTGTTCGGTTGCACTTGCCATCCGTGGTATGCACTCCCGTCGAAAGATAAATACATAAACACACGCCCCATAGTTATCTCACGGTAATGTGGTAACAGCCCTGATGTCTTTCATATTTGACGTAGCAAAGTCCCTGTTCTCTGGCCTGCTTTAACACCTCCGAGAGAACATATTTGAGAGTGTCGTCTCTTACTGGTCGTACTTTCGGAAGAGCTGGATCCTGCACCATGACGTATTTATTGTATGCTATGTCAAATGTAGTGCCGTAGCGGTGTGCGCTGTTGTCAGATGCATTGCCATTATGCCTCCTGAGAGCTGCAACGTCATCCTCAGTCCTTAGGAGCGAGGTAATCATGAGGGTATTGAGGGGAATACCTTTTATATATAGCGAATCGTGAAATGTTCTCGCAATGTGCTCTAGTAGCAGCGCTGCGCTTGGCACCAGATACGGTATAGAATTGTAGAGCTTCTTGACATGGTAATATGGGCTATTACCTACATAGACGAGCTCCGTCTTGTTCTTCTCGGCCATACGCCTGTCTTGCACCGGCTTTACGCCCAGCCTCATAGCCGTTGCGATGTGGAGGTTGTTGGAGTCGGGGAAGCAGCGGTTAAAGTCCGGCACAGAATAGATCTTATGACGTTTCAGCTTTCCATCCGCCGTAAACTCATATTTACTAATAGCATATGGCAGGGACAATGTGCTCTCAGCTTTCTGTCTGTAAATATCAATGCTGTCCGGCACAGCCTCCTGCGTGAAGGTTTGTGCGTTCTTCTTAGCGACCTTGTCTTTCGTAATAGTTGGGAAGATTATCTTTATGAGGAACAGCACGGCAAGGCTGCCATAAAAAAAATACAGAAAATGCTTCTTTGTAAATATTGATTTGAAATCTTTCATGGGCTAACTCACTATGCAAAAGTTCTCATTTTAGGCGGTTTTGTCGAAGAATACTATAAGCGTCATAGAGCCCAAGTTCTCCGGCTCGGCTCAAATCTGCTGCGGCCTTAACTTTTTCACCGAGTTTCATTCTCACAAGAGCCCGGTTATAGTAAGCTTCGGCCAGACGCGGATTTATACGCAACGCCATTGAGAATTGTGCCTCGGCATTATTATTATCGTTTTCGTTCATGTAGTTGCAGGCAAGATTGTAGCAGATGAATTCATTATCCGGCATAAGTTTGTGTGCTTTTTTCAGGTCATCACGAATGGAATGAAGGGTAAACAATGTCTCTCCATGTACCTTCTCACCTTCGGAAGCATTTGTCATAAAGCCAAGCGTATACTGCTTTAGAGCCGCAATCTGAAAATAGAGAATGGCTGAGGTTGTATCTTTCTCTAAGCATTTTTCCATACAACTGAGAGCTGAACTGTAGTCTTTGACGTCGCAGTACATCACCGCTCTGAGAAACAGATTACTCTCCTGAAGGCTGTCGCTCCGTGATGAAAGCGTAGCAATGTCTGCAGAATATTGCTTAAGCGTGCCCTCATCCGTGTACCCTGGCTCATTTGTTATCCGAAGGGGTTTCTGCACGTCATGCTTTTTATTCCATTTATCCAGCCCCTTCCAATAATATGTCTTGTTGCCAATAGCCGAAATTCGCGGAGAAGAAGCAGAGAATGAAAATATCGGTTTGGCCTGCGCCTCCACATTCCTGTACTGTACCTTGCCCCGATACTCCTCAGCGTATTTGGTAATGCCTGCGGTATCGTCGTCCACGACTATCTTCTGATAATCCTCAATATTTGCTTCCCGTCGATTGCGTGTGCTTTTGTTAGCATAGCGTTTATGGTTGAAAGTCCTGTCCAGTTCGGCTATCATTAGCTTGCGCTCATCGTCGGCTGCACCTTTTGCATTGCCCGTCTTTCTGCGGCAACGTGCCCGAAGAGCATAACCCGTCCAAAAGTGCGGGTACTGCTGTATTACGCGTGTCACATCCTTGATGGCACCTTTGTAGTTGCCTGTTTTCTCGTAAAGCACGGCCCTGTTAAACAATGCGAGCAGATTGTCCGGTTCAAGACCCAAAACGAAATCAAAATCTTCGATAGCCTTGTTGTCTTCGCCCACCTCAGTACGCAGCAAGCCACGATTGTAATGGGCAGGGAAGTTTTGCGGATCTAGCTCAAGGGCTTTATCATAATTGCTCATGGCATCACGAAGCCGGTTGAACTTGAAGGCGATAAGCGCTTTGTCAACATAGAAATCCACTATGTCGGGCGAGTATTTTATTGCTCTGTCAAGCAGTGTATCTGCCTTTTCCAAATTTCCTTTTGAGAGAGCTATTATCGCTCTCGCTCCCCATGCCTCGCCGTTCTCCTTGTCTTTCTCCGTTACCAATTGGTAAAGACTGTCTGCTCTGAGCGTGTCTTTCGTCATGATGCACACCTGCGCTTCCAGCTCATAGGCTTTAGTGTATTGCGGCCATTTGGTATGAATGGCCGCAATGTCTTTCTTTGCGTTATCGTAATCCTTCAGATGAATCCTGCAAAGAAGTCTGTTATACCAAGATGCCTGATCCAGAGATTTATATTTGATAACTGTGGAATAATCGTCTACAGCACCCTGATAATTCTCCTGCTTGATGCGACATAGTCCACGGAGCTGATAGCTATCCTCTATAAAAGGATTGAGATCTATGGCTTTGCTACAGTCGGCCTCAGCTCCCTGCCAATCGCCGAGGTAAAACTTGGCGATAGCCCGGAAATAATAAGGATCGTAAAGAAAAGGCTTTGCGTTGATGACTTCGTTGAAATACTGAATAGAGAGTACATAATCGTCATAATAGAGTGCATTGCGCCCCATTAACATCACTCTTTCGGTATTTACCTGTGCCGCCGTTACCAGCGGCAAGAGCACCAGACAAAGCAGTATTTTCCTCAAAGATGATGACGGTTGAACTTGGTCTTGTATGTACAGCTGTATTTACCATGGGCAATGGACTTCAGCTTGCGCGAAATCAGCTGTTTGCGAAGAGGAGAAATCTTATCCGTGTACAGCTCGCCCTCCAGATGGCCGAACTCGTGCTGCACGACACGTGCTAAAAAGCCGTCCACCCATTCATCTTTCTCTTCAAAATTCTCATCCACATATTTAATATGGACCCTCTCCGGGCGTACCACGTTCTCATGCAGTCCGGGGATGCTGAGACATCCTTCGCCCATTGAGCATGTCTCTTCGCTGCTCTCAAGAATGTGACCGTTAATATAGGCTTTTTTGAAATCCTTGTATTTGGGATCTTCGTCGGCAAGGCTGGACAAATCTATAACCACCAGGCGAATGGAAAGCCCTATTTGGGGCGCGGCCAAACCAACGCCATCTGCATTGGTGAGGGTCTCAAACATGTTCTCTATAAGCTGCTTCAGGTCGGGATAGCTCGCTGTGATATCTTCCGCCTTTTTTCTGAGCACGGGTTCGCCGTATACGTAAATAGGTAATTTCATACTAATTGTTGACTTTATGTTCTTTGGCAATCCTTTCTGAGTCCATATAAGATTGCAAAATAATTGTCGCACTAATTTTGTCCACAAGCGCCTTGTTCTGACGTGCCTTTTTCTTTAGTCCGCTGTCAAGCATAGTTTTGTGAGCCAGCACAGAGGTGAATCTTTCGTCCCAGCATATGACAGGTATGCTGATACGTTTGCGTAGGTAGGAGATGAATTCACTTACGCGCCGGGCGTTCTCGGAAGGTGTGCCGTCCGTTTGGGTGGGCATTCCGATAATAATACGCTCCACATCCTCTCTCTCGAGATAAGCCATAATAAACTTGGACAATTCGCCTGTAGCTATGGTATCAAGCCCGCCCGCTATGAGTTGGAGCGGGTCGGAGACCGCTACTCCAGAACGCTTTTTGCCGTAATCTATAGCCAACAGCCGTGACACCTGATGAGATTTTGTGATTTCTTCTCTGCAAAATTATCAATTATTTCGCTGTCTGCCAAATTAGTTTCCCGCTAACGCCAATACGTAATTGCCCAAATACAGTTATACGACATATCAACTGGATAATTGCGTAATTTTGCAGCATGAAACATTCATATCTCCGCCTTCATGTGTCCATTCTGTTGGCCGGTGCTACAGGACTTTTCGGTTAATTCATAAGCATTTCCGAACTGCCATTGGTGTTCTATCGGGTAGTTTTCTCCGCGATGTTTTTGGCTTTGGTAATGGGGCTCGGGCATCGTCTACACCGTTTGCCAGGACGGCAGTTGGCTGCAATACTGGGCTGTGGCGTACTTCTCTCTGTCCATTGGGTATGTTATTACGGTAGCATAAAGTTGGCCAATGTGTCTATTGGAGCCATTTGTTTCGCATTAGTAGGATTCTTTACAGCTCTTGTCGAACCGCTTGTCAACCATCATAAGCCATCATGGCGCGAATTGATGCTGAGCCTTATCACCGTGGCTGGCGTTATGCTCATCTTCGGCTTCGATACGCGCTATAGGGTTGGCATAGCTGTAGGATGCCTCTCGTCGTTGCTTTACTCATTCTATTCTGTCCTCAGCAAAAAAGTACAGGCTGTCACAGGGCGTGCCAGCAGCACGATGTTGTTCTACGAACTGGTAGGAGGTGGAGTAGTACTGGCTGTGGCATTGTTTATTTTCTCTCAATGCCGGCCCGAAGCCGATGTTATACCGTCGGCACACGACTTTTGGGCGCTGCTCATCTTCGCCGCCGTATTCACAATAGCTCCATTTTTGCTTCAGCTTCAGGCTCTGCGTTCTATCTCGGCTTTTACCGTAAGCCTCAGCTATAATCTGGAACCCATCTACACCATACTGCTTGCCATGTTGATATTCGGCGAGTCGCGCGAGCTGTCGGGGGCTTTCTGGATAGGCGTATCATTGATCCTTATCTCGGTGTTAATACAAACATTACTGGCAATAAAAGCGAAGAGAGTATAATTCAATCCCATGTCGATTCTGTTGTGATATGTGTCTCTTCTTTGGAAAATTTGGATGAAATAATTATGTTCAAGTAAGAATATATTGCTCATTAGATTTTCTTGCCCACTCCCGGACTGCGCTGAACGGTCCTCTCGGCTATTTCCCACACTCAACGATCGCCTCGCCCGCACTCGCGATGTCACCAGGACGGTTGCTGACTACGTAGAGGCGAATTTTGACCCTTTGTAACTATGTGATTTTCAGTATTCCCGAAAGGCCAAAATTACATTTGAGACGTTTTGAAACATCTCAAATGTAGTTTTCCTCAGGTGCCTTGTGAGTATCATGGTGTGCGGGATAGTTTTTATAATTATTTTATGTCCCACGGGAAATGATTTACGCGCCTTGTAATTTTACGCGCAAGCGGGAAGCTTTTTCTACAGAGCCCAGAGAATGTTTTCTCTCAAAATGAATAATGCCTTTTGTTTTTGCTTCCGACAGAAAATCAAGATTCGAGATGCCAATACTGGGAGTCAAGGTATCTATGCGCCGCGTTTTCTGATCAAATATTAAAGACAAAGTCGGTATCTGATGATAATGTGTAGTAATTACGAAGGGTACAACCGAAGAGAGTTAATATCATAAAGAGCTAATGTGTCAACTGCATGAAAAATACTGCCTTTTGATATCAGCTGTTTATGATAAATGATTAACTTTGCAATAGACTAATAGTACTAATAATAGAAATAAATCTCATATCATATGAATGTAACATTTTCTCTGTCGTCATTAGAGTTATCCTCAAGGCTACAAATACTCAGCAAGGTTATAAGCGGAAAGAACGGAATGTCTATATTAGACTGTTTCCTTGTCGAAATTGCATCAAACACGCTTAAGATTACAGCTTCAGACGGAGACAACACGCTTATTGCCTCTGTAGGTCTTACTGATAGCAGCAGCGACTTCAAGTTTGCCATAAACGCCAAGAATCTGCTGGACGCTATCAAATCCCTTCCGGAACAGCCTATCAGTTTTGAGGTAGATTCCGAGAATTTCAAGACAATAATACATTACCAGAACGGCTACATTTCCCTCATTGGCCAGGACGCTGATGAATATCCCAAAAACTCTATCGCAGAAGGGGAGCAGAGCGTACAGTTTAAGGTAAACTCGGAGCTACTGCTTGAGTCTCTCAATCGTGCTCTTTCGTCTGTATCTACTGATACCACGCATATGATTATGACCGGAGTGCTGTTTGATATCACCGATACGGATATTTCCATCGTTGCCTCGGACGGACGAAAATTGGTCTACACCCGCTTCCCCAATACAGACGGTATTGCCGCCGGCAATTACGTACTGCCATCCAAACCTGCGCTGCTGCTCAAATCCATATTGGGCAAAGACAATGACGAGGTAACAATACAATTTTCGGAAAGAAGAGCCATAATCGGCATGAACGGATATGCGCTCAGCAGTCTGCTCCTTGAAGGACTTTTCCCGCCGTACAATAAAGTAGTGCCCGAGAACAATCCCTATCATCTCACGCTAAACAGAGAAGCTTTTACAAGCCTTCTCAACCGTGTGCTCTGCGTAGTGTCAGATACGAAGCTCGCTCTGGTGAGAATTCATATAGAAAGCGACAAGATTGTGACCAGAGTACAGAACTTGGACTATTCTCTGTCTGCCGAGGAAAGCATGAATTGTGACTATGACGGCATGCCCATGAATATTGGTTTTAAGGGGAATGTGTTGCAGGAATTCATGAGAAATACAGACAGCGAGAATATAGAGCTACAGATAGCAGACCAGAGCAGGGCAGTGGTTATAGTTCCATCGCCTCAGCCTAATACTGTAAAAGATGAGAACGGAGAGATACTGCATCCTGAGCAGATAACTATGCTTTTGATGCCCAGCGCAACTAATGATTAAGCTCTGAGAAATGATGAAACTGAATTTGGAAAGGCCTTTGATTGTCTTTGATCTGGAGGCAACGGGAATGAACATTACCTCCGACAGGATAATAATGCTTGCATATATCAAGATATTCCCCAACGGCAATCAGGAGTCTTCTACTTACTATATAAATCCCGAATGCCATATTCCTGAGGAAAGTACGGCCATTCATCACATCACAGACGCAGATGTCAAAGACAGCCCTACGTTCAGGGAACTGGCTCCCAAGCTGAATGAGATCTTCACAGGGTGCGATCTCGCAGGATTCAACTCCAATCACTTCGATGTCCCCATGTTTGTTGAAGAAATGCTCAAGGCCGGTATCAACTTTGACATTGCGCATGTAAAACTAGTGGATGTGCAGAACATATATCACAAACTGGAGCCGCGCAACTTGAGCGCTGCATATAAATACTATTGCGGTAAAGACTTGAAGGATGCCCACTCTGCCAGTGCCGATGCAAGGGCTACCTATGAGGTGCTTCTTGCACAGCTCGACAAATATCCTGATGTTCTGAAAAACGATGTTGCATCGCTCTCCGAATTTTCCAAGATGAACGATAATGTTGATCTGGCGGGACGCATGGTATACAATGACAAGCATGAGATAGTATTCAACTTTGGCAAATATAAAGGCGTGCCAGTCGGCTACGTGTTGAGAAACGACCCTGGTTATTTTGGCTGGATATTGCGCGGAGAATTTCCGCAAAACACCAAACAGGTGCTCATGGCAATACAGATGAAACTAAATGGCAACAGATAATCTCCAGGGAAAGCGCATCATATTGGGCATAACCGGTAGCATCGCCGCGTATAAATCATGTCTGATAGCCCGCCTGCTGGTAAAGGCTGGGGCAGAGGTGAAAGTGATAATGACGCCCGCCTCAAGAGAGTTTATCACTCCGCTGACGCTGTCGACACTTACAAACAATCCTGTTACCTGCGATTTCTTTGACCACAGGGACGGCTCGTGGCATAGTCACGTAGCCTTCGGATTGTGGGCTGATGCCATGCTGATAGCGCCATGTACAGCTTCTACACTGTCGAAGATGGCCAACAGCATAGCCGACAATATGCTCATTACCACTTATCTGTCTATGCGTAAGAAAGTGTTCATCGCTCCTGCGATGGATATGGACATGTATTCCCATGCGGCCACACAGCGCAACATTGCCACGCTTATAGACGATGGAGTATCGATGATATGCCCGGAAGAAGGGCAGCTGGCAAGCGGGCTGATAGGGAAGGGGAGAATGGCTGAGCCCGAAACCATTGTATCATTCCTCAACGATTACTTAGCGCGCACTGGGGAACTAAGCGGCAAGAATATTCTGATTACGGCGGGGCCCACATACGAACAGATAGATCCGGTCCGCTTCATCGGCAATTTCTCATCGGGCAAAATGGGCTATGCGCTGGCGGAAGAATGCGCATTGCGCGGAGCGAAAGTTACGCTTGTTAGCGGACCAGTCAGTATCACGACGCATAATAACAATATCCGCGTGATACCTGTTATGAGCGCAAAGGAAATGTACGACCAGTGCGTCGATCTTTTTGGCGGCATGGATATAGGTATCCTTGCTGCTGCCGTAGCAGACTTCACCCCTCTGCAAAAATCCGCTCAGAAAATCAAGAGGAAAGGTATGGATTATGAGCTCAAGCTAACATCTACCCGAGACATAGCAGCCGCCTTAGGCAGGGCCAAAAAGCCGGAGCAAAAGCTCATAGGCTTTGCATTGGAGACAGAGAATGAGATGACGAACGCACAGCAAAAACTTCAGGACAAAAACTTTGACTTCATCGTGCTTAACTCTCTTCAGGACAAGGGTGCAGGATTCTCTGTCGATACAAACAAAATAACTATAATCTCAAAGGCTTCCAACGAGAAGTTTCCACTCAAATCGAAGAAAGCCGTAGCAAAAGATATTGTAGATCGTATAAGCATGCTATGAGAAGGTTAGGACTTATAATGAGCCTGTTGCTCGCCGTGTATGTTAATGCATACGGAGGAGAATTGAATGCTCGGGTGGTGGTAAATCACTCTAAGATTCAGGGCACGAATGTCTCCGTATTTGACGATTTGCAGAAAAACATAGAGGATTTCCTGAACAATAGGAATTGGACGGGACAGCAATACGAGGATGCAGAACGAATAAGCTGCAATTTTAATATTACCGTCAACAAATACGATGAAATGTCGGGCAGTTTTGAAGCATCATTATTGCTTAACGCCTATCGTCCCGTGTTCAATTCCTCTTACACTACAGTGGTCTATAGCGTAAAGGATGAAGATTTCAACTTTGATTATCATGAGTTTGACAAGCTGAATTTCCGCGTTGACCAAATAGACAATGAACTGACAGCGATGCTCGGCTATTATGCCTATTTTATCATCGGAATGGACAATGACGCAATGAGTCTCCTCGGCGGCACAAAGGCATTGCAGACTGCCCATGACATAGCAGTCTCTGCCCAAAGTCTGAATGGCAAAGGCTGGAAATCCATCGGCTCAGACAAAAATAGATATGCCTTGATTAACGATCTGCTGGATGGAAGCATGGAGCCATTTCGTAAAATGCAGTATACATATTACCGCCTAGGGCTTGATATCATGGCGGACGATGTCGAGAAGGGAAAAGAAAATGTGACTCAGGCCCTGAAAATGCTCTCCGAAGCGCACAAGAACAAACGTCAGAGCAAGCTTCCGCAGCTGTTTACAGAATACAAACGGGATGAGATCGTTAATATCTATAGTTCCTCACAAAGTGGTGGAAAAAGTAATGACGAGCTTCAGAATTTACTCTCCGATATAAATTCATCCTACAATTCCTATTGGAAGAAATTACTCAAATAACTTTGCCTAAAGATGCTCTGTAATCTTTCTATCTATCATTATATTCTTATAGACAAGCTGGAAATAGAATTTGGTCCCGGCTATTCCGTAATCACTGGAGAGACCGGAGCTGGAAAGAGTATTATTATAGGAGCTCTTACTTCACTGATAGGCGGCCGTATGGATCGGACTAAAGTAAAGCAGGGTGAGAAGAAATGTGTGCTTGAGGCGACATTCACAGATATCGGCGCTAATGCGGGTGATTTCTTTGCTGACAAGGACTTCGACTTTGATGGCGATACTTGCATTATTCGTCGCGAAATTTCCGAAACAGGCAAAACACGAGCTTTTATCAATGACACTCCTGCAACGATAAGCAATCTTCAGGATTTGGGCAAACGTCTGATAGACATTCATTCGCAGCATCAGAATCTTTTACTGCAGACGCCATCCTTCAGGTCAGAAATTCTCGACTCTCTTTCTGGTCCTTCTGCAATTGACGAATACAAAAGGATGTGGGCAAAATTCACCGACAAGCGTCGCGAACTCGAAGCTCTGCGTACTGCTGTCACTAAGAAAGAAGAAGAAGCAGACTATACCAAGTATGCCGTAAGCCAAATCGACGCCGCCCATCTGACCAAAAACGAGCAAAACCTTCTGGAAGATGAGCAAGACAGACTTTCGCACTCAAAAGATATCTCGGATGCGCTTGCAGAGGTTCTGAACGAAATAGACGATGCGAATAACAGTATTGCCGACCGGCTGAATAATGCCAAACGCAGTTTGGACAGTATATCACCTTACATAAAGAAGGCTGCTGAGTGGGGCGGAAGACTGGAGAGTGCTTCCATTGAAATAAGCGATATTATTGACGATGTGCGCTCGTCAATAGACGATGTTACTTATGATCCGAATCGTCTGGAGCAAATAGACGAACGCCTTACAACTATCTATGATCTGGAGAGACGCTATCACGCCGCTTCGTTTGATGAACTCATCAGCAAATATGAGGAGATGAAGCAATCCCTTGCGTCTTCAGAGGACGACATGGCGGAGCTGGATGAAATGGAGCGCGAGTACAAGGAGTTGGAGGCGGCCATTACCAAGCAGGCAGAGAAGCTTTCTTCAGAACGCAAGAAGGCAGTGCCGACCATTACAAGGTCTATGAAAACCATGCTTAAGGATTTAGGCATGCCGGATATAGTCTTCGAAGTTAAGATTACACCGTTGGAAGCTCTTGGCCCTATGGGAGGCGACAATATTGATTTTCTCTTCTCCGCCAATAAGGAGGTAGTGCCACAAGACATAGCCAGGATAGCCTCCGGCGGAGAGATAGCGCGCATTATGCTTTGCCTGAAAGCCATCATAGCCGAGAAGCAACAGCTCCCGACCGTTATATTCGATGAAATAGATACGGGCGTTTCGGGAAGAATAGCAGAGAGAATGGGGTGCACAATGAAGTCGATATCCAACAACAATGGTACTCAGGTCATCAGCATAACCCACCTGCCGCAAATTGCAGCCAAAGCTGAAAAGCATTATATGGTATACAAGACCTCAACAGACGGAAGCGTAACTACGAAGATTAAGCTCCTTTCTCCGGAAGAGAGAATTATGGAAATAGCCAAGATGCTGAGCGGGAATCAAATTACAGATGCAGCAAAGAATAACGCAATTGCACTTATAAACAATTGAAATATGATACGAAAATATATTTTAAAAATCACTACACTTATAGCAATAATGATATTACCTGCAACCAGCGTGGCAGTGCAGCTTCCTAATGATAAGCAACCATCAACAGCCGGTATCGTGGAGGTATTTGACGCCAATAATAAAATAATAGGTTCCGTTCCAGGAATTGCAATAGATGGTGGCGGATATATCATTACAGAATATGAACCGTTTCGTAACGCCGCTAGGGCAGACTATGTAATGGGCAAAAACCGCATAGCGGTGTCTCGTGTGGGCGGTGCAAGCGATCTGTATGATGTCATAAAACTACTCCCGGAGAAAAATGTCGGTCACTCATTTGCCGTTTCTTCTACAGCCCCCAAGGCAGGCGACAAAGTGAAGATAATTGGTAGCAAAGCGAAGAAAGGTACGGCTATAGAAACCCAGATAATGGAAGTTTCCTCTTCCAATAGCATCAATTATTTGTCTCTCGCACAAGCTTACGATGCTGCAAATGTGGGGCTTCCTGTAGTAAACGCTAAGGGAGAACTGATTGGTGTTGTTCAGCGAAATGGCGGAAAGGACGCCAAAACCTATGCTATCGATGCTAAGTATTGCTCTGACATGTCTATTTCAGCTATGTCATGGGGAGCCGCATCTCTGACCAATATAAAAATTCCAGCAGAGCTCCCAAAAGAGGAGAAATCGGCGTGGAACTATATTTATATGATGCTCGAGACAAAGCAAGATAGTCTCAGAAGTATCACGGCTATAAATGATTTCCTGCAGAAATATCCTTCCTCCTCAGACGGCTACCAGCTCAAGGCAAGTTTTTGTTCATCATATAGAGACTATGCTGGCAGTGACAAATTTATGCAGCAGGCCATTTCTCTTGCTACAAAGGATACTGCAAATCTGTATTTTTCTTATAGCAAACTGATTTATAATGCTGCACTTTATGACGGGCCGAAGGCTACTACTAATGGCTGGACACTGGACAAGGCTTTGGACGAGGCTGAAAAAGCTTACAGACTGTCACACAATCCGCTGTTCAAAATACAGATAGGCAACTGTCTTTATGGTTTGAAGCGATACAAAGAAGCGGTCGATAATTTTACTGCAGCCAACCAGACAAAGATTGCAGATGCACAATCTTTTTATTTGGAGGCGCGTGCACGCGAGAAGGCTGATACAACAGACGAGAAAATTATTGTGGCTCTCGACTCTGCGATTGGGCGCTTCTCCAAGCCTTATACGGTGAAGGCAGCTCCGTATCTCATGGAGCGAGGCGATTGGTATGTCAAATTTGGCAAATATCGTGAAGCTACGCTCGACTATATCGAGTACGAACACATTGTAGGCTTTAATAATCTGAACGAGAACTTTTATTACATGCGCTATAAGACTGCACTCCAGGGAAATATGTACCAGACTGCGGAAGAAGATATAAACCGCGCTTTAGCCATACGTCCTAACGATTATGTTTATCTGGCTGAGAAAGCCGCTTTAAGTCTAAGGGTAGGAATGATGGATGAGGCTATAGTATGGGCGGAGAAGGCTGTGAAGATTGATTCGTCCAATCCTGATGCTTACAGATTGCTTGGCATTGCATATGGAGAGAAGAAGAACAAGGAAAAGAGCATTTCATATCTGAAAAGGGCCGTCTCGCTTGGAGACAAATATGCAACTGAGCTGATAAAAAATTACAACAGCAAATAATCGACGGAATCTGAAAACATATGTACATAACTTATAGGAATTATGACGAATCAATGTTGTTCAATAAAATAGGTTTAGTAAGTTATCAATTTTATTGCTGTCCGGTAAAACTAAAAATGTCATGCAAAAGTTCCCCGAAGCCCAGTA
>OMUV01000120.1 GCA_900314335.1 uncultured Prevotellaceae bacterium | reverse complement strand
TATCGGTCCGCCCATCGTTCCGCCTATGGTTCCGCTCCTCGTTCCGCCCATCGTTCCGCCTATGGTTCCGCTCCTCGTTCCGCCCACCGTTCCGCTTCACGTTCCGCCCTTTGTTCTGTCTATCGTTCCGCCCGTTCGGCAAGCTCTTGTGGTAAACTGCGGCCTGAGGCAGCCTTTCTCCTGGCCGGCAAGCCCCGCGCAATGGCTACAGGATGGCATAACATCGTCCTTTAGAGCGCGGCAGGGCGCCATCATCGGGCATAATAAAGGGGCTGCGTCTTCACGACACAGCCCCTTATAGCAATAATGTATTGTCAGTGATTTAGGCCTCAGCCTTGTCCTCTGCCTTCTCGGCAGCGTCGGCCTTGGGTGCTTCAGCGGCTTCAGTCTGGGGAGCCTCAGCAGCAGCAGTTGCAGTCTCAGCAGGAGCTTCGGTAGCCTGTGCCTCAGCGGCAGCGGCGGGAGCCTCAGCAGCAGCTGCAGCAGACTTCTTGCGCGAACGACGTGTGCGGGTAGCCTTCTTGGCTGTCTCCTTGATCATGTTCTCGTCGTAGTCTACGAGTTCGATGAAGCACATCGAAGCAGCGTCGTCCTGACGGAGACCCGTCTTGATGATGCGGGTGTAGCCTCCGGGGCGATTGGCCACCTTTGCGGAGATGTTCTTGAAGAGCTCCACAACGGCGGGCTTGTTCTGCAGGTAGCTGAACACCACGCGGCGGGAGTTGGTGGAGTCATCCTTGCTGCGGGTGATGAGCGGCTCTACATATTTCTTGAGGGCCTTGGCCTTTGCGACAGTCGTAGTGATTCTTTTGTGCATTATCAGCGACACGCTCATATTGGCAAGCATAGCGTGACGGTGAGACGCAGTACGACTGAGATGGTTGAATTTCTTATTATGTCTCATTTTGTTTTAGTCTTTGTCTAATTTATATTTAGAGATATCGGTTCCAAACGACAGATTCAGACTCTTGAGCAAATCATCAAGCTCATTGAGCGATTTCTTACCAAAGTTGCGGAACTTGAGGAGCTCACTCTTGTTGTATGTAACAAGATCGCCAAGAGTCTCGACATTGGCAGCCTTCAGGCAGTTGAGCGCGCGGACAGAGAGGTTCATGTCCGAGAGCTTCTTCTTGAGGAGCTGGCGCATGTGGAGCACATCCTCGTCGAAATCCTCGTTGTTTCCTACGATGGCGGCGTTATCGAGGATTATCTTGTCATCGGAGAACAGCATGAAGTGCTGGATAAGGATCTTGGCGGCTTCCTTGAGCGCGTCTTTGGGCTGAATGGAACCATCCGTAGTAACTTCGATAACGAGCTTCTCGTAGTCGGTCTTCTGCTCGACACGGAAATTCTCGACCTCGTATTTCACGTTACGGATAGGCGTGTAAATAGAATCAATGGGGAGCTGATTCACCTCGGTGCAGAACTGGCGGTTCTCGTCTGCGGGAACATAGCCGCGGCCTTTGTTGATAGTCAGCTCGATTTTCATCGATACTTTGGAATCTAAATGGCAAATCACCAAGTCAGGATTTAACACTTCAAATCCAGTCAGATAATTTCCAATATCGCCGGCTTTGAACTCGGAGGAGTTCTCCACGGTGATAGAGACCTTTTCTTCTTCGAAATCTTTTACTACTCGCTTGAAGCGGACCTGCTTCAAGTTTAGAATAATGTTGGTAACGTCCTCGCGCACACCGGGCACTGTGGCGAACTCATGCTCCACACCTTCAATACGGATAGTGTTGATAGCAAATCCGTCGAGGGAAGAAAGTAGGATACGCCTGAGTGCATTGCCCACGGTGATGCCGAAGCCCGGCTCCAAGGGACGGAACTCAAACTTTCCGTACTTGGGGCTCTCTTCCAGCATTATTACTTTGTCGGGTTTTTGAAATGCTAATATCGCCATGAATTCAATTATTATTTAGAGTACAACTCAACTATCAACTGTTCCTTGATATTCTCGGGAATCTCTTCACGCTGCGGACGATTGAGAAATTTTCCTGCCTTAGCGTTCTCATCCCACTCTATCCACGGATACTTACTGTGGTTGAAGCCGGCAAGAGCATTGGCGATAGCCTCGAGCGACTTGGAACGCTCCCTGACGCCTACTATCTGACCGGGCTTTACGGAATAAGAAGGAATGCCCACTACCTGACCGTCTACCACGATGTGGCGATGGCTCACCAGCTGCCTGGCAGCAGCACGGGTAGGAGCTATACCCATACGGTATACTATGTTGTCGAGACGTGACTCTAAAAGCTGCAGAAGCACCTCACCGGTAATGCCCTCGGTACGCTCTGCCCTGGCGAACAGATTGCGGAACTGCTTCTCGAGCACACCGTATGTGTTTTTAGCTTTCTGCTTCTCAGCGAGCATGGTGCCATACTCGGACGTCTTGCGGCGGCGTGAATTACCATGCTGTCCCGGAGCATAACTCTTTTTCGACAATACCTTGTCGGGGCCGAAGATTGCCTCGCCGAAACGGCGTGCAATGCGGGATTTAGGACCTGTATATCTAGCCATATTCTCTTTGTGTTCTTTTACTTGGGATTATACTCTTCTTCTCTTGGGAGGACGGCAGCCGTTGTGAGGAAGCGGAGTGACGTCGATGATATCGGTCACTTCGATGCCGGCACCGTGCACGGCACGGATAGCGGCCTCACGGCCGTTGCCCGGACCCTTGACATAAGCCTTTACCTTGCGCAGGCCCATATCGTAGGCCACCTTGGCGCAGCTCTCGGCAGCTGTCTGGGCTGCATACGGCGTATTCTTCTTGGAGCCACGGAAGCCCATCTTGCCGGCAGAGGCCCACGAGATGACCTGGCCCTCAGAGTTGGTCAAAGAAATAATGATATTGTTGAACGAGCTATGCACATGGAGCTGTCCCATAGCGTCAACTTTGACCGTCTTCTTCTTATTGGAAGATACTGCTTTGTTTGCCATATTATTACTTGTTATTTAGTAGCTTTTTTCTTGTTAGCAACTGTCTTTTTCTTACCCTTGCGTGTACGCGCATTGTTCTTTGTGCTCTGTCCGCGTACGGGGAGGCCTAAACGATGACGCACGCCACGATAGCAGCCAATATCCATGAGACGCTTGATATTGAGCTGTATCTCCGAGCGCAGGTCACCCTCTACCTTGTATTCAGCGCCGATAATCTGACGTATCTTCGCTGCCTGCTCATCAGTCCAGTCTTTTACCTTGATACTCCTGTCCACACCGGCCTTATCAAGGATCTTCTCCGAGCTACTACGACCTATACCATAGATATAAGTCAACGCGATCTCACCCCGCTTGTCCTGGGGCAAATCGACACCAACAATTCTTATTGCCATATATTGTTATTACTTTATTCGTTATGATTTAACCCTGACGCATCTTGTACTTCGGGTTCTTCTTATTAATTACGAAGAGGCGACCTTTGCGGCGGACAATCTTGCAGTCGGCCGTGCGCTTCTTTAATGATGCTCTTGTTTTCATTTCTTTATTGCTTTTTTATTTGTATCGTAATACTATGCGCCCCTTCGAAAGGTCGTAAGGGCTCATCTCAACCTTCACCCTGTCGCCCGGCAGTATCTTGATGTAATGCATACGCATCTTGCCGGAGATGTGGGCCGTGATATCGTGCCCGTTCTCCAGGGTGACGCGGAACATGGCATTGCTCAGCGCTTCTGCTATAGTTCCGTCAAATTCGATAGCCATTTGTTTTGACATGCGCTTCTCTCTCTTTTATGCTCGTTTACTCTCTATCTCTTCCACCTCCCGGAAGGACGACAGGATGTCGGCCTTGCCGTGATGGATAGCAATGGTATGCTCAAAATGTGCGGCGGGCTTATGGTCACGCGTCTTGATGGTCCAGCGGTCGGGCATCATGAAGATAGCCTTGTCGCCCATCGTGATCATGGGCTCGATGGCTATGCAAAGGCCGTTCTTAAGGAGGATGCCGCTGCCCCGGCGTCCGTAGTTGGGCACCATGGGATCTTCGTGCATCTCGTGGCCTATGCCGTGGCCCACCAGCTCGCGGACTACGCCGTAGCCGGCCTCCTCGGCATGCTGCTGCACCGTGTAGCCTATGTCACCGAGACGATGACCGGCCTTGGCGGCTTCGATGCCCAGATAGAGCGACTCCTTGGTCACCTTGAGCAGGTGCTTCACCTCGGGGGCTACCTCGCCCACACAGAATGTGTAGCAGGAATCTCCGTTGAATCCATTGAGCAGTGTGCCGCAATCCACCGATATGATGTCGCCGTCCTTAAGGGGCGTATCGTCGGGGATGCCGTGCACCACCGTATCATTGACCGAAGTACAGATGCTCCCCGGGAACGGCTGTCCATAGGGATTGGGGCAGCCCTTGAAGGTAGGCTCTGCCCCATTATCCCGTATAAACGTCTCGGCGAGCGTATCGAGCTGGCGCGTGGTCACGCCCGGGGCAATGACCTTGGCGATCTCCGCCAGAGTCTTGCCCACCAGCAGATTGGCCTGGCGCATCAGCTCTATCTCGTCTTCTGTCTTGAGCGTTATCATTACTAGTCTTCTCTTAGAGAGCGCTGTTCTCGCTGCGGCGTACGTGGCCCGCGTTGAGCAGACCGTCGTAGTGGCGCACCAGCAAATGACTTTCTATCTGTTGAATAGTATCAAGCACCACACCCACAAGGATCAACAGCGACGTGCCGCCGAAGAACTGTGCGAACTCCTGCGTCACACCGAATATTCCGGCGAAGGCCGGCATGATAGCTATTAATGCGATGAAAAGCGAACCGGGAAGCATTATCCTCGACATGATGGTATCGAGGTAATTGGCCGTGCTCTTGCCGGGCTTCACACCCGGGATAAAGCCGTTGTTGCGCTTCATATCCTCGGCCATCTGCTGCGGGTTCATCGTGATAGCGGTGTAGAAATACGTGAAAGCGATGATCAGTATCACAAACACTATATTGTACAGCAGGCTCGTGTGATCCATAAACTGGCGGGCCACCCAGCTGGCACTGTCCGTATTGTATCCTACGATAGCCATCGGGATGAACATCAGAGCCTGTGCGAAGATGATAGGCATCACGTTGGCAGCAAACATCTTGAGAGGAATGTACTGGCGGGCTCCGCCGTACTGCTTGGTACCCATCACACGCTTGGCGTACTGTACGGGGACCTTACGCGTAGCGCTTACAAGAATGATGGAAGCAGCAATGACGAGCACGAATACGATGATCTCAAAGAGGAACTTGATAAGACCGCCTGCGCCCGGAGTGGAGAGCGTGGTGGTGAGCTCCTGAACGAAAGCCGTCGGGAAACGGGCGATGATACCAATCATAATGATAAGCGACACGCCGTTGCCCACGCCCTTGTCAGTAATACGCTCGCCAAGCCAGAGGATGAACATACTGCCGGCTGCGAGGATGATCGTGCTGGAGATGGAGAACCAGGTCCAGTTGAGCCCCGGGGCCAGAGCAGCGCCCTGCGTCTGATTGTTAAGGTTGATCAGATAGGTAGGAGCCTGGAAGAGAAGGATGGCTATCGTAAGGTAACGCGTGTACTGGTTGATCTTACGACGTCCGCTCTCTCCCTCTCGCTGCATCTTCTGAAACGTCGGTACTGCCACAGCAAGCAGCTGCATCACAATGGAGGCAGAGATGTAGGGCATGATACCGAGCGCAAAGATCGATGCATTGGAGAAGGCACCACCGGAGAACATGTTCAACAGCGACATCAGACCGCCGCTCGTCTGCTGCTGCAGTGCCTGCAGATTGGCAGAGTCAATGCCGGGCAGCACTACGAACGAGCCGAAGCGGTAGATGGCTATGAACAGAATGGTGATCAGAAGGCGCGTACGCAGGTCTTCTATTCGCCATATGTTCTTAATGGTTTCTATTAGCTTCTTCATTCAATCAAAGTTTTGTAGCCTTGCCGCCAGCCTTCTCGATAGCAGCCTGTGCAGTCTTGGAGAATGCATTGGCCTCTACTTCGAGCTTAGCGGTGAGCTCGCCTTTACCAAGTATCTTAACAAGTTGTTTCTTGGACAGGAATCCAGCCTCATGGAGCTCCTTGGGAGTAATCTTCTCGAGGTGCTTCTCGTCAGCCAGACTCTGAAGTACAGACAGGTTGATAGCCTTGTACTCAACACGGAAGTTGTTGTTGAAACCGTATTTGGGGAGGCGACGCTGCATAGGCATCTGACCGCCCTCAAAACCTACCTTCTTCTTATAGCCGGAGCGTGCCATGGCACCCTTGTGACCACGTGTAGAGGTTCCACCCAAACCTGAACCGGGACCGCGGCCGAGGCGACGGCGGCTCTGTGTGGAGCCCTTTGCCGGTTTTAATGTATGCAAATTCATTATCTGTCAGTTTTAATTATTCTACTACAGTTACCAAATGGTTCACCTTGTTGATCTGACCACGCGTTACGGCGTTGTCCTCACGCTCAACAATCTCACCTATTCTGTGGAGGCCAAGCACCTTGAGGGTAGCCTTCTGGTCCTTGGGTGCGCCAATCTTGCTCTTTATCTGTTTAATCTTGATAGTTGCCATTGTTGTATGTGATTTTAGCCTCTGAATACTTTGTCCATAGAAATGCCACGCTCGGCAGCTATCTGACGTGCATCGCGTATCTGCGAGAGGGCCAGAATAGTAGCCTTGACAAGATTGTGAGCATTGGAGGAGCCCTGCGACTTGGCAAGCACGTCCTTGATGCCTACGCTCTCCAGCACGGCACGCATAGCGCCGCCGGCCACAACACCAGTACCCTCGGAGGCGGGCATCAGGATTACCTTGCTGCCACCGAAATGAGCCTGCTGTGCATGAGGTATAGTACCGTGTATTACGGGGATCTTGATAAGATTCTTCTTGGCTGATTCTACGCCCTTGGAGATAGCAGCCGTCACTTCGCCTGCCTTACCGAGGCCGTAGCCTATCACACCCTGGCCGTCGCCTACTACGACGATAGCCGAGAAGCTAAATGTGCGGCCGCCCTTGGTCACCTTGGTGACGCGGTTGATGGCAACCAGCCTGTCCTTTAATTCTTCGTTCTTTACATTTACTCTGTTTGCCATAACCATCAAAATTTAAGGCCGCCTTTGCGGGCGCCGTCAGCGAGTTCTTTCACGCGACCATGATAGAGATAACCATTACGGTCGAACACTACTTCGGAGATACCGGCAGCCACAGCTTTCTCGGCGAGAGCCTCGCCTACCTTGGCAGCCTGCTCTGACTTGGTCATTTTCTCCTTGATGCCTAAAGATGAGGCAGCCACAAGGGTGCGGCCATCCTCGTCGTTGATTACCTGAGCATAGATCTGCTTGTTGCTGCGGAAAACACTCAGACGGGGACGCTCAGCGGTTCCGCTTATCTTATTGCGTACCCGATATTTGATTTTCAGTCGTCTTTCTACTTTGGATTTCATAATAAATACGTCTTATGCAAATTATTACTTGGCACCGGCTGCCTTACCCGACTTACGACGGATCTGTTCGCCGATATAAAGTATACCCTTGCCCTTGTAAGGCTCCGGCATACGGAACGAGCGTATCTTGGCGCAAACCTGGCCGAGAAGCTGCTTGTCGCACGACTGCAAGCAAATATAGGGATTCTTGTTTCTTTCTGTCTTTGTCTCCACTTTGATCTCGGGCGGCAACTGAAGAAATATGGGGTGAGTATAGCCCAGCTGGAATTCCATCACATTGCCCTCGTTAGAGACGCGGTAACCTACACCTACAAGCTCCATTTCTTTCTTGTAGCCCTCGGTTACACCTATTACCATCGAATTGACGAGCGCACGGTAAAGACCGTGGAATGCCTGCTTCTGCTTGGCATCAACAGTATCATTCTTCTCGTCGATGGCAAATGTTACATGTCCGTCTTCTACGTTTACAATGATAGAAGGATCGACCTTTTGTGTAAGCTCACCCTTCGGACCTTTTACGGTCACTACATTATCCTTTGCCGTCACGGTGACGCCAGAGGGGATGTTAATCGGCAATTTACCTATTCTTGACATGTTAGTCCTCCTGTATTAGTATACGTAACACAAAACTTCGCCGCCTACTTTCTCTTTGGTAGCCTCCTTATCGGTCATCACACCCTTGGAGGTGGAGACGATGGCGATACCCAGGCCGTTGATAACGCGCGGCATGTCTTTGTAGCCCGAGTATTTGCGCAGTCCCGGACGGGAAACGCGCTTGAGGCACTTGATGGCACTCTTCTTGGTGGCGGGATCATACTTGAGAGCCACCTTGATAATGTCCTGCAGGCCATCCTCTACAAATTTGTAATTGAGGATATAGCCCTTTTCGAAAAGAATCTTAGTAATGTTCTTTTTCAAATTTGACGCAGGGATCTCCACCACCCTGTGATTGGCACGGATGGCGTTGCGAAGCCTTGTCAAATAATCTGCTATTGGATCTGTCATTTGTTGTTTGTTTAATTAATCGGGACCTGCCCGACAATATTAAATAAATACTTTCTCTCTGTTGTTTTGCGGTGGATTACCAGCTGGCCTTCTTAACGCCCGGGATAAGTCCGTTGGAAGCCATCTCGCGGAACTGGATACGTGAGAGGCCGAACATACGGATATAGCCTTTGGGGCGACCCGTGATCTTGCAACGATTGTGAAGGCGTACGGGAGAAGCGTTGTGAGGGATGCTCTGCAGCTTGCGGGCTGCCTCATAAGCCTCAGCAGGATCGTCGGTAGTGTTGATGATCTTCTTGAGAGCTGCACGCTTCTCAGCATACTTGGCCACCATCTTGGCGCGCTTTACCTCGCGCGCTTTCATTGATTCCTTTGCCATACTTCTTATTAATTGTTTTTAGCGTCCTTGAAGGGGAGTCCGAAGAGCTTCAGCAGCTCGTAGCCTTCCTCGTCGGTCTTGGCGGTAGTAACAAAAGTGATGTTCATACCGGTGAGACGTTCTACGCTGTCGATGTTAATTTCAGGGAAGATAATCTGCTCCTTGATGCCGAGGGTATAGTTGCCACGGCCATCGAGCTTGCTCTCGATACCTTTGAAGTCGCGGATACGCGGCAGAGCCACCTTTACCAGCTCCTCAAGGAATTCGTACATACGCTCCCTGCGCAGAGTAACTCTGGCGCCGATGGGCATCTTCTTTCTTACCTTGAAGTTGGCAATATCCTTCTTGGACAGCGTAGCTACAGCCCTCTGACCTGTGATGGCAGTGAGCTCCTCTATTGCCTTGTCCACGATCTTCTTGTCCTTATCCTGTGATGCAGAGCCGAGGCCTTCGTTGATAACGATCTTCTTGAGCACGGGAATCTGCATGGGTGAAGAGTAGTTGAACTTCTTCATCAATGCCGGAGCGATCTGCTCGGCATATACCTTTTTGAGACTTGCGGTGTTGGCCATTACTTGATTTCCTCCCCTGATTTTTTGGAATAGCGCACGAGTTTGCCTTCATCGTTGCGGCGACGGCCTATGCGCGTGGGCTTACCGCTTTTGGGGTCGATGAGGTTGAGGTTCGAGATATGTATCGGAGCCTCTTTCTTGATAATGCCTCCCTGAGGAGTTTTGGCCGTCGGCTTCTGAGCCTTAGACACCATATTGACACCCTCTACGATGGCTTTCTGCTCTGCTACAAGCACCTTGATGACCTTGCCTTTCTGGCCACGGCTCTCACCGGAATTCACGTAAACGGTGTCACCTTTCTTAATATGTAACTTACTCATATTTACTTTTCCGTTTAAAGCACTTCAGGTGCGAGTGACACAACTTTCATATTGACTGCTCTGAGCTCTCTGGCTACAGGGCCAAAGATACGGCTTCCGCGCAGTTCACCAGCAGCGGAAAGCAATACGCAGGCATTGTCGTCGAAGCGGATGCACGAACCGTCAGCGCGGTGGATCTCCTTCTTCGTACGGACGATCAAAGCTCTCGATACTGTACCCTTCTTCATATCGGAGGAAGGAATTACATTCTGAACGGCAACAACAATGATGTCGCCCACAGTGGCATAACGACGCTTTGTGCCGCCGAGCACACGGATGCACACAGCCTCGCGGGCGCCGCTATTGTCGGCCACATTGAGTTTAGTTTCTACCTGTATCATTTTTACTTAGCCTTTTCTACGATTTCTACTAATCTCCATCTTTTGGTTTTGCTCAAAGGACGGGTTTCCATAATAAGGACCTTGTCACCTACCTGGCACTCGTTTTTCTCGTCGTGCACATGGTAATGCTTAGTCTTTGAAACATATTTGCCATAGATGGGATGCATCTCCTTGAATTTAGCCTCCACAACAATGGTCTTATCCATCTTTGTGCTGGTCACCACACCCTGGCGAGTCTTTCTAAGATTTCTTTCTTCCATTTTACGCTCTGATTTATTTGTTTAATTCCCTCTCACGCAAAACAGTCTTCATGCGTGCTATGGTGCGGCGAGCCTCTTTGATGCTGGAGGGATTCTCTACGGGAGAAATGGAGTGGTTGAGCTTGAGCTGATGAAATTTCTGCTCTTCTGTCTCAAGACGTTCCTGAAGCTCGTTGGTGGGAAGTTCTTTAATTTCTGCAATCTTCATAATCATGCATTTTTATCGTAATCACGTCTTACTACAAACTTTGTGGTAACCGGCAGTTTCTGTGCTGCGAGGCGAAGAGCTTCCTTAGCTACTTCATACGAAACACCTTCCACTTCAAAGATAATACGTCCCGGTGTGATCGGATACACATATCCTACAGGATCACCTTTACCTTTACCCATGCGGACATCTGCAGGCTTCTTGGTAATAGGTTTGTCCGGGAATATACGAATCCAGACCTGACCTTCACGCTGCATATAACGAGAAACAGCAACACGGGCAGCCTCTATCTGACGCTGGTTGAGCCATTCTGTCTCCAGGCTCTTGATGCCAAAGCTGCCGAATGCGAGCTGATTGCCTCTCTGAGCGTTACCCTTACAACGCCCCTTTTGAGGCCTTCTATATTTAGTTCTTTTAGGTTGTAACATAATTGACTACAAATTAGCGGTTATTATTCCTTCTCTTACCGAAGCCGCGTCGACGCTCGCCACCGGGGCGGGAGTTGTCCTTCTGCTGAGCATAATTGGGAGCGAGGTCCACTTTCTTGTACACTTCGCCGCGGCAGATCCATACCTTGATGCCGAGCAGTCCGACCTTGGTAAGGGCCGTAGTCTGGCAATAGTCTATGTCAGCGCGGAAAGTATGCAGAGGCGTACGACCCTCCTTGTACATCTCCTGACGAGCCATTTCGGCACCGTTGAGACGTCCTGTGATATGTACCTTGATGCCTTCGGCACCGGCACGCATAGTGTTCTGTACAGCCATCTTGATGACGCGGCGGTAAGCCATCTTGCCCTCGATCTGGCGGGCGATGGTCTTGCCTACGATCTGAGCGTCGAGGTCGGGCTTTTTGATCTCGTAGACATTGACATAAACGTCCTTGCCGGTGATCTTCTTGAGCTCCTCCTTCAGGGGATCTACCTCAGCGCCGCCCTTGCCTATGATGAGGCCCGGACGAGAGGTGCAAAGCGTCACGGTGATGAGCTTGAGTGTACGCTCAATGACGATCTTGGAGACATAGTTGTCTGCCTGACGCTCACTGAGACGTGTCTGAATATATTTGCGAATCTTGTTATCCTCTACAATATTGTCGGGATAGTTGTGCTCGCCGAACCAGTTGGAATCCCAACCGCGAATGATGCCGAGTCTATTGCTAATCGGATTTACTTTCTGTCCCATAATCTTAGTTATTTGTCATTTTTTGTTCCTACGAACAGAGTAACATGATTAGAACGTTTGCGAATACGATAGCCACGGCCCTGCGGAGCGGGACGCATACGTTTCAGGGTGACTCCTTCGTCTACAAGTGCGCGGAGTACGTAAAGCTCTCCGTCCTCGGCCTTACGGTCATTCTTGGCTTCCCAGTTGCTTATGGCAGAACGCAACAGCTTCTCTACGGGTACTGAAGCGGCCTTTGCGGAAAAGCGGAGGGTACCGAGTGCCCTGTTCACTTCCATGCCACGTATCAAGTCTACGACATAGCGCATCTTACGGGGAGAAGAGGGAATGCCCTTGAGTGTGGCGGAGTACTGGGTCTTGCGGCTTTCTTTTATAGCATTTGCCGCTAATCTTTTTCTTTTTCCCATTATCTTATTTTGTTTTTTGCTTTAGTTACCTGGTCTCTCTGGCTCACGCCTTACTTATTATTGCCGGAGTGGCCGCCAAATCTGCGCGTGGGAGCGAACTCGCCAAGCTTATGGCCTACCATATTCTCGGTAATGTACACAGGTATGAATTTGTTACCGTTGTGGACTGCAATGGTATGTCCCACGAAATCCGGGGAAATCATCGTAGCCCTGGACCATGTCTTTACAACGCTTTTCTTGCCACTCTCATTCATGGCGAGAATCTTCTTCTCAAGACTTACTGCGATGTACGGTCCTTTTTTTAGTGAACGACTCATAATTTACTCTCTTAACTATTATTTCTTAGCGTTAGCTCTCTCGATGATATACTTATTGGATGCCTTCTTGGGAGCTCTTGTCTTGAGACCCTTAGCATACAAGCCGTTTCTGGAACGAGGATGACCGCCGCTCTGACGACCCTCGCCGCCACCCATCGGGTGATCAACAGGGTTCATTACAACGCCGCGGTTGTGAGGACGACGTCCCAACCAGCGTGAACGACCGGCCTTGCCGGAGCTTTCGAGCGCGTGGTCGGAATTGCCTACAGAGCCTACAGTAGCCTTGCAGGCGCTGAGGATCTGACGTGTCTCGCCTGAGGGGAGCTTGATAACGCAATAACGTCCCTCACGGGAGGTGAGCTGGGCGAAATTGCCTGCCGAGCGTACGAGCCTTGCGCCCTGTCCCGGGCGGAGCTCGATATTATGAATCACGGTACCTACAGGGATGTTCTGGAGGGGAAGAGCGTTGCCTACCTCGGGTGCAGCCTGTGCGCCAGACATAAGGGTAGCGCCTACCTTCAGTCCATTGGGAGCTATGATATAACGTTTCTCTCCGTCAGCATAGTAAAGCAGGGCGATGCGAGCCGAACGGTTGGGATCGTACTCGATCGACTTTACCACTGCGGGTACACCATCTTTCTCCCGTTTGAAGTCAACGAGGCGGAACTTGCGCCTGTGGCCTCCGCCACGGTAACGCACAGTCATCTTTCCCACGTTGTTACGGCCGCCCGTAGAGCGCTTGCCGTAAACGAGAGATTTCTCTGGTACAGATGCAGTAATCTCTTCGAATGTACCAATAATCTTATGTCTCTGACCTGGTGTAGTAGGTTTGAATTTACGTACTGCCATATCTTATCAAATGTTGCTATAAAAGTCTATTACATCACCGTCCTTAAGCGTTACGACGGCTTTCTTGTAGGCATTGGTGCGGCCCTTCGTAAATCCGGCACGGGTGTAGCGGCTCTTGTTCTTGCCGGCATAGCGCATAGTGCTGATACCCGTTACGGACACCTTGTAAAGGCTCTCGATCTCTGCCTTGATTTGCATCTTGTTTGCCTGGGGCTTTACTATAAACCCATACTTCTTCTCTTTGTCGGTCAGACGATTCATCTTCTCGGTGACCATCGGGCGAATTATAAATGTCATGGTTAAGCCTCCTTCTTGTTTAATGCGTCATTAATTTCCTTCACGCTGTTCTCCGTAAAGAGGAGCACACCGGCGTCGAGCACAACATAGGTGTTGAGCTTGTTGGCCACCGTGAGCTTAGCGCCCTGCAGATTGCGTGCAGAGAGGAATATGTTGCGATCCTCCTTGGGAAGAACGAGCAGCGACTTCTTGTCAGCCACCTTGAGGCCCTCGAGCATGGAGATGTAGCTCTTGGTCTTGGGAGCGTCGAGCGAGAAGTCCTCGATCACGATGATAGCGTTCTCCTTAGCCTTGTAGCTCAGAGCAGAACGGCGGGCGAGAGCCTTAACCTTCTTATTGAGCTTGAAGGAGTAGTCACGCGGCTGGGGACCGAATACACGGGCACCGCCTACGAGCAGCGGAGAGTTGATGTCACCACGACGTGCACCGCCGCCGCCTTTCTGACGACCGAGCTTGCGTGTAGAACCGCTGATTTCGCTTCTTTCCTTGGATTTTGCCGTGCCCTGACGACGGTTGGCCATGTACTGCTTCACAGCAAGGTAGATGGCGTGATCGTTGGGCTCAATGCCGAAGATAGCGTCGTCAAGGGTTACCTTGCGGCCCGTATCCTCGCCTTTTATGTTATATACGCTGAGTTCCATTATTTCTTAATGATTAAGATTGAACCTTTGCACCCGGGTACAGAGCCTTTCAGCAGAAGCAGATTGCTCTCCGGGATTACTTTTAAGATTTGCAAATTGTGCGTGGTAACGCGGGCATTGCCCATCTGGCCGCCCATGCGCATGCCTTTGAACACCTTTGCAGGGTAAGAGCAGGCTCCTATAGAACCCGGCTTTCTGAGACGGTCGTCCTGGCCGTGAGTGGACTGACCCACACCGCCAAATCCGTGACGCTTCACAACGCCCTGGAAGCCGTGACCCTTGGATGTGCCCGTAACGTCTACGAAACGGGCGTCAGCAAAGAGGTCTACGGTGACCGTATCGCCTAAACTCAGTTCCTTGTCAAAATCAGTGAACTCAGCCAAGTGGCGCTTGGGAGTGGTACCGGCTTTCTTGAAGTGTCCCTCCATAGGCTTGGTAGTATTCTTCTCCTTAGCCTCCTGGAAGCCGAGCTGAACGGCCTCATAGCCGTCGTGCTCTACACTCTTCACCTGTGTTACCACACAAGGGCCAGCTTCGATAACAGTGCATGGCACATTCTTGCCATCAGCACTGAAAACGGAAGTCATTCCGATTTTCTTTCCTAATAATCCTGGCATTTCAGAAATTTAATTTGAGTGTTATTGATAGATGTATTGTTCGCCTTGATATACTATACCTTGATTTCTACCTCTACGCCGCAGGGGAGCTCCAGCTTCATGAGAGCGTCCACAGTCTTGGAAGTAGAGCTGTAGATGTCGATAAGGCGCTTGTAGCTCGACAGCTCGAACTGCTCGCGGGCCTTCTTGTTGACAAAGGTACTACGATTGACCGTGATGATACGGCGATGCGTGGGGAGAGGAATAGGTCCGCTCACGATGGCATCCGTAGCCTTGACGGTCTTGACGATCTTCTCCGCAGACTTTTCTACGAGAGAATAATCATAGGATTTCAGTTTGATTCTAATTTTCTGACTCATTGTTTACTTTTATTGTGCGCCTCGGGTACGGGGCTAAGAGTCATTCGTTAGCCCCGCCCACAAGACACATATTTAGATGTTTACTGTTTAAGCAGCTCTACATGTCCTTTGACTTCCTCGAGCACCTTCTCGGCAATCGAAGTGGAAACAGGAGCGTGGTGATCGTACTGCATGGACGACGTAGCACGGCCGGAGGTGATGGTACGGAGAGCGGTCACATAGCCGAAGGTCTCTGCCAGAGGCACGAGAGCCTTGACGATGCGGGCACCGTTGCGGGTAGTATCCATGCCCTCTACCTGACCACGACGCTTGTTGAGGTCGCCGATCACATCACCCATATTCTCCTCGGGGCAAACTACCTCAAGGCGCATGATGGGCTCCATGAGCACGGGGTGAGCCTTGGCGCAGGCGTTCTTGTAAGCGTTGATGGCAGCCACCTCGAATGAGAGCTGATCGGAGTCAACGGGATGGAACGAACCATCGAGAAGCTCCACCTTGAGACCTACCATAGGATAGCCGCCGAGAACACCGTTCTTCATAGCGCTTTCGAAGCCCTTCTGGACGGAGGGAATGAACTCCTTGGGAATGTTACCGCCGGTCACCTTGTTGATGAACTCGAGGTTGCCGTCCTTGTAGTCGGGATCGAGAGGACCAACATTTACGATAATGTCGGCGAACTTACCACGACCACCGGTCTGCTTCTTGTACACCTCGCGGAGGTTGACCGTCTTGGTGATGGCCTCCTTATAGTTGACCTGAGGCTTACCCTGGTTGCACTCCACACCGAACTCGCGGCGCAGACGCTCGATGATAATGTCAAGGTGAAGCTCGCCCATACCGCTGATGATGGTCTGGCCGCTCTGCTCGTCGGTGTGAACCGTGAAGGTAGGATCCTCCTCGGCCAGCTTGGCGAGACCGTTGGAGAGCTTGTCGAGATCCTTCTGGGTCTTGGGCTCTACGGCGATACCGATCACAGGATCGGGGAAGTCCATAGACTCCAGTACGATGGGAGCGTCCTCATCGCTGAGAGTATCGCCCGTGCGCACATCCTTGAAGCCTACGCCTGCACCTATATCACCGGCGGCGATAACGTCGACGGGATTCTGGTGGTTGGAGTTCATCTGGAAGAGGCGTGAGATACGCTCCTTCTTGCCGGAACGGACATTGTATACATAGGAGCCGGCCTGCACCTTACCGGAGTAAACACGGAAGAAGGTCAGACGGCCTACATACGGGTCGGTAGCGATCTTGAACACGAGAGCGGCGGTGTGCTCGTCCTCTGCGGGACGGCGGTCTTCCTCCTCGCCGGTCTGCGGGTTGGTGCCGACGATGTTGGGCGTGTCAAGAGGAGAGGGAAGGAACATGCAGACATAGTCGAGAAGGGTCTGCACGCCCTTGTTCTTGAAAGCAGAACCACAGGTCATAGGAGTGATCTTCTGAGCGAGCGTACCCTTGCGGATAGCGGCTATGAGCTCCTCGGTCGTGATGGCCGAGGGATCGTCGAAGTATTTCTCCATGAGAGCGTCGTCACACTCAGCTGCCTGCTCTACGAGCTTGTCATGCCACTCCTGAGCGTCGGCCTTGAGATTGTCGGGGATCTCGTCCACCTCAAACTCGGCGCCGAGCGTCTCATCGTGCCATACAATGGCCTTCATCTTGAGAAGGTCCACCACACCCTTAAAGTTCTCCTCAGCGCCGATAGGAATAGTAATGGCGCAGGGATTAGCGTGAAGGATGGCCTTCATCTGACGGAGCACCTCAAAGTAGTCGGCGCCGGAGCGGTCCATCTTGTTCACAAATCCGATACGGGGAACATTGTATTTGTCGGCCTGACGCCACACTGTCTCGCTCTGGGGCTGTACGCCGCCTACAGCGCAGTAGGTAGCTACGGCGCCGTCAAGCACACGGAGGGAACGCTCCACCTCGGCGGTGAAGTCCACGTGTCCCGGTGTGTCGATGAGGTTGATCTTATAGGTCTTGTCGTTCCAGTTCCAGTAGGTGGTGGTAGCGGCGGAAGTAATGGTGATACCTCTCTCCTGCTCCTCCTCCATCCAGTCCATGGTGGCGGCACCGTCATGCACCTCACCGATCTTGTGAGTCTTGCCGGTGTAATAAAGTATACGCTCGGATGTAGTAGTCTTGCCGGCATCGATGTGAGCCATGATGCCGATGTTGCGTGTGAGACTTAGATCTGTTTTAGCCATTTATTATGTCCTTCTCTTTTAGAATCTGAAATGTGCGAATGCGCGGTTAGCCTCAGCCATGCGGTGCATATCTTCCTTACGCTTGAATGCGCCGCCCTGCTCATTGTAGGCATCCATTATCTCGGCAGCGAGCTTCTCTGCCATAGACTTTCCGCTGCGCTTGCGGGCAAAGGTGATGAGGTTTTTCATAGACACCGACTCTTTTCTGTCAGGGCGTATCTCGGTAGGCACCTGGAATGTGGCACCGCCGATCCTGCGCGATTTCACCTCTACCTGCGGGGTGATCTTGTCAAGGGCTGTCTTCCATATCTCGAGGGCAGACTTGTCCTGATCCTTGGCCTTCTCACCTACGATCTCAAGGGCGCGATAAAATATCTTGTAAGAGGTATTCTTCTTGCCATCGTACATGAGGTGGTTAACAAACTTGGAAACCTTCTGGTCTCCGTAAACGGGATCCGGAAGGATCACACGTTTTCTGGGTTTTGCTTTTCTCATTTTGCTAAGCGATAATTGTTTCGAGGCTGCTTGAGTTATTGTCTTCAACGTCCCCGCCGGGAGCGTTTACTCAACCTTTTTACTTATTTGCTTCCTCGCAAACCAAATGAATTGTTATTACTTTTTACTTTCCGGCTTTAGGTCTCTTGGCTCCGTACTTCGAGCGGCGCTGCGTGCGACCGGCTACACCGGCTGTATCGAGCGTACCGCGGACGATGTGATAACGTACACCGGGAAGGTCCTTAACCCTGCCGCCGCGCACCAGCACGATGCTGTGCTCCTGCAGGTTGTGTCCCTCTCCGGGGATGTAGGAGTTGACCTCCTTAGAGTTGGTTAAACGTACACGCGCCACCTTGCGCATTGCAGAGTTAGGCTTCTTCGGGGTCGTCGTGTACACACGTACACATACGCCGCGACGCTGGGGGCATGAGTCAAGAGCAGGAGATTTGCTCTTGTCTACCAGCACCTTTCTGCCTTTTCTTACTAACTGTTGAATAGTAGGCATCTTGTTGTATTTTAATTATTTATATGTATATTCTAACTTTAAGCCAATAATGTTTTGCCGTGCACTCGAGCCCCTGAGGAGCATGCGTTCTACACGTTTTCGGGCTGCAAAGTTACTAAGAATTTGCGGATTAGCAAAGCTTTTCGCGGGCTGCACCACCCTTTTCGGGCCTCCCTGAAGGGCTTCAAAAAATTCTAAAACCCACCGGATCCACTTGAAATATTTGATAATCAATTATTTGCATTTGAATTCACGAGAAAAGTCGGCTGAATTCGGTAAAATTATTATTAATATTTAACGTTGCAACCGCGAAATAATACTTCTTTAACTGATTCGCACTGCTTTTCCGGCGGCCGTGAAAGGCGACAAGGTGGATATTCGTCCTCTTCCGTGCTCATTGCACACGGGAGGAGCGTTCAAAAGAAAATTCGCGACAGGAGCCAATATGGGAGGTGAAGCGGGATTTTGGAACATGCGCTTTCAATTCGGGCTGCAATCCGCACGGTCTGTCAGCGGTGAGCTGACCGGGAAAACCGGCATCGGCCGCAGGGGCACATCCGCCGCAGCGGAGAAAAGCCCGCCCTGAGCCCGCTATTCTCAGGCGGAAAACCGGCTATTTTACCATGGATAGCATGCCCGGCGGAAGGGGTGAGACGGGCTCCGGAAACGGCCAAAATCCGCCTTTGTAACACGCTGGTAATCAGCGCTCCGCAAAGGGCAAAATTACATTTGAGATGTTTTAAACTACCTCAAACGTAGTTTTCCTCAGGTCCTATGTGAGCATTGAGATATGCGGGAGAGTTTTTCGAGTGTGCTGAAACGAGTCCCCGAAAAGCGGATATACATCTTCCATCCGCCACATATATACATCCATGAGGCCCGGCGCCGACAACATGGAGCAGGGATGAAGTACCACGTAGCTATTTGAATTTTGAAGTCTCAACCAGGGTCATAAAGCAAAGTAATCGAAATATTAACTATTTGTACATAATAATATCCACTGCAAGGCAGGTAATCTTCATTTCAAACGGAGGAAAAATACCGCACTGCCGCTACGAATATTCCACAGCCCTGTTCGCAGGCCCGACTGGCTACAAACACTGCCGCGCAGCCGTGGGAGCAGACAAAGCAGCCGCCTGGATATTAATAACGCCCGTGCCGTCAACATTATAATAACAGATATGGAGGCATACATACATATAGTACATGTACGCACACGCGTAAATTCAGAGAACCAGCGCCCCATCATGGAAACTCTCAAAAAAATCCGATTTTCTATGTACATTATCCGAAATTATTAAATTTGCAAACAGTAATAGAGAACAAAAAACTTTAATTTATGCAAATCATTCAGACTTTCTGGAGCGGGAGACGCAATCCATTGGAGTGCGGCTATGGATGGAACAATGCTGAACACAACCTTATGTCATGGGCATTAAGTTGCTACTCCCTATGCAGCAATTACGACCAAGTTGAACTATATACCGACCAACGCGGCTATGAAGTTTTGATAGAAAAGCTCAAACTGCCTTACACCAATGTACATATTGTTTACACCGACAGCCTTTGTCTGCCGCAGCATTGGGCGTATGCGAAAGTAAAGACTTATTATATGCAGAATAAGCCTTTCCTACACGTTGATGGAGATATTTACACGCCTAAACCTTTCAAGCAGGAATTACTAGAAGCTCCTCTTATAGCACAGAATCGCGAAATAGGTACAGTGTATTATAGACGCATGATAGAAAATATCCTTCGTCATAAAGAAATTGTGCTGCCGCAGTACATCACCGATGCGTTGCGTAAGGAATCCATCGCTTCATACAATATGGGGATTTTCGGTGGCTCGGATTTGGAGTTCATCCACCACTATTGCCAAGAGTCTTTTGCCTTTCTGGAGAAAAATCGCATGAATGACCACTCCTTTCCTAACTCGCGTGTGAATTGTAATATATTCTTCGAGCAAGTTTTCTTTGCAGTACTGGCCGACATAGAAGGCAAGGAGGTGGTCAGTGTCCTCGGACGTCCGATGAAGGACGAGGGGTATTCCGCCCATGAGTTCTGCGACCTTGCATATTGGAACCAGCGGCATTTTTTCCACATACTTGGCGGGCACAAACGTAACCCATATAATGCAGAGATGATTAGGCGTACTTTGCTACGGCTTTATCCAAACGTACTAGAGAGAGTTCTTGCGTTATTCCCTGAAAAACACAGGCGCTTCTCCACAAAAGCTAAAGAAGAGTCTACCTGCATGAGCATGGAGAGAAGTATTGCCTGTTATGAGGATGTTGTTAAGAACCAGCAAAAAATATGGGACTCGCTTGGGCAAAACGAGCTGTATGCGTGGGAAAAACGTTCTGCAGAATCGGTCATCCTCATGCGCTCTGACGGGGGGTTACGAAATGAGCTATGGGTGGAGTGTAACCCCATTATTAAATTCTATCACTTCCCAGACTATTTCAATTCTGAATCCTTGAGGCTGTTACACGGTAGACTAGGTATCGAAGAACAATATCCGCTAAAAGGCGTGCTAATGCTTCCCTGTTTATTTGACAAGGGAATAAAAGAAATACCTGTTTTAGATATTCAAATGAGAGCCTTGCACATATTACAGGGACACACTATGAAGTACAAGGATTTAGAGGAAATGCTTCTAGCAGACTTCACTCTGAATAGTGAGGATAGTAGAAGGTGCGGACGGAAAATCGTTGAACGTCATATAGGAGAATTAGTATACAAAGGAGCATTAGCCGTAAGAATGGCACTTGAAGCAGGAGGTTTAGATACAACTGGACATCCGCACGATGCGTGCGGTTATGATAGTTTCCTTCCTAAATTAGGCTTCGTTCAAGTTGAGAAGAACGGATATACACCAAAAGCTGGGGACATTATTGTATTGGAAGCAATAAAAGGCCATCCTCACGGACATATAGCAATGTATACAGGAGCTCAATGGGTATCCGACTTTAAACAAAAGGATATGTGGGGTGGTAGTGACTTCAAAAACAATGCAGAATATACATTATGGAGAAAATGACATTGCTCATCGTAATTTCGGCAATAACATGCCTCATTTCCTACTGCAGTCCGGGACACAGCGGACAAACAGGCGGGAAGGCTGACAACGTCGCTCTTATGAAAAGCGAGGCACAGCAGAACGGCGCGTATTTTACCGACATAGCCGACAAAGACAGCAATACGGTAAAGAAATTCTTGCGAAATTTAGCACTCGCCTTTGGTCGCCGCGGAGAAGACTCTCTGATGGACAGAAGCATGACCCCGCACGCTCTCGAGATATACGGGAGAATGGTGATGGCGCACGATTGCGACATGATAGTACTGGCGCAGGACACTCCTGATGATTTTGAGAAAACCCTCGTCATCAAGCGACAGAAACCCGGATGGTATAGTCTGGAATATTATGACCCATGGTCGGGCAAGACGATAGGCAACCGATTCTATGTGGTCAAGAACAAGAACGACGGACAGCCGCGCATAGCATACGTGCAGGGCTACGACAGCGTGGACGTATCAGAGGCGGACAATAACGACAGCTTCTTCCTGTCGGCCAAGCCGAAGATAAGGGTGGGCGGCGACACTCCGAAGGAATTCCTGAGTTCCTTTTATAAGGCTTATACAGCCGTGTATATCTCGCTGAACGCTCAAGTAGCACCTGAGACGAAGGTACTGAGGGATAAGTTCCTCTCCGGGGAAGCCATGCAACAGTATCAAAAAGCGGCTGATAAATATATCCAGGACGGGATGTACGGCTACGACGCGCTGATCGGCGGATTTTACACCACGGTGTACCGTGAGAAAGCCCGCGAAATAAAAGAAGTGAAGAAAGGTGTATTCTCCGTGGGCAACAATACAGAACTTACAGTAGAGCGCGTCAGTGGCAAATGGCTCATCACGAAAATCAATGTATCAGATTAGGCACATGACGCGCGCCTGATACACAGAATACTGCGAAGCGGCCGCACGGACATTTCTCATGTCTGTGCGGCCGCTCTGATTGCACGGGGAATACCGGCCTAAATATTATATCTGCCTGTCATATTATATATATGCGTGTATTCCCTGCGCAGGTTATTTCTTAATTAGCTCGATGCCGGCGATGTCGGGAGCGTATCCGTTGTCGCAGCCGAGGGTCACGACGTTGTTGCCCTTGTGGAGCTTGGCGGTCACGGTGAGCGATGTGTACTTGCTGTAGTCGCCCGTGTTGAGCTCCTTGTAGATGACGCTCTGGCCGTTGTTGACGTTGATCTTGAGGTAGCGGTCGGCTGCGCAGGCGTAGTAGACCTTGATGTCATACTGGCCGCCCTTCTCGGAGTAGACGTTGGTCCACTTCATCACGTTGAGCGGGCTGTTGCCGAGGTAGCGTACCTTGACGCCGAAGGGAGAAGCGGCATCGTCCACATAGCGCACGATTTCGGGGTTCTTGCCAAGGTCGTTGAACATGGGCATGTAGGCCGTGCCTGCGTCGTAGACGGTGCGCTCGATGCGCTTGCCGGTCACTGTCCACATCTTAACGCTGTGTGCGGGGATGGTCTCGGAGATGCGGTCCTGAAGCACGGGGCCGGCGGTGTGATTGATGAGGTCGCGGGTCACGGCCTTGCCCTTCATATCAATGACGGAGAGGGGCACATCGATGGTGCGGGGCTCGTCGCTCAGGTTGAGCAGAGCCACGGCGCGCGTGTTGCCGTTGAGCTTCTTGATGTCCTTGACATATACGTAGGTATCGTTCTTCTGCCATGCCACATAAGCCTGCAGGCCGAGGACGTCCTGATTGATATCGATGAGCTCCTTGTTCTTCATGAGGTCGAGCGACTGCTGGGGTATCTTGGTCATATCGCAGCCCACGAGCAGCGGAGAGCTCTGGATGCACCAGATGGCCATGTGTACCTGCTCCTCATTGAGCGGCATACCCTTGCCGATCTCGAGCATGTCCATATCGTTGTAGTGGCCGCCGCCGCAGTAAGCCGAGAGGTAGCGGTTCTTGCCGATGATATACTTGAACGAGGGCCAGTTGGCCTGGATGTCGCCGCTGATACGCCATGAGTCGGCCACGTCGCGGCACCACACGCCCGGGAACGCCCAGCGGCAGATGTTGTAGGAGATCTTCTTGCCGAGCTTCTTGCTCTCGGCCTGGATAGCGTGGCCAATGGCAGTGTAAGTGGGCTCCTCCTGCAGACCGAGGCCGCTGGCGCCGCAGTAGTCCACCTTGACGAAGTCATAGCCCCACTTGTTGAAATAGAGGTCGCAGTCGGCAGCCTCGTGGCCGTGGAAACCTACGTTCTGACCGAAGGCGGGCGTCTTGAAGTTGGGCGAGCCGCAGGTGTTGCCGCCGGCGTCGTTGTAGATGCCCGGGATGAGGCCCTTGCTGCGGATGTAGTCGGCCACGTAGCGCATGCCGCGGGGGAACAGTTCGTTGTTGGAGGTCATGTTGCCCTGCGCGTCGCGTCCGCCCATATAGCCGTCGTCGATGTTGCAGTACTTGTAGCCTGCGTCCCTGAGGCCGGAGGATGCCTGCGCGTCGGCGTTGGCGCAGATGTTCTGCTCGTTGATGTTAAGAGCAAGCGTGTTCCAGGAGCTCCAGCCCATCACAGGCGGGGCAAACTGGCGTTTCTGCGCCCCGGCCGTTGCAGCCACGAGAACAGAGGCACCTATCAATAAGAGTTTCTTCATGATGAAATACGTTTTATGATAAAATATTAAGAAGTACTGCAAAGATAGAAATTATTTCAAACCTCCGCCCCGATTGCCAATAAAAACTGACAATATTCCGGCGATATTCTTTATTCCTCACAAAACAGGGCTCCGTCCGGCGCTTCTGAGATGCAAGACGGCTGCGCCGGAAGAGATCCGACGCAGCCGTCTATAGATATTCAGAAGGAATTTATCCTACTTCTTGAGATCGACGTAGAGGCGTTTCACCTGCGGGGCGGTAAGAGCGGAGCTGTACATGCGCGCCAGGCCTACCTCGCCGTTGAGCAGATATTCCGCAGCATCACCCGAATAGGCAGCATCGCCGCCGATGCAGAAGTATGTTGCGTTGCCCTGCGGGAGGGTCATCACGCCGCCCAGCTGAGCCTTGCCGGCAAAGGCGCCGTTGACATAGAGCGACATGGTCGGGGTCTCGACATCGACGGTCTGCACGGTGAGCACCACATGGTAGACGGTGTTCTTCTGCACAGGATAGTCATAGCCGTAGGCAGTAGCGTAGCTGCCGCTGAAGTATCCCCAGCCTTCCATCACAGAACCCGGTTCGATACCGATACCGCCCTGCTGCTGTGAGGAGAGAACTGCGGGTAGTGTATTGTCGAGGTTGTCGTTGTTGACCACGCACAGAGCCTCGATGCTGAAGTCGGAGAGCAAGGCGGCCTTGATGGCGTCGTTGTTGGTATACGGGATGCCGTAGTAGCACTGACCGTCGTCGCCCGGGAACTTGGCAAACCAGCGTTTCCAGTCCGTATTGTAGTACGTCTCAGGCACCGTATTGCCCGTCGTTACGGCTATGGCCTGTGCGGAAGCGTCGGAGACTGCTCCGTTCTCGCCGAAGCTGACATCGAAGAGGTCCGCAACGGGAGCCACGGCGGCTATCGAAGTATCAGCCTCCTGCTTCTGGTAGTTCTTTATCACGTCCTTGTAGAGCACATAGTCCTCATCGCGGGTAATGGCACGGGAATAGAGGCGGGCTACCATAACGCAGCCGTTGAGCGGGAACTGACACAGGCCATCAGGGCCTACATCGCCGCCTATAATGAGATGACGGCATTCTGACCTCACGAGGCCGAGGTCGGGCTCAACAAGCGTCTCTCCGGCAGGATAGCCGTTGATGTACAGGCGAAGCGTGCGGTCGGATGTGCTGTATGTAGCCACTGCATGGTAGTACTTGCCGCCCTGGAGCGGAGCGCTGGACTTGACGCTGTAATATTTACCGTCTGCATCGGACACATAGAAGTAGAGCGAGCCGCCCTCCATCCAGTAGCCCAATCCGCCCTGCTCTTGCGAGCTCATAGGCGTCTGCGGGAACGACACGTCACTGCTGAAGAAGAAGGTCTCCATCGTAAAGTCGGAGGTAAAGGCTTTTTCTATCTTCTCGTTGCCATTGTAATCGATATAGTAATACTGCGAAGCGTCTTTGCTGAACTTGGCTCCGGGGAGCTTGTAATCGGAGTCGTAGAACGGCACGGGCTTGTTCTCGGAAGTGACTACGACATTGTTCATGGCAGACTTGTCCACGCCGGTGCCGTCATCCTCCACGTAGAGGTTGAGAAGGTCTGCCTCGGGCACGGTAGTGCCTTCTGCCGGAGTATAAGAGCCCTGCTCAAACTCGTCGCTCTCTATCGGGTCGCTCTCATTGCCGTAGGGGTCTATGGCAGTAACGCGCGCCTTGAGCATGCCCTGCACATTGATATTGCTGATGAGGATGCTCAGCGAGTCGGGCTTTGAGGAGCCCATATAGAAGCGCGAGCTGCGGTTGCCCGTAGCTACAACTGTTCCAGTCTGGTCGATAATGTCCACCTTGTAGTAGAGCACCACATCGTTGGGGTCGTCATCGCTGATCACAGCCTGCGGGAACTGCACCATGCGCTGTGTGGGCTGCATCTGACGCGTCACAACGCCCGTCTCCTCGAACACGGGCTTGCTGCCCTTGTAGGAAGCGTAGGTGAAGTGCGTGCCGTCATAGGGAGCGGTGAATGTAAGCGGTGCGCCGATCTCCTCGTTGCGAAGCATGTCGTAGCGGCTCACGGTAAAGGTAGTGCCGTCCTCAACAGACACATACATACCCTCGCTCATCGAACCGGTGCCCTCGGGCTTCAAGCCGTCCACATCATTGCCTTCCCGCACATAGCAGTCCAGATTGCCTCCGTCATTGATGGCGGTAAACTTGTCCTGCCACAGTGTAAGCGGGCAGCGGGAAGAGAAATGTGTGTGGCCGCTGAAGTCCACCACCTGCGGATAATCCTTGAGCACATCGTACACTTTCTTTGAGCCCCAGGCGCCGTCATCACTCCTTGAGCCCTGTACAGTGCCGAAGGGAGGAATATGCTGAAAGACGAAAATCGGCTTGCCCTTATAATGCAGGGCGGCATCCTTGAGGCTCTCCTTGAGGAAAGAGATACTCTCGTTGCTATAATTGTCCTCCGAGCCACCGCTCAGCCCTATGTAGATAAAAGGATAGCCCTTGATGTCGAAATACTTATTGTGGTCCTGGCCGAGGCTGTTATAGTTGTTCATGGAGCCGTTGCCGTCCGAAGTATACCATTCGTGGTTGCCCATGATATAGTGGCGCTGCACATCTTCGGGCAATATCTCAGGGTCGTCAAAGACTGCTTTGAAGTCGTTGTACTGGCTGAGGTTGCCGCTGTTGGTGAGGTCGCCCACCACAAAGAGCGCATCGGCCGAGCCGGCGTATCCGTAGAGGTTTTTGAGCGACTCTCTCATCTTGTCCGTCTGTCCGCCGGCGCCGATATGCGTGTCGCTCATCACGAGAAACAAGGGATAGCCCTCAAACTTCTGGTCGACGACCACTTTGGCTGTCTTGGTAGCGTCGGCGGTCACGCTTACGGTGATGTTGCCGTAGCGCTCGCCTTCCTGCATTGTGCCGGCCTTGTAGGTGTAGTCCTTGACGCCGTCGAAGGAGGTCACGTCGATGGGCGTGAGCCATGAGTCGGAGGGCGTGAAGGTCAGCGGGCTGTTGGCAACGATGTGCATCACGACGGTAGCGTCGCAGCCGTTCACCTTGACGGTGTCGGCCCTCAGAATAAAGTCGGGGTCCGTACCGAGCTGCGTGACCGTAACGGTCTTGCTGTTGCCGTCGGGAGCTGACAGGCGGAGCACGGCGGTACGACGGGACTTGCCCTGATTGGCCTCAACGCTCACCTTGACGCTGTCGCCCTTCATCTCGGCCTTGAGCCATGAGACGTCGCTCACGGGCTTCACCGATGTGTTGGTCTTCACTGCAAAACTCTCCGAGGCGGCCGTAGCGGAAAAGTCGATGTCAGCATATTTTACGGGAACCTCCAAAAAAGTCGACGTCTTGAATGCTGCTGCCGTGACTATCATGTCCTGGGCCGATATGCTCTGTAAGGGGAGAAGCAGGCTCAGAAGCAGGAATACGATATATTTTATATTTTTCATCTTGTACTGGGATTAAATGTTACTTTACGGTAATCTTCTGAGATTTTCCGTTCACGCATATTATATATATACCGCTCTTGAGCACGGTGTCATAGGGAATCTTCACGCCGTCGACGGTATAAATCTCCGCCTTGGCGTTGCCGCTCACGCTGACGCGGCCGTCGGTCACCGTCACTATCGGGGCTGTCTCACGGGCGTTCTCAATGGAGTTGACCATCTCCGTCTTGACGAATTTCCAGGCGAAAGCGCTGCCGGAGAGCTCTGCGGCTACGGGCTGCATCTGCGGCTCGCCGAGGAGGGTGTTGCTAAGGTATCGCGTAACGCCGTCTCCGGCAGTACCGCCTATGGTATACTCGTCGGAGGTTATCGCATTGAGCACCCAGACTGCTGCGGCATCGTCGCTGCCGACTGTGGGCACATTATACTCGTCTACCACATCGACTGCGGGCGAGAGGATATTGCCGGTAGCCCTGTTGCGCAGCACCGTCCTGCCCGAGCCTGCGGAGGAGAAGTACCACTCTGAGGTGTGGTCCGTGGCGTCCTTGGTGGTGATAAACTTGTATACGGCATCGCTTGCGGCAGTGTTGTCCTTGAGGGCCATGTCCTCGCTGCCGGAGCGCGCGCTCATGATGCGGTAGTATGTCCTCGTCTCCGAGCCCGACATCTCGGGGCCTTCGTCCGTCAGCGCCGGCTCAAGGATAAAGAAACTGGCATCGTCATGTGAATAAGCTTCTCTCACGAGCCACACATAATAGTTGTACGTAGCGTCCGTGCCGGCCGGATAACGGAAGATATCTCCGCCGCCCGGGGCGGGACGGTCGCTCACCAGACGTATCGTGTCGCCGCTCTCGCCGCTGCGTACCTCGAGCGAGAACTTGGCCTGAGCCACATCGGCCATCTGGAGACTTTCCCAGTTGCTCCAGCGCTTGGACAGGCCCACGTCTATCTGGCGCCCGTCATACTTGTTGACGAAGGTAAAGTTCACCCCGTCCTCACTCGTGATGCACCACATCTGACGCTGACAGTCATCATAGTTGTCGGCGGCAGCCTTCTCCTCATTGTACAAGTCTGCCTCCCGCGCAGTCAGCATTCGGTCCGGAAACTTGAGGCTGCGCATGTAATACCACTTGTGGGTCGTACCGGAACTCGCAAAACGCGGCAGCACCACATCGTCTGCCATCATCTGCATTCCGGAGAGAAGAGCCACAATCATTAATAGAATCTTCTTCATGTTATTTTTGAATTTATCAAATACTCCGTTCCAAAATTACACATA